>NZ_JBSFTT010000009.1:52446-306140 GCF_053591415.1 Streptomyces sp. NPDC003032 | reverse complement strand
CTCACCGAAGTGAGTCGGGGTATCAACATATCTGGCGTTGACTTTTGGCACGCTGTTGAGTTCTCAAGGAACGGACGCTTCCTTTGTACTCACCCTCTCGGGCTTTCCTCCGGGCGCTTCCCTTCGGTATTTCGTGTTTCCAACCCTACCAGATCCGTTTTCCGTTCCGTTTCCGGTTCGGATTTCATTTCCGGCGGCCGTTGGAGGGCCTTTGCCTTTCGGCTGACCCGACTTTATCAGAAGTTTTCGGCCGGTCTTACCGGCTTCAGTTCCGAATGAATCGGGGGCGGCTTCTCAATTGATGTAATTCGAGAAGCAAGCAGACTCTAAGCTGTCACCCCTGGACTTGTCCAGTTCTAGGCAACTGTTCGAATCTACCTCCCCAGTCCTTCCGTGTCAACGGTTTTCCCGGGGCGAAGAGGAGACTAGCAGCTCACGGGGGCCCTACGCACATCACGCCGCGGTGGGGGCGGAGGCGCTGCGGTCGGTCCGGTCCAGGTCCCCCGTTTCACCCGCACGGGCGGCTCTGCCGCCCAGGCCATAGACGT
This sequence comes from Streptomyces sp. NPDC003032, assembly GCF_053591415.1. Lineage (NCBI taxonomy): Bacteria > Bacillati > Actinomycetota > Actinomycetes > Kitasatosporales > Streptomycetaceae > Streptomyces > Streptomyces sp. NPDC003032. Next base: position 305,592 of record NZ_JBSFTT010000009.1, on the reverse strand, counting down.
ACACGAGGAACGCCAGCTCGGCGGCGATTCCGATGGTGATGCGGGCCCAGGTCGGCAGGTCCGATGGGGTGACGAAGCCTTCGATGGCACCCGATACGAACAGGACCAGGGCGAGGCCGATCGCCATGCCCAGCGCCGCGCGGCCCTCCTCTGCCAGGGCGGTGCGGCGCGGTCGGGGACCCGGGTCGATGAGGGTCCAGCCGAGACGCAGGCCTGTGCCGGCGGCTACGAAGACGGCCGTCAGTTCCAGGAGGCCGTGCGGGAGGACCAGGCCGAGGAAGGTCTCGAGCCGGCCGACCGAGGACATCAGGCCGACGCCCACCCCGAGATTGAGCATGTTCTGGAAGAGGATCCAGACGACAGGGAAGCAGAGGAAGGCGCCCAGGACGAGGCACATGGCGGCGGCCTGGGCGTTGTTCGTCCAGACCTGGGCGGCGAAGGACGCCGCGGGGTGGCTGGAGTAGTACGTCTCGTACTCACCGCCGGGGCGGGTCAGCTCGCGCAGTTCGTTGGGGGCGGCGATCGAGGACTGGACTTCGGGGTGTGTGGCGATCCACCAGCCGATGACCGCGGCGAGGGCCGTCGAGAGCAGCGCGGTGGGGACCCACCAGTGGCGGGAGCGGTAGACCGCTGCCGGGAAGCCGTGTGTCAGGAAGTGGGTCACGTCGCGCCAGGAGGCGCGGCGGGTGCCGGTCACGGCGCTACGCGCGCGTGCCACCAGGCGGGTCAGGCGTCCGGTGAGCTGCGGGTCCGGTGCGCTGGACTGGATCAGGGAGAGATGGGTGGCGGTGCGTTGGTAGAGGGCGACGAGTTCGTCGGCCTCGGCGCCGGTGAGGCGGCGTTGCCGGCGCAGCAGGGCTTCCAGTCGGTCCCACTCGGCTCGGTGGGCGGACACGAAGACGTCGAGGTCCATCGGGTGGCTGCTCCTCGTACTGCGGCGTGGCTGCTCAGCTTGGCAGACTGGCCAGTCCTACGGCAGGGCGGGGAAAGGCGGCGGGCGTGAGTGAGCTTGTGACGGGTGAGGCGGTGGCGTTGGAGCTGCGTCCCGCGAAGCTGCCGAGCCGGGTGCTGGCCGTGCTGATCGACATGGCCGTGGCGTGGTCGGTCTATCTGGCGGTGACTCTGGGGATCGTCGCTTCGACGTCCTCGTTGGACGACGCCGCGGCTGCCGCCGTCGCGGTCGCCGGCTTCGTACTCGTTCTGGTCGGTGGGCCCATAGCCGTGGAGACGCTCAGTCATGGGCGGTCGCTGGGGAAGCTGGCGTGCGGGTTGCGGGTGGTGCGGGACGACGGGGGGCCCATTCGGTTTCGGCACGCGCTGGTGCGGGGGGCCGTGGGAGTCGTCGAGATTCTCATGACGTTCGGGGTGGTGGCGTGCGTCGCGTCGCTGGTGTCGGCGCGTGGGCGGCGGCTCGGGGATGTGTTCGCGGGCACGTTGGTCGTACGTGAGCGGGTGCCCGCGGGGCGTACGGGTTTCGTGCCTCCGCCGCCGCCTTGGCTGATGGGGCGGTTCTCCGGGCTCGATCTGTCCGGTGTGCCCGAGGGCCTGTGGCTGGCGATCCGGCAGTGCCTGACGCGGATGGGGCAGCTGGATCCGCAGGTGGGCTGGGCGATGGCGGAGCGGCTGGCCGGTGATCTGGCGGAGCGGACGGGGGCCGCGGTGCCGCAGGGCGTTCCGCCGGCGGCGTATCTGGCCGCTGTTGTGCACGAGCGGCAGGCGCGGGATGCGCGGCGGGCCTTTGGCGGGGAGGCGGCCTACTCCGCCGTGCCCGGCCCTGGCGGGTTCCATGAGGTGCGGGACTGCGAAGGCCCTCCGGCGGGGTTCGTGCCGCCGTCCGCCGCTCCGGGCGCCGTACCGCCGCCGGGTGAGTCCGGGGGCGAGGGAACCCCGCGTCCGGCCACCGGGTTCGTGCCGCCTGCCTAGTCGGCTGGGCGTACGCGGCGTCAGGCGAAGGCCGACGGCGGGGTTTCGAGGTGTTCGAGCTCGATGCCGGGGCCCGCGAGGACGACGTCGCCGGTGATGTGGACCGTGTGCTGTTCGCCGGTGTCCAGGGCTGTGACCTGGTATTCGTCCACGGTCAGCGGGCCGTTGTCAGTGGCGTGTGCTTCTGTTTTCAGCAGGGCCCAGGACTGGTCGAGGGTGCGGGGGGCGAGGACCGGGTCCGTGAAGGCGACCAGGCGGACGCGGGTCGCGGGGGAGTCGGGGGTCAGGCGCAGCAGCCGGGCCGTCGCGATGAGGAAGGCGGGGGATGTACCGGTGAAGGCGTGGGCGGGCGCGTTGTCCTCGGTGGCATGGGCGCCGGTGGGGTCGGTGCGGACCCAGGTGACGCCGTTGAGGGCGGCGGCGCGGACCTGCCAGTCGCCCGCGCGCAGTTCGAGGCGGATGGGGCGGCCGCGGTCGTCGAGCGCGAGGTCGACGGAGCCCGCGGGGGTCCCTGAGGGGGTGGTCCTCTGAGAGACGTAGCGCCAGCCGGAGGGGCCGGGCGCGCAGTGGAATTGTTCTTCGCCGAGGGGGGTGTGATCGTGCGGATCATGGAGCGAATATCGGCCGCGGGGCATGGGCGTAGATCCTCGGGTCAGTACCTGCGGTGAGCGGTCGGGGTCGGTTCCTGCGGGCCAAAGGGGGCAGGCCCCCGCCGCGGGGGCGAGGGCCTGCTGAAGTGGGGCTGACCGGTGGCCGGGCGGCCGTCAGTAGCGGTAGAGGTCCGACTTGTACGGGCCCTCGACCTCGACGCCGATGTACGAGGCCTGCTCGGGGCGGAGCGTCGTGAGCTTCACGCCGAGCGCGTCGAGGTGGAGACGGGCGACCTTCTCGTCCAGGTGCTTGGGGAGCACATAGACGTCGGTCGGGTACTCCTCCTGCTTGGTGTACAGCTCGATCTGGGCCAGGGTCTGGTCCGCGAAGGAGTTGGACATCACGAAGGACGGGTGGCCGGTCGCGTTGCCCAGGTTGAGCAGGCGGCCCTCCGACAGCACGATCAGGACCTTGCCGTCGGGGAACGTCCAGGTGTGAACCTGCGGCTTGACCTCGTCCTTGACGATGCCCGGGATGGCGGCCAGGCCGGCCATGTCGATCTCGTTGTCGAAGTGGCCGATGTTCCCGACGATCGCCTGGTGCTTCATCTTGGCCATGTCCGAGGCCATGATGATGTCCTTGTTGCCCGTGGTCGTGATGAAGATGTCGGCCTTGTCGACGACGTCGTCGAGCGTCGTCACCTGGTAGCCGTCCATCGCCGCCTGCAGGGCGCAGATCGGGTCGATCTCGGTGATGATCACGCGGGCGCCCTGGCCGCGCAGGGACTCCGCGCAGCCCTTGCCCACGTCGCCGTAGCCGCAGACGACGGCGGTCTTGCCGCCGATCAGGACGTCGGTGGCGCGGTTGATGCCGTCGATCAGCGAGTGGCGGCAGCCGTACTTGTTGTCGAACTTCGACTTCGTCACGGCGTCGTTCACGTTGATCGCCGGGAACAGCAGCGTGCCGTCGCGGTGCATCTCGTACAGGCGGTGGACGCCCGTCGTGGTCTCCTCCGTCACGCCGCGGATCTCCGAGGCGAGCTGGGTCCACTTCTGTGAGCCCTCGGTGATGGTGCGGTTGAGGAGCTCCAGGACGACGCGGTGCTCGTCGGAGTCGGCGGTGTCGGGCGAGGGGACCTTGCCGTCCTTCTCGTACTCGACGCCCTTGTGGACCAGGAGCGTGGCGTCGCCGCCGTCGTCCAGGATCATGTTCGGGCCGCCGGTGGGGGTGTTCGGCCAGGTCAGCGCCTGCTCCGTGCACCACCAGTACTCCTCCAGGGTCTCGCCCTTCCAGGCGAAGACCGGGATGCCCTGGGGGTCGTCCGGGGTGCCGTTCGGGCCGACGGCGATGGCCGCGGCGGCGTGGTCCTGGGTGGAGAAGATGTTGCAGGAGGCCCAGCGGACATCGGCGCCGAGGGCGACCAGGGTCTCGATGAGCACGGCGGTCTGCACGGTCATGTGCAGGGAGCCGGTGACGCGGGCGCCGGCGAGCGGCTGGGTCGCGGCGTACTCCTTGCGGATCGACATCAGGCCGGGCATCTCATGCTCGGCGAGAGTGATCTCCTTGCGGCCGAACTCGGCGAGGGAGAGGTCGGCGACCTTGAAGTCCTGGCCGTTGGTGGCAGTCGTCATGAGTGAGCTGCTCCTCGTGGGGTTGGTCGAGGGGTGGGCATGGCTGACCTGCGGCGTCGGGTACAAGGGTCGCACCGGCGCGCGCAGCGCAGTCCGTCGGAGGCCCTCTCTCCCTCGGCCGGTCCGTGTGCGGACCGCCCGACCGCCATCAGCAGCGACGTCTGGCTCAGTCACAAAGCTACACCGATGGGCCAAGCAAGCCCCAGCCCGCCTCCGGGCACGGATCTCTGGCGGACAGTCCATGAGATGGCCGCGCTGCGGCGCGAGGCGCAGGGAACCACCGGGCTCGGCGAGGAGATGGGGCCCCGCACCTTGCTCGGTGCGGGGCCCCATCTACGTACGTGCGAAAGGAGAGTCAGTGGCTGCCGGGCGACTTCGCCGGGTTGGTGCCCTCGGCTGCCGCGGACTCGCTGTAGATGTCCGGTTCGAGGTAGATCACACGGGCGATCGGGACCGCGGCGCGGATGCGCTCCTCGGCCGCGTTGATCGCGGCGGCGACCTCCGTGGCGGTGTCGTCGTGCTGGACGGCGACCTTGGCGGCGACGAGCAGTTCCTCGGGGCCGAGGTGGAGCGTGCGCATGTGGATGACCTTGGTGACCGTGTCGCCGTCGACCAGGGCCTTCTCGATCTTCGCGACCTCCTCGGTGCCGGCGGCCTCGCCGAGCAGGAGGGACTTGGTCTCGGCGGCGAGGACGATCGCGATCACGATGAGCAGGACGCCGATGCAGAGCGTGCCGATGCCGTCCCACACGCCGTCGCCGGTGGCGAGCGCCAGACCGACGCCGCCGAGGGCGAGGATCAGACCGACGAGCGCGCCGAGGTCCTCCAGGAGGACGACCGGCAGCTCGGGCGCCTTGGCGCGGCGGACGAACTGCGTCCAGGTGAGGTTGCCGCGCGTCTCGTTGGACTCCTTGATGGCCGTCCGGAAGGAGAAGCTCTCCGCGATGATCGCGAACACCAGGACCCCGACGGGCCAGTACCAGTGCTCGATGTCGTGCGGGCTCTTGATCTTCTCGTAGCCCTCGTAGATCGCGAACATGCCGCCGACCGAGAAGAGGACGATCGAGACGAGGAAGGCGTAGATGTAGCGCTCGCGGCCGTAGCCGAAGGGGTGTTGCGGGGTCGCCTCGCGCTGCGCCTTCTTGCCGCCGAGGAGCAGCAGCCCTTGGTTGCCGGAGTCGGCGAGCGAGTGGACGCTCTCGGCGAGCATCGACGACGAGCCGCTGAAGATGAACGCGACGAATTTCGCCACCGCGATCGCGAGATTCGCGGCGAGTGCCGCGACGATCGCCTTTGTTCCGCCTGACGCGCTCATAAGTGCCGGGGGTCCCTTCGCCTTCGTGTGTGCTCTTGTGTGCTCGGCCTACGCCGGCGGGCGGTGCTTTGCCCGTCCTTTGCGGTGGGTCATTGTTGCAGCACGGGAGCGTGTTGGTGCGTCAGGCCACCACTGTGGCCCGGAAAACCGTGCCCACTCCGGACACTTCAGCCTTTTCTCCCGCGGGGACGAATGCGGACCGGCCGGGTGTCAGGGGCAGTTCGCCCGCGCGGACGGTGCCCGCGGTGCAGAGCAGGATCTGCGGGGTGGCGGCGGTGAGGTCGTGCGGGGCCGCGCCCTCGGGCAGGACGAGGCGGGAGAGGCGGAACTCGTCGATCGGGGTTTCGTAGACCTCTTCGCCGGTGGGCGACGCCTCGGGGCGCAGGACGCCGGGGTCGGTCGCCTCGAAGCGGACGATGCGCAGGAGTTCGGGGACGTCGACGTGCTTGGGGGTCAGGCCGCAGCGCAGGACGTTGTCGGAGTTGGCCATGATCTCGACGCCGAGGCCGTCGAGGTAGGCGTGCGGGACGCCGGCGCCGAGGAACAGGGCCTCGCCGGGCTGGAGTCGTACGTGGTTGAGCAGCACCGCCGCGATGACGCCGGGGTCGCCGGGGTAGTGGTGGGCGAGGTCGGCGTACGGGGCGTAGACGCCGCCGAGGCGCTGGGCGGCGGCCGTGAACTCGGTGACCGTCTCGGCCATCTGTTCGGGGTCGGCGCTCAGCACAGCCGTGAGGACCTCGCGCAGGGCGGCCTCTTCGGGGTGGGCGCGCAGCAGATCGACGTACGGCTTGAGGGAGTCGACGCCCAGGGCCTCCAGGAGATCCGCGGTCCGGTCCGGGGCCCGGAAGCCGCACAGGCCGTCGAACGACGTGAGGGCGCAGATCAGTTCGGGCTTGTGGTTGGCGTCCTTGTAGTTGCGGTTCGGGGCGTCGATGGGGACGCCTCGGCGCTCCTCGTCCGCGTAACCCTCCTTCGCCTGTGCGAGGTCGGGATGCACCTGGAGGGAGAGCGGGGCGCCCGCGGCGAGGATCTTGACGAGGAAGGGCAGGCGCGGGCCGAACTTGGCGACCGCCTCTGTGCCGAGCTCGCGCTCCGGGTCCGCCTCGATGACCTCGTTCAGCGCGCCGCGCTCGGTGCGCGAGGGCGCTCCCGGGTGGGCGCCCATCCACATCTCGGCCTGCGGCTCACCGCTCGGCTCGACGCCGAGGAGCCGAGCGATGGCGGTGGTGGATCCCCAGGCGTAGGGGCGGATGGTGTTGGTGAGGCGGTCCACGGAGGGGCTCTCCCTTAGCGCTACTGGCTACTGCGTACGCGAGTGCTGAACTGCGATCGCCGTCTGTGCGGTCGCCGTTGTCATGATCGGTGGCCGGAAGCGAGCGCCAGGTAAACGGCGGCGAAATCCGTGACGGCGATCAGCTCGGCGAGCGCTTCCAGTTCGTCGCCGCCCTCCGGCTCCAGCTCGCTGAGCGCCACGTCGTGGCCGTGCGCGAGCTCGCGGGCGGCGGGGGCGGCCGTGAGGCCCCCGGCATCAACCGGGCGGTCGCGGAGCAGCACCACGCGCGCGCGGAGGCACGCCGGGTCGTCGACGCGGTCGCGGAAGAAGTCGTCGGTGTCGTCGCCGCCCGCGGGGTTGCCCGCGAGGAGCGCGCCGTGGGCGGGCAGGGCCTCGGGCAGCTCCGCGGCGAGCGCGGCGTGCCCGGCCAGCTCGGCGAGGGTGGTGGCGAAGCGGCGGCCCACGGCGCCCGCGGACCGGCCCTCGGTCCAGATCAGCGGGAGCGCGTCGGCGAGTTCGGCGGCGAGTGTCTTGGCGGGGTTGCTGTACGTCGCGATGGCCGGACCGCAGCGTTCCGCGACGCGGTCGAGGCGGTCGGCGACCTTGTGCAGGGCGTCGGCCGGGGCGGCGATCAGGCCGGTGCGGTCCAGCAGCACGAGGAGCGGGACGAGCAGGGCCCACAGGGTGCAGGGGGCGCCGGGCGCGGATTCGTCCTCGACGCGGCGTGCCTCGTACGAACCGGAGTCCCTGGTGCTCTCGTCGTGTGCGCCTTCGTACGCGCCGTAGGGCGAGGTCGCCAGGGGGACGGTGAGGCCGTGGCTGCCCTCGACGCTCTCGGCGATCGGCGTGCGCGCGGGGGCGACGGCGACGACTGTGCAGCCGCGGCGGTACGCCTGTTCGGCGAGGAGGGTCAGGCCCGGTTCGGAGCCGTCCGGGGTGGCGATGAGGAGGAGGTCCACGGGGCCCACCCAGCCGGGCAGCGCCCAGCGCAGGGCGCCCGCGGCGGGGGCGACGCCGGTCGGGGCCACGCGGATGACGGGGCAGCCGGCGCCGGCGAGGCCGTCGAGCAGGTTGGCGACGCAGGTGGCCGCGGTGCCCGGTCCCGCGATCAGGATGGCGCGGGGGCGGCCGTCGGGCTTGAGCTCCGTCAGCCCGGCCTCGGCGGCGTGCCGGAGCGCGGTGCGGACGCGGGCGCCCGCTTCGGCCGCGCCGCGCAGCAGTCCTCGGCGGTCGGCGCGGGCCAGCGCCTCGGGGGCGTCGAGCAATGACTCGTCGAGCATGGGGTACGGCCTCCGAATCGCCTGCGCGGCTTCCCGCGCGCTGCTGGGTCGTGCCGGGGCGGGTGCCGTTACGCGGGGCGGCGGGCCTCGTCGACCAGGAGTACGGGGATGCCGTCGCGGACGGGGTAGGCCAGGCCGCACTCCTTGGCGTCGGCCGTGCAGATCAGCTCGGTGTCCGTCTCCTTGAGCGGGGCGTGGCAGGCCGGGCAGGCGAGGATCTCCAGGAGGCCGGCTTCGAGCGCCATGGGGTGGGTCCCTTCGAGCTGATGTGGTGAGGTTTTCGCAGTGCGGCCGCACAGGGTGCGACCTTGCCGCCGCACAGGGTGCGACCCGGTCAGCCTACCTCCGCAAAAGACGGGCCGCGGGGGGTGTGGAGAGGTCTGCGGCCCGCCCCGCACCCCCGGTGCCGCACGCGCGCGTGGGCCGTCAGCCGCTCCTCAGCCGCTCTCAGCCGCGGATGATCGCCAGGGCCTCGTCGCGGGCCTTGGCCATCGTGGCCTCGTCCCGCGCCTCCACGTTCAGCCGCAGCAGCGGCTCGGTGTTGGAGGCGCGGACGTTGAACCACCAGTCGGCGGCGGTCACCGTCAGGCCGTCCAGCTCGTCCAGGGTCACTCCGTCCTGTCCCGCGTACGCCTCCTTGATCGCGGCCAGGCGGGCGGTCTGGTCGTCGACCGTGGAGTTGATCTCGCCGGAGCCTGCGTAGCGGTCGTACTGGGCGACGAGCGCGGAGAGCGGGCCGTCCTGCTCGCCCAGGGCCGCCAGGACGTGGAGGGCGGCGAGCATGCCCGTGTCCGCGTTCCAGAAGTCCTTGAAGTAGTAGTGCGCGGAGTGTTCGCCGCCGAAGATCGCGCCGGTCCTGGCCATCTCGGCCTTGATGAAGGAGTGGCCCACGCGCGTGCGCACGGGCGTGCCGCCGTTCTCCTTGACGACCTCCGGGACCGACCAGGAGGTGATCAGGTTGTGGATGACCGTGCCCTTGCCGCCGTGCTTGGCCAGCTCGCGGGAGGCGACCAGGGCGGTGATGGCCGAAGGGGAGACCGGGGCGCCGTTCTCATCGACGACGAAGCAGCGGTCCGCGTCGCCGTCGAAGGCGATGCCCAGGTCGGCGCCCTCCGCGCGCACTCTCGCCTGGAGGTCCACGATGTTCGCCGGGTCCAGCGGGTTCGCCTCGTGGTTGGGGAAGGTGCCGTCCAGCTCGAAGTACATCGGTACGAGCTCCAGGGGCAGGCCCTCGAAGACGGTGGGGACCGTGTGCCCGCCCATGCCGTTGCCCGCGTCGACGACGACCTTGAGGGGCCGGCTCGACATGAGGTCGACCAGGCCGCGCAGGTGCGCCGCGTAGTCGGTGAGGGTGTCGCGCCGCGTGAGGGTGCCCGGGTGTGCGGCGGGCTCGGGGGCGCCGGTCGCGGTCCAGCCCTCCACCAGGGCGCGGATGTCCGCGAGGCCGGTGTCCTGGCCGACGGGGGCCGCGCCCGCGCGGCACATCTTGATGCCGTTGTACTGGGCGGGATTGTGCGAGGCCGTGAACATCGCGCCCGGCAGGTTCAGCGCGCCCGAGGCGTAGTACAGCTGGTCCGTCGAGCAGAGCCCGATCTCGGTGACGTCCACTCCGCACGCCGCCGCCCCGCGCGCGAAGGCCCGCGACAGGCCCGGCGACGAGGGCCGCATGTCGTGGCCGACGACGATCGCGGTGGCCTCCGTGACCTGGGCGAAAGCCGCTCCGAACAACTCGGACAGCGACTCGTCCCACTGATCCGGGACCACCCCGCGAACGTCGTACGCCTTCACGATCTGGGACAGATCAGCAGTCACGGCCAACCCTCTCTGCAAGCTCTGCGAGTTCAGCGGTATCGGAAGTACGTCGGTCACCCGGCGTCGGTCACCCGGCGTCAGCCATCCGGCGTCGGTCACCCGACATGGATCACCCGGCGTGGGTCACCCCACCCACCTCGGTCACCCCACGTCGGCCGTCCCAAACTACCCGCAACGACCGACAAGGGGCTGTGAGCAGCGTCAAGCCACGGTCAGGCTCTCGTCACGGAAGCATCCAACCGAGTACCGCCGTGCTCTGCCCCACCACGATCAGGCACATCACGAGGAGCAGTCCGAGGCTCCACGGCAGCACCTTGCGCAGCAGATCGCCCTCCTTGCCGGCGAGTCCGACGGCGGCGCAGGCGATCGTCAGGTTCTGCGGGGAGATCATCTTGCCGAGGACGCCGCCGGAGCTGTTGGCGGCCGCGAGGAGCTCCGGGGAGAGCCCGGACTGCTGGGCCGCCGTCACCTGGAGCGCGCCGAACAGGGCGTTGGCGGAGGTGTCGGAGCCGGTCACCGCGACGCCGAACCAGCCGAGGACCGGCGACAGGAAGGCGAGGCCCGCGCCCGCCCCCGCTACGTAGTGCCCGATCGTGGCGGCCTGGCCGGAGAGGTTCATGACGTACGCGAGGGCAAGGACGGACGTCACGGTGAGGATGGCGAAGCGCAGTTCGTGGACGGTGGCGGCCCATTCCCGTACCGCCACGCGCGCGTGCACCCCGATGACCGCCGCCGTGCCGACCCCGGCGAGCAGCACGAGCGTGCCGCCGGTGCCGAGCAGCGGGAGCGAGAAGACGTTGCCGCCGACCGGGTCCCCGGAAGGGTCGCCGACGTTCAGGAAGGGCCAGTCGAAGGTCCGTGTCGTCTTCGCGAGGGCGTCCTTGACGGCCGGTATCTGGGCGAGGGAGAAGACGGTGACGATGAGGGCGTAGGGGGCGTAGGCGCGCAGCACCTCGGGGCGCGGGTCGTCGTGGTCGAGGTCTTCGCTGCGTACGCCGGTGAGGACCGCGGCGCGGACGGGCTCGGCGGCCGGTCTGCGCGCGTGCGGCACCGCCACCAGCGCCGCCGCGCCCGCCAGGGCCGCCCCGATGTCGGCGAGCTGCGCGGAGACGTAGTTGGAGGCCGCGAACTGGGCGGCGGCGAAGGCGAATCCGCATGCCATGGCGGGCACCCACGTCTCGCGCAGACCGCGCCGCCCGTCGACGAGGCCGACCAGGAGCAGCGGCACGCCGAGGGCGAGCAGCGGGGTCTGGCGGCCGATGACCGTGGCGACGGTGTCCAGCGGCAGGCCCGTCACCTGGGCCAGCGTCACCACGGGTGTGCCCATGGCCCCGAAGGCGACGGGTGCGGTGTTGGCGACGAGGGCGACGACCGCGGCGCGCACCGGGTCGAAGCCCAGGGCGACGAGCATCACCGAGCAGATCGCGACGGGCGCCCCGAAGCCGGCGAGCGCCTCCAGGAGCGCCCCGAAGCAGTAGGCCACGACGAGCGCCTGGATGCGGGGGTCGTCGGAGAGCTGCCCGAAGGAGCGGCGCAGGATGTCGAAGTGCCGGGTGCGGACCGTCATGCGGTACACCCACAGGGCGTTGACGACGATCCACAGGATGGGGAAGAGCCCGAAGAGGGCTCCTTGCGCGGCGCCGGCGGCGGTCTGGCCTAGCGGCATGCCGTACGCGAGCCAGGCGACCAGGACGGCGACCGCGAGACCGATCAGCCCCGCCCTGTGGGCCTTCATGCGGACGGCGCCGAGGAGGACGAGGACGGTCAGGAGGGGCAGGGTCGCGACGAGTGCGGACAGGCCGAGCGAGTCGGCCACGGGATCCAGTTGCTGCACGAACACGGAACGCCTCCCGGGCTGTGGGGTGGCGAAATCGTCGTGGCCTCGGAGATCGGGCGTCAACGTGCGGGACGGAGAAGATCCAGTGAAGGGCCGTCAGTCGCTGGCGGAAACGGGTCGTCAGTCGCCTGCGGACACGTGGCCGTCAGTCGCTCGCGGAAACGGGCTCTTTCAGGACTCGGGCGATCGCAGCACCCGGAGGTGGCCGCGCCGCGCGACCTCCATCGGGTCCGCCCTGCGGGCGCCGCCGCCCGCCTCGGCCGCGCGCTCCTGCGGGCGGGCCGCCTCGCGCACGGCGTTGGCGAGCGCTTCGAGGTCGTCGCCCGAGGGGCGGGCCGGACCCGAGGCGTCGGCGAGCCGGACGACGTCCCAGCCGCGGGGCGCGGTCAGGCGCTCGGAGTGCTCGGCGCACAGGTCGTAGCAGTGGGGTTCGGCGTAAGTGGCGAGGGGGCCGAGGACCGCGGTCGAGTCGGCGTAGACGTACGTCAGCGTCGCGACGGCGGGACGGCCGCAAGCGGTGCGCGAACAGCGACGTACAGGGCTCACGATGTTGGACGGTACCGCACTCTTGAGCGGGCCGCGACGACTCTCCAGGAGGTCACCCCACCGTGTCGTGCCGTGGTCCCGGATCCGGCGCCCCGCGCGCGCACCGCGTTGACCTGCACGGACGTGAGTGGCCGCAGGGGCGTGCGGTGTTGGTTCCGGTCACCACATGGCGCGAATCACGTCATTTGGCGCGACATCGATGGTCTTGAGAGATACGGAATCGAGTCCAAGCCCGACCGGAACGGTCAGGAAGCGACATGCCACGCACCGCGAGGAAAGGGCGATCTCGGGGACTACGCTTCCTCAGTGATGGACGACCCCGTACAGCCCCGCTCCGTAGACCCGAGGCCCCGTCGCCGCGATCGCCACGGCAGGGGCATGCGCGGTCCCGTGGCGCCGCCCCAGGTGCCGCTCTCCGCCAGCCGCGCCGAGGCCTTCACGGACCTCGTGCAGGACTCCGTGGAGCGTCTTGAGCGGCGCTGGCCGCAGCTCACCGAGGTCGAGTTCCTGGTTCTTGAGGTGCCGCCGCTGGGTGGTTCCGGCGGTTCGGACGGGGAGTGGCCCGACGAGGTGGTGCCGCTGGGCGGTTCCATCGCGGCGTCCGACGGGCGGCCCGCGCGCGTGATCATCTACCGCCGCCCGGTGGAGATCCGCACCAAGGGGCGCGACGAGCGCGCCGCCCTGGTGCACGAGGTGGTCGTCGAGCAGGTGGCCGACCTGCTCGGGCTGTCTCCGGAGTCGGTCGATCCGCGCTACGGCGACGAGGACTGACGGAGCCGGCCGGGCCGGGCCCGACCCGCTTACTTCTGCAGCACCCTCAGATCCCGCCCCGCCTCCGGCACCAGGACCGTCCCCTGATCGTCCGGCAGCGTCTGGACGGTGAACATCGGGATGCCGTCCTCGGGCAGTGCCAGCATCCGCGAGCCATGGACCTCGCCCCCGGACACCGGCTCCACCGTGAGGGCGTACGAGCCCTTGAGGCCGTCCGGCACCGGCGGCTGGTCGATCAGCAGGGTCGTGCCGCCCTTGACCGTGTACGTCTTCGTGGCCGGTGAGCCGCCCTCGGTGCCGGGTGACGCCGTGACCTTCACCTTCGCCGACTTGTCCGGGGCCACCAGGGAGAGCGTGGAGCCCTTGGCGCGGTTGTCGGCGACCGTCGCGCGCGTGCCCACCGCGTTCGTCGCCGGGATGAACGCCGTCTCCTGGTCGCTGCCCTTGCCACGGGTGACGCGCAGCCCCGCCACGACGGGCACCGGCTTGTCGGTCGGCGACAGGAGCAGCGAACCGGCCTCCCCCTTGGTGAGGGCGCCGAGGTCGACGGCGGCCGTCATGCCCGCCTTCACGTGGAGGTTCTCGTTTCCGGCCGGGGTGATCGTGCCGGTCGGCGAGGCCAGCTGGATCTTGACGTCCGCGTCGTCGGAGCCGGGTGCGTAGGCGACCAGGTGCACCGAGGTGGCGTCCTTGGGGATGCCGGGCAGCACGGCGTCGGCCGCGGGGGCGGCGGAGGGGGGCAGCCAGTCGCCGCCGAGCTTGTCGTCGGAGGACTGCACGGCGGCCGCGACCCGGCCGCTGCGGGCGGTCACGTGCATCGTGAGGTCGGCGTACTGCTTGTCGGCGAGCGTGGACAGCAGCACCGGGACGCTGGAGTGCGGCTGGACCTGGATCGCCTCGCCGACCGGGGAGGTCACCTCGCCGCCCGGGCCGAACAGCTCCACGTCGACGACGGCCGCGGAGTCGTCCGGGTTCGTCAGGTGGATGTAGTCGCTGCGGCCCTTGGCGGTGCTCGCGCCGGGGAACCAGAAGTCCGTGTCGGGCGCGGTGCAGTTGGTGCCCTGCGCGCCTCGGCCGCTGCCCGCGGAGTAGGTCGTGGTCTGCTGCACGGTCCAGCCGGGGGCGAGCGCGCCGTCGGCGGTGCCGATGAGCGCCGGTGCCTCGGCGCCCGACTCCTCGCCGCCGACCGCCTCGCCCGGCTTCTTCTGGGTCAGGAAGGGCTTGGCCTGCTTGCCCTTGGCGCCCTCTTGCGGAGCGTCCGTCAACTGCTTGGTCACGGGGAGCAGTTCCGCCTTGCCCGTGCCCCCGGTGCCGCTCGACTTCGGCGTGAACGCGGTGTACGAGGTCTCGGCGAGGTCGGAGGCGCTGGGGACCGGGCAGAGCAGGCTGGTGCGCTCGACGGGCAGCCGCGCGGCGGCCTTCGCCTTGTCGTCGCCCGTGCTGTCGGGGCCGCTGGACGCGGCGTACCCGGTGACGGCGCCGAGGACGACGACCACGGCGATCAGGGACTGGGTGGTGCGGTTCACTGCTGGCTCCCGTCGGGGCGCTCACTGTCGGTGCCGTGCGGCGGCGGAGGCGGGGGTGGCGGTGGCATCGGGGGCCGCTGGTCGTACGGGGCGTCTCCGTAGGACTGGCCGTACTGCTGGTCGCCTCCGTAGGCACCGCCCGCCCCGCCGTAGGAGGCGTACGGGTCGTACTGGCCGCTCTGGTAGGGCTGCTCCTGGTAGCCCTGTGCCCGATAGTTCTGTGCCTGGTAGTCCTGTGCCCGGTAGTCCTGTGCCGAGTAGTCCTGTGCCTGGTAGGACGGGGCGGGCGTCTCCCATTCGCCGTACGACTGCTGCTGCGGAACGGCGGCGAGGGCCTCCTCCGAAGGAGGAGGCGGTACGTCCCGGCCCGCCTCCTGGTCCGCCTCCTGCGCGGTCTGCTCGCTCTGGGCCCGCAGTCTGCGCGCCTTGCGGCCCTCCCCCTCAATGGGCTGTGCCGGGATGACCGGCTCTTCGGGGAGGTCGTCGTCGACGTCGCGGCGCCTGCCGGGCAGCGCGAGCACCACGAGGATGACGGCGAGCGCGCCCTGCGTCCACAGCCACGCGGTGTGACTCATCGGCGCGTCGTAGGTGACGTCCAGGCGGCCGCCCGAGGTGGGCAGTTCGAAGCCCTGCGCCCAGCCGTCCAATGTGGTGCGGGGAAGGGGGCGGCCGTCGAGGGTAGCCGTCCAGCCCGGGGCGGCGGAGTCGGCGAGCCGCAGCACGCGGCCCTCGTCGCCCGAGGTGATCTTCGTGTGCAGCTCGACGGGGCCCGCGGCGACGGGCTCCGGGTCGCCGGCCTTCGGGACGATGGCGGCGCGGGAGACCTGCCGGTCCACGCGCCACAGGGCGCTGCCGTCCTCCTGGCTGAGCCGGGTCAGGCCGGGGGTCGCGTCCAGGGTGCGGCTCATCTGGCGGGGCGCGCCCTGGCGTACGAGGACGTAGCGGACCGCGTAGCCACCGAGGTGGTCGGCCTGGTCGGCGCCGGAGCCCGCGACCAGCCGGGCGACGATCTTGTCGAGTCGTGCGTCGGGGCCGGCGGCCGCGACGAGTTCGGCGTCGCCGAGCCGGGCGCCCGATCCCCGTACGAGGGTGTAGGAGACCTCGGCCGCCGACCCGCTGTCGAGGACGAGGGTGCGGGCCTGGTCCTGCGTGCCGCTCTCCTCCGCGACGAACGCGGGCACCTGCACCGGATCACGCCGCTCCAGGGGGCCGTCGGCGCCGCGGATCATCCACCCGGCGGCGACGAGCAGCGGCCCGGCCGCCGCGGCGAACGCGATGAGCGCGGCGACCGGCTGGCGCCAGCCGAAGCTCTGCTCGGCGACACGCGCGCGTGCACCGTCGGCGCCGAGCGCGGCGGCGGCGAGGAGCGCGATGCCGTAGCCGAGGGTGGCGGGTCCGGCCCACGCCGAGCCGTTCGACAGGACGGCGAAGACGAGCGAGACCAGGGCGGCCGTCCACGCGGTGCGGACCGCCAGCTGCCGCTCGGTGCGCAGCAGGGCGCCGAGGGCGGCGAGCAGGATGCCGACGAGCATCAGCCCGTCCACGGTGCCGGGACCGCCGGGGCTGGTGCCGAGCAGATCGAGGGCGGTCGCGGAGCCGCTGCCGAACTCCAGGCCCACTTCCTTGAAGAAGCCGAAGGGCAGCAGCGTGAGCGACCAGGGGGCAAGGATGAGCAGCGGTGTGCCGAGTGCGGCGAGGAAACGCAGGCCGTAGGCCGCGATGTCGCGGATCCGCAGCACGAGGAGGGCGAGGCCGAGCACCAGGGCGATCGGCCAGACGATCGGCGTGAAGGCCGTGGCGAGGGTCAGCAGCAGCGCGTACGCCCAGGTGGCGCGCCAGGTGCCGCGGGCGCCCCCGGAGGCCGTCAGGCCGGCGGCCGCGATGCCCGCGCGCGCGATGAGCGGCAGCAGGACCGCGAGGACGGCGGTGCCGATGCGGCCGCCCGCGAGCGCGCCGGTGGCGGCGGGCAGGAAGGCGTACGCGACGGAGGCCCAGGCGCGCAGCAGCCGCGAGGTGACGAGCGGGCGCGAGGCGAAGTACGCCGCGAAGCCGGCCAGCGGCACGGAGCCGACGAGCAGCACGGTGACCGCGAGCCCGGTGGAGCCGAACAGCAGCGTGGACAGGCCCGCGACGAGCGCGAGGTACGGCGGGGCGGCCTGTGTGCCGCCCGTGCCGACGGCATGCCAGCCGTCCAGGTAGCGCGCCCACAGGCCCGAGGAGTCGGCGGGCGCGGGCAGCAGCGCGCCGCCCGCGAGCGCCCCGCTGCCGAGCAGGGCTCGGCAGGCGATGAGCGAGACGAAGAGCAGTACTACGAAGAGCACCGGTCCCGGCTTGCGGGCGATGCGCTTGAGGCGGGCGAACTGCTCGATCTCCAGGAAGTCGGCGTCGTCGCCGCCGGGTCCGGACTCGACGGCGCCGTGCCGTCCCGCTCCCCCGGGGGCCTCGGGGTCGGAGCCGCCGACGAGGCCGCCCGCGGCCTGTTCGACGGTGGCCCGCACGGTGGCGCCCGGCGGCGGGAACAGAGCCCGCATCTCCCCCGCGTCGAGCACCGACTTGCCGCGCTGCTTGCGGGCGCCGAGGATCCTCCCGGGCCGCAGCAGCGTCACCAGGAGGCCGGCGATTTCGTCGAGGGCCTGTCCGGGCGCCTTGCCGACGAGGTAGGTGACGGTGCGCAGGAGCGTGCCGAAGACGAGCCGGAAGAGCACCCAGGGCAGCACGGCCGAGCGGGCGTTGACGAGCAGGGTGTAGGCGGCGCCCGCCTTGTCCACGCGGTGCGGTGACGTCGCCGTACGGCCGACGCAGTCGACGGTGCGGCGCTCGCGCGAGGACGCCTCGGCGTGCCGGACGACGGCTTCGGGGGCGACGAGGACGCGGTGCCCCGCGGCGTGCGCGCGCCAGCACAGGTCGACGTCGTCGCGCATCAGCGGCAGACGGCGGTCGAAGCCGCCGAGCTGTTCGTACACATCGCGGCGGATGAGCATGCCCGCGGTGGACACGGAGAGCACGGGCCGTACGTGGTCGTGCTGGCCCTGGTCCTGCTCGCGCCGGTCCAGGCCGGTCCAGCGGCGGCCGCTGTTGGCGATGGAGACGCCGACCTCCAGGAGCTGCCTGCGGTCGTACCAGCCGCGGAGCTTGGGGCCGACGACGGCGACGTCCTTGCCCAGCTCGTGTTCGTTCTCGACGGCGCGCAGCAGCTCGGCGAGGGCGTCGGGCTCGGGGGCGCAGTCGTCGTGGAGCAGCCAGAGCCACTGCACGGGCTCGCCGTGCGGCAGGTCGGGCAGGTCGTACGCGTCGTCGCGCCAGGAGCGGCTCACCGGGTCCCAGCCGCTGGGGCGCTTCAGATACGGCAGCTCTTCGGGGGTGAGCACCCCGGCGCCACGGACCGCCTCGTCGACGGCGGTGCCGAAGCCGGAGCGGCGGGCGAGGTGCAGCACGCGGTCGGGGCCGAGGGCCTCGGTGACGAGGCGGGCGGAGTCGTCCGCGCTGCCGGTGTCCGCGGCCACGGCGTCCTGCACGGGCCGCTCCTGGCCGAGCAGCCCTGCCAGGGCGTCGGGCAGCCAGCGGGCGCCGTCGTGGGAGACGAGGACGGCGGTCACGACGTGCCGCGGGAACTCAGGGGCGGCAGCGTCGTGATGGGCTGCCGAATGGCTGTGCACGGACATCGAGGTACGGGCCCCGGTTCGATGGACTGCGGTGGACGCCTGCGCCCTGCGGGGGCGCCGGGGCGTCTCGGACGGGGCCCCACACTAACGGCTGACACCAGGACGGCCCGCCGCCTGTGGATAACCCAGGGGCGACGGGCCGTTCGTTGCGCTTCGTTGCGCGTTGATTGGGAGATGTATGCCGAATTGACGGGGTGGCATCTGCGCGGATGCGCTTCCGATCACACCGCTGCCTTTTTCAGTCGGCGGCGTTCACGCTCCGACAGGCCGCCCCAGATGCCGAAGCGTTCGTCGTTCGCGAGTGCGTATTCGAGGCACTCGGAGCGGACCTCGCAGGCGAGACAGACCTTCTTGGCCTCGCGCGTGGAGCCGCCCTTCTCGGGGAAGAAGGACTCGGGGTCGGTCTGGGCGCACAGCGCGCGCTCCTGCCAGCCGAGTTCCTCGTCCGCGTCCTCGACCAGCAGTTCCTGAACCAGCTCGGTCATGTGCGCCCCTCGTCTGTCTGTGCGTCCCCGTGGTGCTGCCGTTACCGGTTCCGGCTGAACGACACGAGTGAAATTACAAGTGCGCCGATCAGGGCCAGTCAAGCCGAGATCTGCTATTGGGCCCCTTATTCACTCTGCGGAACCAAGGCTATGCAGAAAGTGTTCAAATCGGCATAAACCATCAAGCTCGTCGGCGGCCCCCAAAACCGCCTCTCCCGAGGACCTCGGCGGGAGGTCCTACAGGGAAGGACGTCAACATTTGAGCGCCGGTTGCTGTGCCCCATGTGTCCCGTGCGCCCGGTGCACAAACCTTTCACCTGACCGAACAACCGGATGAGGTGAAACATATCCCACATAGCGGACAATGAGTTGACAGTAGAAGGTGTGAGCAGGTGTCCTGGTGGGCATGCTCGCGAACCTGGCTCTTTCGATGACCCGCACCAGCGGGTCCATCGGTGCTGCCCACGCGCGCTGTCGCTGTTCCTGCTCCAGCTGTTGAGTCCATCCAGCTGTCGAGCCGCTTCTCCGCACCACCTTCTCTGCCTTCTCTGCCTTCCCCGCTTCCCTCGCATTCCCCGCGCTCCACCCATCCTTCGCGACACCCCAGCACTCTTACGTTGAGGAACCACCGCACGATGAACAGCGACAGCGACCTCCAGATCGCCGGCGACATCCTCGAAGTCCCGCACCTGCTGCAGCCCGCCCGCGAGCACCCCGCGACCGTGGCCGAGTTCGTCGGCCTCGCCCGGACCATCGCGGCCGACCGCTCCCAGTGGGAGCACCTCGTCCAGTACGACGCCACCAGCCGCTGGTACCACCGCCTGCGCACCGGGCCGGGTTACGAGGTCTGGCTGCTCTCCTGGGTGCCCGGACAGGGCAGCGGGCTGCACGACCACGGGCGCTCATCCGGCGTACTCACCCTCCTGGAGGGTGAGTTGACCGAGCGCACCCAGCGGGGCGCGCGGACGCTCGGGGCAGGCGCGCAGCGCGTCTTCGCGCCGGGGTATGTCCACGAGGTCGTCAACGACTCCCTCGAACCGGCCGTCAGCCTGCACGTCTACTACCCCGGCCTGACCGAGATGCCGATGCACGCCGCCCAGTGCGCCGCCTCGGTGACGGGCGGCGTCGCGGAGGATGTCGCAACCGCCTGACCAACTGTCGTACCCGCCTGACATGCTGGAGCACATGCGCATTGTGGTTCTGGCCGGTGGTATCGGCGGCGCCCGTTTCCTCCGCGGGCTCAAGAAGGCCGCGCCCGACGCGGACATCACGGTCATCGGCAACACCGGTGACGACATCCACCTGTTCGGGCTGAAGGTCTGCCCCGACCTGGACACCGTGATGTACACGCTCGGCGGCGGCATCAACGAGGAGCAGGGCTGGGGGCGTACGGACGAGACGTTCAAGGTCAAGGAAGAGCTCGCGTCCTACGGCGTCGGGCCAGAGTGGTTCGGGCTCGGCGACCGGGACTTCGCCACGCACATCGTGCGGACGCAGATGCTGGGCGCCGGATATCCGCTCAGCGCCGTCACACAGGCGCTCTGCGAGCGGTGGCGGCCCGGGGTGCGGCTCATCCCCATGTCCGACGACCGCGTCGAGACGCACGTGGCCGTCACCATCGACGGCGAGCAGAAGGCCGTGCACTTCCAGGAGTACTGGGTGCGACTGCGCGCCTCCGTGGACGCGCACGCCGTCGTGCCCGTCGGCGCCGAGCAGGCCAAGCCCGCGCCCGGCGTCCTCGAAGCCATCGCCGAGGCCGACATCGTCCTCTTCCCGCCGTCCAACCCCGTGGTCAGCGTCGGGACCATCCTCGCCGTGCCCGGCATTCGCGAGGCCATCGCCGAGGCGGGCGTGCCCGTGATCGGCCTCTCCCCCATCGTCGGCGACTCGCCCGTGCGGGGCATGGCCGACAAGGTGCTCGCCGCCGTCGGCGTGGAGACCAGTGCCGCCGCCGTCGCCGAGCACTACGGCAGCGGGCTGCTCGACGGATGGCTCGTCGACAGTGTCGACGCGGGCGTGGTGGAGCGGGTGGAGAGCGCCGGGATCCGGTGCCGGGCCATTCCGCTGATGATGACCGACGTCGACGCGGCGGCGGAGATGGCGCGCCAGGCTCTCGTGCTCGCCTCGGAGGTACGGGCGTGAGCGCCGCCTCCGGCTCCGGCGCCGGGCCGGGTACGGGCGTGAGCACCGCCTCCGGCGGCTCCGGTGCCGGGCCCGCGTATCGGGTGTGGGCCGTGCCCGGGCTGCCCGAGGTGCGGGAGGGCGACGACCTCGCCAAGCTGATCGCGACCGCCGAGCCGGGGCTCGCCGACGGGGACGTCCTGATCGTCACGTCGAAGATCGTCAGCAAGGCCGAGGGGCGGATCGTCGAGGCGAGCGACCGCGAGGCGGCCATCGACGCGGAGACCGTACGGGTCGTCGCGCGGCGCGGGACGCTGCGGATCGTCGAGAACCGGCAGGGGCTCGTGATGGCCGCGGCCGGGGTCGACGCGTCGAACACCCCTGCGGGGACGGTGCTGTTGTTGCCTTCCGACCCCGATGCCTCGGCTCGCGCCGTGCGGGACGGGGTGCGGGAGGCGCTGGGGGTCGAGGTGGGTGTCGTCGTCACCGACACGTTCGGGCGGCCCTGGCGGTCCGGGCTCACCGATGTCGCCATCGGGGCGGCTGGTGTGCGGGTGCTCGACGATTTGCGGGGCGGTTTTGACGCGTACGGGAATCCGCTGAGTGCGACTGTCGTCGCGACCGCCGATGAGTTGGCTGCCGCGGGGGATCTCGTCAAGGGGAAGGCTGCGGGGTTGCCTGTGGCGGTGGTGCGGGGGCTTCGCCATGTTGTGGTGGGCGGCTCTGAGGGCTTTGTGGGCTCTGAGGGCTTTGTGGATGTGGGGGCCCGGGCCTTGGTGCGTGGTGCGGGTGATGACATGTTCCGGCTCGGGACGTCCGAAGCGGTGCGGGAAGCGGTGACGCTGCGGCGGACCGTGCGGGAGTTCACCGACGATGAGGTCGATCCCGGGGCCGTGCGGCGGGCCGTCGCCGCGGCGCTCACCGCGCCGGCGCCGCATCACACCACTCCGTGGCGGTTCGTCCTGGTGGAGTCCGCTGCCGCGCGGGTCGAGCTGCTGGACGCGATGCGGGACGCGTGGATCGCGGATCTGCGGCGGGACGGGAAGTCGGAGGAGGCGATCGCCAGGCGGGTGCGGCGGGGGGACGTGCTGCGTAACGCGCCCTATCTGGTGGTGCCTTGTCTGGTGATGGACGGCTCCCATACGTATGGGGACGCGCGGCGGGATGGGGCCGAGCGGGAGATGTTCGTGGTCTCGGCGGGGGCCGGTGTGCAGAACTTCCTTGTCGCGCTGGCCGGGGAACGGCTTGGTTCCGCGTGGGTTTCCTCGACGATGTTCTGTCGGGATGTCGTGCGGGGGGTTCTTGGGCTGCCGGAGCCCTGGGATCCCATGGGGGCGGTGGCTGTGGGGCGCCCGGCGGGGGAGCCTCCGGCTCGGGGTTCGCGGGATGTGGGGGGATTTATCGCTGTTCGGTAGGTGAGGTGGCCCTCCGGGGGTTGGGGGGCCTCTGCTGCGGGTGTGTGGGGGTTCATTGCGCCGTTCCCCGCACCCCTGGGCGGGGCCTTCTCGCCGTTCTTTGCTGCGGGTGTGTGGGGGTTGATCGCGCCGTTCCCCGCGCCCCTGGGGCAGTGGGTGCTTGCGGCGGTTTGGGCGTGCTGGCTGGTGGTTGGTTGCGGTTTTCCCGTTGGCCGCCGGCCGCAGGCCCTCTTCAGAGCAGGGCGATGTCCGTTTTTCTCATGCGGGGGGCTCTGCGGGGCGGGGTGTGGCCGCTTAGGAGGATCAGGCGGGTCGCTCGGTGGCGTTGGCCTGCGTAGGGAGTGAGGAGGGTCAGCATTGCCTCGTCGTCCGCTTCGCGGTTGTTCGCCAGGGCGTGGCCGATGATGCCGGGGAGGTGGAGGTCGCCGACCGTCACCGCGTCGGGGGCGCCGTTGCTGCGCTGGATGGTCTCCGTCGAGGTCCAGGGGCCGATGCCGGGGATCAGTTCCAGGCGGGCCTGGGCCTGGAGCGGGGGCATCGTCGCCGCTTCTTCCAGGCGGCGGGCCGCCCGCACCGCGCGCAGGATCGTCGAGGCGCGTTTGTTGTCGACGCCCGCCCTGTGCCACTCCCAGGACGGGATCAGGGCCCAGGTGCGGGGGTCCGGCATCACGTACATGTGGTGCGGGGTGGGGCCCGGCGCCGGCTCGCCGTGGGCGCGGAGCAGGAGGCGCCAGGCGCGGTAGGCCTCGTCCGCCGTGACCTTCTGTTCCAGGATCGACGGGATCAGGGACTCCAGGACCAGGCCCGTGCGTACCAGCCGCAGCCCCGGGCGGCGCCGTGCCGTCGCGGCGACCAGGCGGTGGCGGGGTTCGAAGGCCGAGGGGTCGTCCGACTCGCCCAGGAGCGTGGGGAGGCTCTCCAGCAGCCAAGCGGCTCCGGGGCCCCAGGCCTCCGCTTCCACCGTGCCCGAGCGCAGCGCCACGCGGAGCGTGCCGGGACCCTCGGGCGTACGGCTGGCGCGCCAGGCCGAGCCGTCGGAGGTCATCCGGAAAGCGGGGTCCGCGGGGCCGCGCCGCAGCGGGCCGAGGGTCGGGCCGAGGTCAAGGGGGAA
Organism: Streptomyces sp. NPDC003032; assembly: GCF_053591415.1. NCBI lineage: Bacteria > Bacillati > Actinomycetota > Actinomycetes > Kitasatosporales > Streptomycetaceae > Streptomyces > Streptomyces sp. NPDC003032. The sequence continues at coordinate 282,293 of NZ_JBSFTT010000009.1, read as the reverse complement.
GGGCGGCTTCCAGGTGCGCGCCCGCGGGGCCGTGGTCTGGCGGGGGACGCCCGCCGGTACGACTGTCTCGCCGCCGCGCACCGGGGTGCGAGGGGGGCGCGGGGCGAAACGGGACGACATCTGTACGAGGGTAGGCGACGCCCGCCCTCGCCGGGCGCTACTGGTCGGAGGAGAAGCGGACGGCGCCCGGCGGAAGCGTGGCCCCGCACCAGACACGTACTCCTTGGAACAGTTCGTTGTCGGCGCCTACATCCGCTCCGTCGCCGATCACCGCCCCCGTGAGCGCCGCGCGCGCCCCGACGCGGGCGTCCGCGCCGATGAGGGAGTCGGTGATCACCGCGCCCGGTTCGACGACGGCGCCGGCCAGGACCGCGCTGCCGCAGATCCGCGCGCCCTCCCCGATGCGGGCGTTCTCGCCGATGACCGTGCCGCCGGTGAGCTTCGCGCCGGGGGCGACGGAGGCGGTGGGCAGGACCAGGCTGTCGCCGCGGCGGCCCGGGACCGCCGGGGAGGGGGCGCGGCCGAGGACGAGGTCCGCGGAGCCGCGTACGAAGGCCTGGGGTGTGCCCAGGTCCAGCCAGTACGTCGAGTCGACCATGCCCTGGAGGTGGGCGCCGGAGGAGAGGAGGCCGGGGAACGTCTCTCGTTCGACGGAGACCGGGCGGCCCTCGGGGATCGTGTCGATGACCGAGCGGCGGAAGACGTAGGCGCCCGCGTTGATCTGGTCGGTGACGATCTCCTCGGGGGTCTGCGGCTTCTCCAGGAAGGCCGTGACCCGGCCGGTCGCGTCCGTGGGGACCAGGCCGTACGCCCTCGGGTCCTCGACCCGGGTCAGATGCAGGGAGACATCGGCGCCGGACGTCTCGTGCGTGTCCACGAGGGCGCGGATGTCCAGGCCCGTGAGGATGTCGCCGTTGAAGATCAGGACGGGGTCGTCGGGGCCCGAACGCAGGTGCGACGCCACATTGCGGATGGCGCCGCCCGTGCCCAGGGGCTCGGTCTCCGTGACGTACTCGATGTGGAGGCCGAGCGCCGAGCCGTCGCCGAAGTACGGCTCGAAGACCTCGGCGAGGTAGGAGGTGGCGAGGACGATGTGTTCCACGCCCGCGGCGCGGGCCCGCGCGAGCTGATGGGTGAGGAACGGGACGCCTGCCGCCGGGACCATCGGCTTGGGGGTGTGGACCGTGAGCGGTCGCAGCCGGGTTCCTTTGCCGCCGACCAGGAGGATCGCTTCTGTCACCTGTCGTCTCTGCTTCCTGCTGGGGCCGGCCGAACTTTGGGTTTCGGCCGGCCAGTGTATGCAGACGGGTTTGCAGATCGTGCAGTTCGTACAGTGCAGTGCGACTCGTACGGCTACTCGTGCAGTGATACTCGTACGGTGCCACTCGTACAGTGCGACCGGGCCTCAGCGGCCCTGCAAGCGGGCCGAGGCGGTCCGGATCGTGTCGAGCTTGCCGTACAGGCGGCTGCCGGGGCAGTCGGTGGCGAATCCGTCACGGTGCCCCGAGATCACCTGGAGTCGGACGTTCGTCCCTTTCTTGTACAGGTTTCCACCGCCGGATGTCAGGTAGGTCGTACCGCTCGGGTTGGCGCCGTACAGGCCGAGCTTCCACGCGGTCAGCCTGGCGATGGCGTCCACGGCCGCTTTCGGCGGGTTGGCGCTGCTGTACGAGCCGAGGACGGCGATGCCCGTGCTGTTCGCGTTGAAACCGCGAGTGTGGGCCCCTAGGACCGGCTTGGCCACACCTCCGGCACGTCCTTCGTAAATGTTTCCGCACTTGTCGATCGCGAAGTTGTAGCCGAGGTCACGCCAGCCGCTGCTCTTGACGTGGTAGCGGTAGATGCTGCGCAGCACGGATGCCGCCTGTGAGCAGCGGTAGTTGTTGCCGGACGCGCTGTGGTGCACGAAGGCGGCCTTGACGGTCTTTGAATACGCGAAGCCTCTCTCGCGGATGCGCTCGTCCGCGCCCCAGCCCTTGCGCGTGATGATGCGGGGGCGCGGGCCGATGTAGGGGCGCGCCTTGCTGGTCGCTTCGGTGCTGGTCGCTTCAGTGCCGACTGCTTCGGTGCCGGCCGCTTCGGTGGCTACCGCTTCAGTGCCTACCTCTTCGGTGCCGACCGCTTCAGTGCCTACCTCTTCAGTGCCTACCTCTTCAGTGCCGCCGTGGGCGGCGATCAGGTCGTCCTCCGTCTGCTGCTTGGTCAGCTCCGGGATCGCGGTGGCGCCGAAGGGGGCGAGGTCCGCGTTGACGGCCGAGGCCGCGGCGGCCTCGGCCGTCATGGCGGGGGCGCGCGGCACGTCGATCTGGCCGCCGCGTGGTGGGGGCTCGTCTCCGGGGTCGACCAGTTCGAGGCGCAGGCCCTTGGGGAGCAGGGCGTCGGTGGGGGCGCGGTCCGTGTGCCGGTCGGGCTCCGCCCGTACGCGGATCTCCACGCCGTCGGAGTCGCCGACCCAGAGGGGGGCCGTGGAGCCGCGGACCCTGCCGGTGGCGCGCTCCACGGCGTCCGGGTCGGCCCCGTGTTCGTTGTTATGCGTCTCGACGCCCTGCCAGCCGGACCAGGTGGCGGTGGCGCTGGCGCGGGTGCGGACCTGGACGGTGCCGTGCAGTTCGTCGGCCGGGTCGTCCCAGACGACGCCCACCAGGGAGAAGGGGCGGACATCGCGTCGGGCCAGGCCTTGTTCGCGCTCCGCGGGGGCGGCCGAGCGGTCGGAGTCGAGTGGGCCCAGCGGCAGCGACTGAGTGCTGCCGGGGATCGCCTCGGCGGCGGGGGGCGTCCGAGCGGCGGGGGCCGTCTGGGTGCCGGGGGCCGTCTGAGCGGCGGGGGCTGTCCGACTCCCGGGGGCCGTCTGAGTGCCGGAGGGCGTCCGAGCGGCGGGGGCTGTCCGACTGCCGGGGGCCGTCCCAGCGCCGGAGGGCGCCCGAGTGCCGGAGGGCGTCCGAGCGGCGGAGGCCGTCCGGGCGCCGGAGGCCGTCCGAGTGCCGGGTACCGTCTCGGCGGTGGTCGCCTCGGTGGCGGGTCCGGCGGGTGGTGGTGTGCCAGGGGTCGCGGCCCGGGCGTCGGACGACGGCAGAGTGAGGGGCAGCGCAAGGGCGGCTGCGCAGGTGACGCCGATCGAGGAAGCAAGAAATCCACGCATACGTCTGATCGTCGGCATACCGGAACACATCTGTCCATTGGGGAATTGACGGACCGTCGGCCCAGAGCGGTCGATCCGGTGACCCGCGTTCCCCCGCCACGCCGGGCGACGCGCCGGTGCCCGCGTACCCTTGCGCCCGTGAACGCCAACGACCGCACCCCCGCCGACCTGCTGCGATCCGCGCTCGCCGCGGATCCCGGACGCCCCCTGGTCACCTTCTACGACGACGCCACGGGCGAGCGCGTGGAATTGTCCGTCGCCACCTTCGCCAATTGGGTGGCCAAGACCGCCAATCTCCTCCAGGGCGACCTCGCCGCCGAACCCGGTGACCGGGCCGTGCTGCTGCTGCCCGCGCACTGGCAGACGGCCGTGTGGCTGCTCGCCTGTTCGTCGGTGGGCGTGGTCGCGGACGTGGGCGGCGACCCGGCGTCGGCCGACCTCGTCGTCAGCGGGCCGGACTCGCTGGACGCGGCGCGCGCGTGCTCCGGGGAGCGGGTCGCGCTCGCGTTGCGGCCGCTCGGTGGGCGCTTCCCTCAGCCGCCGGGGGGCTTTGCGGATTACGCGGTGGAGGTGCCTGGCCAGGGGGACCAGTTCGCTCCGTATGCGCCGGTGGATCCGGATGAGCCTGCCCTTGTGGTCGGTGGCGAGGAGCTGACGGGTGCGGGGGTCGTGGAGCGGGCTCGTGCCGACGCTGCGCGGCTCGGGGTCGGGGCTGGGTCGCGGGTTCTGTCCGGGCTTTCGTACGGCTCCTGGGAGGGTCTGAGTGCCGGGCTGTACGCGGCGCTCGCGGTGGGGGGCTCTGTGGTGCTTTGCCGGCGGCTTGCGGAGGGTGGTTTGGAGAAGCGGGTCGAGGATGAGCGGGTGTCTGTCACGGTGCGGTGAGGGGGCGCTGCCTGGGTCCTTGGGCGTGGGGTGGTGGGGCTGGTCGCGCGTTCCCCGCGGGCCCACCGGCGCCTCCCGCATGGCCCAGTGATCCCTCACTGGAGCGCCGCCCTGGCCTTCGGCCGCGGGCTCGTCGTGGCTGGTCGCGCAGTTCCCCGCGCCCCTAGCGGAGCCTCCCGCACCGCCCACTGACCCCTCACCGGAACGCCGTCCCAGGTCCCCCGCCGAGGGCTCGTCGTGGCTGGTCGCGCAATTCCCCGCGCCCCCTAGCGGAGCCTCCCGCATCGCCCAGTCAGTACCTCACCGGAGTGCCCCTGGCGGAGCCTCCGCACCGGCCAGTGACGCCTCACCGGAGTGCACTCCCGTGTCGGGCACGGCGTGGCCGGGTCGGCAGGCTTCGTGGTGTTGTCCGGGCGTCGCCCGTTTGGGCTAGGCGGGGAGCTGGTCCAGAGGCCCCCGGCGGCGGGGCGGTCCATGGTCGTAAGGGATGACGCAACCATGCACCGACGCAGCCGTGAGGGGTGGACGTACACGTGACCGACACCGCGGGTGCGCCTTTCGGGGCGGATGAGACGACGGGGGCGGAAAGTGGCGCGTCCGGGCTGAAGGGCGGGTACGGGCCCGGGACGGGAGCCAGCCCCACCGGAGTGGGTGCGGTGCGGCGCAGGCACCGGTGGCTGCGTGGCGTCGCCCTCGCGGTCGCCGTGGTGGTGCTCGCCGCGGGCGGCGTGGGATGGGCGGCGTACCAGAAGCTCAACGGCAACATCACCAAGGACACCGGCGCCGCCGCCGAGCTGGAGCGCTACGAGAAGGAGCGGCCGACGCCACTGGTGCACGATGCCCAGAATATTTTGCTCATCGGTTCCGACACCCGTGCCGGCCCGGAGAACAGGAAGTACGGCAGAGATCCTGGGACCCAGCGCTCCGACACCACCATCCTGCTGCATCTGGCCGCCGACCGGCAGAGCGCGACCGCCGTGTCCATCCCGCGCGATCTGATGGTGGACATTCCCGGGTGCCGCAGACCGGACGGGTCGCGGACGCGGGCGCAATTCGCCCAGTTCAATTGGGCGTACGAGGTTGGCGGGACGGCCTGCACGATTCGTACCGTCGAGAAGCTCACCGGAATCCGCGTCGACCACCACATGGTCGTGGACTTCGCGGGGTTCAGGGACATGGTCGACGCGGTCGACGGCGTGGATGTCTGCCTCAAGGCCCCGATCGACGACGACGACGCCCATGTGCGGCTCGCCCCCGGTGTGCGGACTCTGGACGGTGAGCAGGCACTGGGTTACGTACGCGCCCGCAAGAGCCTCGGCAATGGCAGCGACACCGAGCGGATGGACCGCCAGCAGGAGTTCCTCGGCGCGCTCGTCAACAAGGTGCAGAGCAATGACGTCCTGCTCAACCCAGCGAAGCTCTACCCCGTGCTGGACGCGGCGACTTCCTCGCTGACGACCGACCCCGCGCTTGCCAGTCTGCGCGGTCTGTACGAACTGGTGCGCGGCATGCGCAATATCCCCACGGAACGCGTGCAGTTCCTCACCGTTCCCCGACAGTCGTATGTCTACGACACGAACCGCGACGAACTGGTCGAACCGGCGGCGGAGCAGCTCTTCACGCGCCTGCGCGCCGACAGCCCGGTCGCGGTCATCCCGGAGAAGCCCGGGGATGAGTCCAGGGAGAAGCCCGAGGAGGAGTCCAGGGAGGAGTCCGGGGAGAAGTTCGGGGAGGAATCCGGCGAGTCGGGTGAGTCGGGCGAGTACGGCAGTGATGGGAAGCCCGATGATCCTTCACATACGCCGTCGCCCGCGCCTACATTCCGGGGCAACACCGCCGCGGAGACTGCCTGCGAGTAAAACGATCCCCAAGGGAAGACCGCCTTCGACTAAGAAATGGGGCGGATTGCCCAGTTGTAGGGGAGTGGAATTTGTCACCGGCGTCGTCCGGCGCTGAGCTGGGCGGATAGTGTGAGCGATCCGGTGCGCCGGGCCCTTTCGGCCACGCACCGTTGGAACGACTGACCGAGCGCCTTCTTGAGGGGGTAAGGCGCCGCGTGGCCCCGACGGAGGACGCAGACAACCGTGGACGCGCAAGGCCGTGGGCCCAACAGGGGAGAGCGAAGCGACTTCTCTGAAAGGGCGGTGGCGGGAGACGGGCGGGCGGAGAACATTGACCCCGCGGACCAGTGGGTACTCAACCCGGACACCGGCGACTACGAACTGCGACTGAGCCCTTCCACAGGGCAAGGACCGTCGACGGTTCCCGGGCCCCGTAGAGCCGCCGGACGCCAGTCGGGCCGCGGCCGTTCCGCGCCGGAACGCGACCGCGACCGCCCGCGCCAGGGCGCGCGCGACGAGCGCCGCGAGGTGCCGGGGCAGCGCAGGCGCCGGGGCAAGGAGCCGGAGGCGGCGACAGGCAGCAGGCGCAAGCAGAAGCCGAAGAAGTCGGCGGGCAAGAAGGTCCTGGTGTGGACCGGCGGCACGCTGGCGTTTCTGCTGGTCACCGGCTGCGTCGGCGGCTACCTCTACTACCAGCACCTCAACGACAACATCACGTCGATCGACGACGACGGCGCGGGCACCGGCGGCTTCAGCAAGGACCGGGCCATCAACATCCTGGTGGTCGGCACCGACAAGCGCAGCGGTGACGGCAACAAGGGCTACGGCGACGAGGGCAGCCTCGGCCACGCGGACACCACGATCCTGCTGCACGTCTCCAAGGACCGGTCGAACGCGACCGCGCTGAGCATCCCGCGCGACATGATCACCGACATCCCGGACTGCCCCACCACGATGGAGGACGGCAGCAAGAAGAACATCCCGGGAACGGAGAACGTCCGCTTCAACGAGAGCCTCGGCCAGAGCGACCGCACACCGAGCTGCACGATGCGTACGGTCAAGGCGATCACCGGGATCACGCCCGACCACTTCATGGTGGCCGACTTCAACGCGGTCAAGACGCTCTCCAGCGCGGTCGGCGGCGTGGACGTCTGCCTCGCCAAGGACATCGACGACCCCAAGTCGCATCTGAAGCTGTCCAAGGGCAAGCACACGATCGAGGGCGAGAAGGCGCTCGCGTACGTGCGCACCCGTCACACCGTCGGCAACGGCGGCGACCTGAGCCGGATCGAGCTCCAGCAGCAGTTCCTCAGCGCGCTGATGCGCAAGCTGAAGTCGAACGACACGCTCACCAGCCCCAAGAAGATGTTCTCCCTGGCGGAGGCCGGCACCAAGGCCCTCACCGTCGACTCCAACATCGCGGACATCATGAGGCTCCGTGACCTCGGCATGGAGCTCGGCAAGCTCGACATGAAGAACCTGACCTTCGCCACGCTGCCGGTCAAGGACAACCCCGCCGAGAAGGTCCCCATCACGGTCGTGCCCGACCCGGCCAAGGCGGACCCGCTCTTGGCGATGTTGCGGGCCGACAAGTCGCTGACCGAGGTGAAGAAGAAGGAGAAGAAGGAGAAGGCCGCGGTGGCCGCCCGCCTCAAGGGCCCCAAGGCCGACCCCTCCGACGTACGGGTCGACATCTACAACGGCAGTGGCAGGACCGGCGCCGCTCAGACAACTCTCACGTGGCTGCAGAACACTGAGGGCGTGCTCAAGTCCAGCCAACTGGGGAACGCGCCCGGCGACATCAAGAAGACGTCGCTGGAGTACGGCCCGCACCAGGCGGACCAGGCCCGTCGGCTCGCCGACATCATGGGTCTGCCCGCCTCCGCCCTGAAGCCGGGCAAGAGCGCGAAGAACGCACAGGGGCTCCCGACCATGAAGCTGACGCTCGGCGGCGACTTCGAGGGCGCGGGGGTGCCCATCGCCCCGCCGTCGAAGGCGCCGGACGGGATCCAGAAAGTCGAAGCCGACAAGACTGTGTGTGCCAAGTGACCTGAAGCGGTCGTTTCGCGTCTAACAATGCGCCAAGGACATGCGCCGAGGACATGCGCCGAGGACATGCACCGAGGAGCGCACCAAGGCGTCGCGGAGCGGCCGCAGTTCGGGAATGGGGCGGGGAGGGGCTGGGGATGAGGCAGAACAGCGTGCGTAAGGAGGGGGCGCGACAACGCGCTCCGCACGCCAGTGATCACGGCTGGGACGACGGCCCGCACCAGGACGATGCGCGCCCCGGGAAGCCGTCGGCAGGCACCGCCGCGCCCTCCAGAGACAGCGGACGGCCCCCCGGCCACCGGCGCCGGCCCGGCTCGCGCCGCGGCGGGCGCCCGCCGCGCCGCAGGCGCCGCGTCCTGCGCTGGTCGGCGACGCTCCTGTCCGTACTGATACTCGGCACGGCCGGCGCCGGTTACCTCTACTACCAGCACCTCAACGACAACCTCGAGACGGACGACCTGAACCTCGGCGAGCACCGGGCCCCCGAGCCCACGCCCAACGCCGCCGGACAGACCCCGCTGAACATCCTGCTCATCGGCTCGGACGCGCGGGACTCCAAGGCGAACCAGAAGCTCGGCGGCGCCAAGGACACCTTCGGCTCCCCGCCGCTCGCGGACGTCCAGATGCTGCTGCACCTCTCGGCCGACCGCACCAACATGTCGGTGGTCAGCATGCCGCGCGACACCCTGCTGCAGATCCCCAAGTGCACGGACCCGGACGACGGCAAGGTCTACGAGGAGACCGGCCCGCGGAACATGACGAACGAGTCCCTCGGCCGCGGCGGCCCCGGCTGCACGGTCGCGACCTGGGAGAAGCTCACCAACATCCACATCGACCACTTCATGATGGTCGACTTCGCGGGTGTGGTCTCCATGGCCGACGCCATCGGCGGCGTACCGGTCTGCGTGGACAAGAACATCCACTCGCGCGACAGCCAGGGCCACGGCTCCGGTCTGAAGCTGGAGAAGGGCACCACGGAGGTCAAGGGCGAGCAGGCCCTGCAGTGGCTGCGCACCCGCTACGGCTTCGAGGGCGGCACCGACATCAGCCGCGCCAAGGCCCAGCACATGTACATGAACGCGCTGGTCCGCAAGCTCCGCGAGAACACCGGCCTGACCAGCCCCAACCAGCTGCGCAAGCTCGCCGAGGAGGCCACGAGCGCGCTGAAGGTCGACGACGGCCTCGGCAGCATCAAGAAGCTGTACGACCTCGGCAACGAGCTGAAGAAGGTCTCCCCGTCCCGTACGACGATGACGACCATGCCCTTCGAGTACGTCGGCGCCCGCGTCATCCCCAAGCCCGGCGACGCCGAGCAGCTCTTCCGCCTCGTACGCGACGACGTCGCGCTGGACGGAAAGGGCAGGAAGAAGCCCGCCAAGGAGAAGCCTTCGGACGATCCGGCGGCCGCTGACGACCAGATCGCGATCCAGGTCCAGAACGGCACCCGGACCGCCACGGAGCCCCCGATCTCCGGCCGGGCGAACACGGTGGCGCAGCTCCTGGCGGGCAAGGGCTTCAAGAAGGCGACGCCGGACACGACGGTGCTTACCGAGGGGAAGACGGTCATCCGCTATCCCAGCGTCGAACTGGAGGGCGATGCCCAGCGGGTCGCCAAGTCGCTGGGCCTTCCGCTGAGTTCGGCGAAGAAGTCGACGGACGTCTCCGGGGTCACCCTCGTCGTCGGCGCCGACTGGCGTGAGGGCGCCGCCCCGCCCAAGGCGAAGAAGAAGGACGACAGGACGCCGGACTCGGCGGACGCGCTCAGCGGGTCCGACAAGAAGGCGTGCATGAAGGTGGACCCGGACTTCTCCTGGTAGACGCCTCGCGAGCCGTCAGGCCTCCTGGGTCTCCCCCAGGACGGCCGGGCGGCGCGAGGCGATGACCTTCCTGGCCAGCGAGCGCGGGCTGGTGAGGAAGCCCCAGCCCCACGACATGTGCATGGTCGCGAGCGCCACCGGGATCCGGAGCCGTGCCTTCAGCGGCAGGCCCCTGCCCGCGGGGAGGGAGCCCGCGACGATCGCCGCGAGGTAGCCACCGGGGATCACGAAGCCCCACGGCGTGAGCACCGCGCCGACCACGATGCCCGCCGCTATCGCGCAGACCGCGGTCGGCGGCGCGAGGTAGCGGAGGTTGATGGAGCCCTCGTGGTAGCGGGCGACGACGTGGCGCCAGCGGCCGTAGTCCTTGTACTGCTTGGCGAGCGCCTTCACGCTGGGCCGCGGGCGGTAGGAGACCTTCAGCTCGGGCGAGAACCAGATCAGGCCGCCGGCCTCGCGGATGCGGAAGTTCAGCTCCCAGTCCTGGGCGCGGATGAACTCTTCGTTGTAGCCGCCCTGTTGCTCCAGGGCCTCGCGCCGGAAGACGCCGAGGTAGACCGTCTCGGCCTGCTGGGCGTCGCCGCCGGTGTGGAAGGCGGCATTGCCCACGCCGATCTTCGACGTCATGGCGGCGGCGACCGCGTGCTCCCAGTCGTTCTGGCCCTCGGCGTGCATGATGCCGCCGACGTTCATCGCGCCGGTCTCCTCCAGGAGGCGGACGGCGGTCGTGATGTAGCCCGGCGAGAGCGCGGCGTGGCCGTCCACGCGTACCACGATCGGGTGACGGGACGCCTTGATCGCGGCGTTCAGCGCCGCCGGCGTGCGCCCCGTGGGGTTGGGGACCGTGTGCACCCTGGGGTCTTCCCTGACCAGCTCCGCGGCGATCTCGTCCGTGCGGTCGGTGGAGGGGCCGAGCGCGACGACGACCTCCATCTCACCCGCGTACTCCTGGCGCAGGATCGCGTGGACGGCCTCACGCAGATGCCGTTCCTCGTTGAGGACGGGCATGATCACGGACACGGCGGGAGGGGACACCTCAGACTTCGCGTTCATCACGCGTCACGTTACCGCGAATGGGGGACACGGGCGCGCGCCGTCCGGGTCGCTGCCCCGGGCCGCATTTCGTATGGGCTTACGTTTCTCGGAGCCCCCACGCCCGCGCCCGCCCTCAGCCAACGTCCGTCTCCGCGGAGGTGTCCCCCACGTGCCCACACCGCCCCGCCACCCCACTCCCCCGCCGCTGCCCCCGCCGCCTCCGCAGGGCCAGAAGCCGCCCGCACCCAAGCCGGGCGAACAGGGCGAGCGGCGGACGAGCTGGGCCATGCGGGCCGCGATCGCGTGCTCCGTCGCGGTGCTCGCCGCGGCCGGGATCGGGCACTCCGTGGTCACCAGCCTCGACACCGAGATCAGGCGGGTCGACGCCTTCAAGGACATGAAGAACCGGCCCGCTTCGGGCAACGGCATGAACGTCCTGCTCGTCGGCACCGACGGCCGCGACAAGATCACCCCCGAGGAGAAGCAGAAGTACCGCCTCGGCGGCGCGCCCTGCCACTGCACCGACACGATCATGATCGTGCACATCTCGGAGGCGAGGGACCGCGCCAGCGTCGTGAGCCTGCCCCGCGACTCGTACGCGGTGCTGCCCGCGCACACCGACCAGGCCACCGGCGAGAAGCACAGCGCGCACCCCAACAAGATCAACGCGGCGTACGCGGAGGGCGGGCCGAACCTCACGGTGCGGACCGTCGAGCACATGACGAAGGTCAAGATCGACCACTATCTGGAGGTCGACTTCACCAGCTTCATCAAGACCGTGGACGTGGTCGGCGGCGTGGAGATCTGCACGGCCAGGCCCCTGATGGACTCGCACACCGGCCTGAACCTGGCGATCGGCACACACGCGATGAACGGCGGCGAGGCGCTCCAGTACGTGCGTTCGCGGTACGTCGACGGGGCCTCCGACCTCGGCCGTATGCAGCGCCAGCAGCGGTTCCTCGCGGCGCTCATCGCGAAGGCGACCAGCACCGGCGTCCTGCTGAACCCGGTCAAGTTCCGCGACGTGACGCACACGCTGCTCGGCTCGGTCCGGGCGGACAACGGCTTCGGGACGAGCGACATGCTGGGCCTCGGGCAGGCGATGCGGGGCTTCTCGCCGTCGTCGTCGGAGTTCACGACCGTGCCGCTGAGCACCGAGGCGCAGAACCTGCCGGGCATCGGCTCGACGCTGAAGTGGCATCCGACGAAGTCCGTGAAGCTGTTCAAGACGCTGCGCGAGGACCGGCCCCTCGCCTCTCACAAGGGCAAGTCCAAGGCCGCGCTGGTCGACGTCTCGCCCCAGCAGATCCAGGTGCAGGTGGACAACGGGACGGGGGTGCCGGGGCTCGGGAAGCGCGTCGACACGGAGCTGCGGGCCACCGGGTTCAGCACGACGGGGGTGCCGGGGAACGCGCCGAACTCGCTGACGGCGCCCGCCAAGCGGACCGTCGTCACCTACGACCCCCGCTGGGACCGCTCCGCGAGGACCCTCGCGACGGCTCTGCCGGGCTGCGAGATGCGCATGGTCAACGGGCAGGGGGCGACGCTGAAGGTGATCGCGGGGACGGACTTCAAGGGGGTGCGGACGGTGCGGGCGGAGGACGAGCTCCAAGGGGAGTTCGGGGCGGTGACCGGGGACCAGGTGGTGTGTCCGTAGCCGCGTAGCCTCCGTGGGCCCGTCTTGAGGGGCTTCAGTCGTCTTGAGGGGCTTCAGTCGTCGAAGCCCTCTGCCGCCCGTGCCTCACGCAGCTCCTTGATCGCCCGGCGGCGGGCGAGGCGGTGCGTGCGGCGGATCTGTGCCTCCTGGTGGCGGCGGCGGTCGCGGTCCGTCTCCGGGAGCACCGGCGGGACCGTGCGGGGCTTGCCGTCCGCGTCGACCGCGGCGAAGACGAGGTAGGCGGAGCCGACCTGCTGTGCGGGCGTCGACTCGTTCCAGCGCTCGGCCAGGACGCGGACGCCGACCTCCATGGAGCTGCGGCCGGTCCAGTTCACCTGGGCCTTCACATGCACGAGGTCTCCGACGCGGACCGGCTCCAGGAAGACCATCTCGTCCATGGACGCGGTGACCGCGGGCCCGCCCGAGTGGCGCCCGGCGACCGCCCCCGCCGCGTCGTCGACCAGTTTCATGATCACGCCGCCGTGCACCGTGCCGAGGAGGTTGGTGTCGTTGTGGGTCATGATGTGGCTGAGCGTGGTGCGGGACGCCGAGGTCGGCTTGCCCTGAATCTCCGATTCGGAACTGGAGGCCTGATCTGTCATGCCCTCCACCCTATGCCGGACGTATGAGCGAGCCTTCCCCGGCCGCTTTGCATCAGCTCTGCAACAGCCCTGGCCCGAATTCTCGACCTCCCTGTATGCGGCGCCGTCCGGCACTGCACACTGGGCCACATGAGCGATTGGCGAGACGATCAGGCGGGCGGCCGTGGTTACGGCGGCGGCAGCGGGAACCCCCAGCCCGACGGCGCCCGCGTGATGCGCCACGTCCAGCGCGGCGCCCCCGCGGGACCGCCGCCGGGCGGTGTCCCGCAGCAGCCCGCGTACGACGACGGTCACGACGACCAGTACGGCGACGGGCAGCCGTACGGCGACGCCCGCGACCAGGTCTTCGAGCCGCGCACCCCGCGCCAGGCCGCGTACGGCCAGGGCTACGACAGCGGCTACAACACCGGCCAGGTCTACGGCCAGCCCGCGGCCGCCGGCGGCGGCGCCGGCCGGGGCGGCGACGGGCAGCCGCCGCGCGCCACGCGCCCCGCGCCGAACTGGCGGCGCCGCATCAAGATCGGCTCCATCACCCTCGTATCCGTACTCGTCGTGACGTCCGTGGCGACGTACTTCTGGGCCGACGGCAAGCTCAAGCGCGAGGTCGACCTTTCCAAGGTCATCGAGCGGCCCGAGGGCGGCGCGGGCACGAACTATCTGATCGTGGGCTCCGACAGCCGCGAGGGCATGTCCGACGAGGAGAAGAAGAAGCTCCACACGGGCTCGGCCGACGGCAAGCGCACGGACTCGATGATGATCCTGCACGTCGCGGACGACGGCGGGAACACGATGATCTCGCTGCCCCGCGACTCGAACGTCACGATCCCCTCCTTCAAGGGCGCGGAGTCCGGCAAGCTCTACCCGAACCAGGGCCGCCAGGTGAAGCTGAACGCCGCGTACGCGGAGGACGGCCCCGAGCTTCTCGTACGGACCGTCGAGTACAACACCGGCCTGCGGATCGACCACTACGCCGAGATCGGCTTCGGCGGCTTCGCCAAGATCGTGGACGCGGTCGGCGGCGTGGAGATGGACATCCCCAAGGGCTTCAAGGACAAGAAGTCCGGCGCCGACTTCGAGGCGGGCAAGCAGACCCTCAACGGCGAGCAGGCCCTCGCCTTCGTCCGTACGCGGTACGCGCTGCCGGGCAGTGACCTGGACCGTACGAAGAACCAGCAGAAGTTCCTCGCGGCCCTCGCCAACCAGGCGGCGACGCCCGGCACCGTCATGAACCCGTTCAAGCTCTACCCCACGATGGGCGCGGGCCTGGACACGCTGATCGTCGACAAGGACATGGGCCTGATGGACGTGGCGTCCATGTTCTGGGCGATGAAGGGCGTCACCGGCGGCGACGGCAAGTCCATGAACATGCCGCTCGCCGGTACGACGGGCAGCAATCTCCTCTGGGACAAGACCAAGGTCAAGCAGCTGGTCGAGGAGCTGAACAACGACGAGAAGGTGACGGTCTCGGGCAACTGACACTGCCCCGGGCCGTCCCCCGGGCCGTCCGTCGTACGTTCCCCGTTCTCGTCGTACGTCCTTCTCGTACCCCGAACGGCCCGCTCGTCGCGACCCTCCGGCCTCCGGCATGTCACGGTGGTCCAAACTGCCACCCCCGATGTCCGGAGGCCCTGCCATGGCAGACCTGCAGGACGAGATCAACACGACCGCCGAGGCCGGGAAGCTCGACCAGTCACCCGGCCCGGACGACCCCCATACCGAGCCGCGTCCCGCGCCCGACTCCGATACCGGCCCCCCGTGGGCCGAGGACCCCTTCGCCCGGGCCCGCGCCATGCTCAGCGAGCATCCCGTCGCCGACGGGTACAGCGGGCTGCCGGAAGCGCTGCAAGATCTGCCCTGGTACGACTTCGAGACGGGCGACAGCGGCCTGGAGAGCGACCTGCCGCGGCTGCGCGCGGGAGGGGTCGGGGCGCAGTTCTGGTCCGTCTACGTGCCCGAGTGGCTGAGCGCCGACCGGATCATGCGGGCGACGCTGGAACAGATCGACCTCGTGAAGCACGTCGTCGGCGCCCACCCCCAGGGGATGCGGCTCGCCCGCGACGCCTCGGAGGTCACCGACGCCCGCAACTGCGGCCGCATCGCCGCGCTGATCGGCCCCGCCCGCGGCGCCGCGCTCGGCGACTCCCTGGCCACGCTGCGCGCGCTGCACAGCCTGGGCCTGTGCGCGGTCTCCCTCTGCGGTACGACGTGGGCGGGCCCCGGCGGCCTGACCTCGTTCGGTGAGGAGGTCGTACGGGAGATGAACCGGCTCGGGGTCATCGCGGACCTGTCCGGCGCGTCCGAGGCGACGGTGCGGCGGGTGCTCTCCATCTCCAAGGCGCCCGTCGTCTTCACGCGCTCCGGGGCCCTCGCCGTGCACGACCACCCCGACAACCTCCCGGACGACCTGCTCGCCGAGGTGGGTGCCGCCAAGGGCGTGTGCATGGTGCCGCTGACCGTCGAGCGGACCGGTTCTTCCGTACGCGACGTGGCGGACCACCTCGATCATGTGCGCCGCGTCGCGGGGCCGGAGTGCGTCGCCCTCTCGGGGACGTACGACACTCCGGAGGCGCACCCGGAGGGCCTCGCCGACACGTCGGACTATCCCCGGCTGATCACCGAACTCCTCGAACGCGACTGGCCGGAAGCCGATGTGGCGGCGCTCACCTGGGGCAACGTCCAGCGCATCCTGCGCCTCGCGGACTTCACGGCCCGGGCGGCGCGGGAGCGCAGGACGCCTTCCACGGCGACGATAGAGCGGCTGGACGGCTGAGCCGCGCCGGCTCCTCCGTCAGAGGACTTCCGTCAGGGGATCTTGCAGAGGCAGAACGGGTGCCCGGCGGGATCGGCGTACACACGGAAGTCGCGCTTGCCGCCGTCGTCGTCCAGGTCGAGCGGGCGTGCCCCGAGGGCGAGCACCTTCGCCTGGGCGGCGTCCATCTCCTCGTCGGTGCGGCCGGCGTCGAGGTCCAGGTGGACCTGCTGGGCGTTGACGTCCGAGCGCGGCCACTCCGGCGGGTGCAGTCCGGTCACCCGCTGGAAGGAGACCTTGACGCGGCCGGGGGCCACGAGGTCCACCCAGTCGCCGTCGTCCTCGATGGTGCCGCCGATGATCCGGGCGTAGAACTCGGCGAGTTCGCGGGGTCGCGGGCAGTCGAGGACGACGTTGCGCAGGCGGGCGATGGGGGCGGCGTCGTGCTGGTCGGTCATGACTCCTCCTTCTTGGGGCTCAGTCGACACACAGGCAGAACGGGTGCCCGGCCGGATCGGCGTAAACCCGCCAGCTGCGGTCGCGGTCGGCGGCGTCGAGGACCGTGGCGCCGAGCGCGAGGATCTCCTTCTCGACGGCGTCCATGTCCTCCACCGTGAGGTCCAGGTGGATCTGCTGCGACCCGTCGGACGAGGGCCACTTCGGCGGTACGTGACCGGGGGCCCTCTGGAAGGCCAGGGGCGTGCCGGTGTGGCCTTCGAGGACGACCCAGTCGTCTTCGTTCTGGGCGGGGGTGCCGCCGATGACCGCGGCGTAGAACTCCGCGAGGGCGAACGGGTCCCGGCAGTCGAGGGCGACGGCACGGAGTTCGGCGAGAGCCATGGTTCCTCCAGCGCTGATTACCGGATGGTCGGTCCCATCCAGTAACGGTTACTGCATACTCCCGCAGAAGGGGTAACGTCGCAACCATGAATGACAGAGCGCCCGCGCCGGGAGGGCTCGCGCTGGTCCAGGAGCTGGTGAACACCCTCGATCTGGCGACGGGCGCGGACCGCCTGGACACCGAGGCGGGGCGGGACGCCTTCGGGCTCGCCCCGAAGGACGTGGCCGCGGCGCGTGAACTCCGCGAGTCCCTGCGGGCCGCGTGCCTCGCCCACGCCGGGCATCCGGCGCATGCGCCGGTGCGGGATCTGAGCGAGCTTCTCGTGTCCGGGCCGTTGTTGGTACGGGTGGACGGCGCGTCCGGTGCGGCGTCGCTCGCCCCCGCCGACGCGTCGGCGCTCACCGCGCGGGTGGCCTCGGCGATCGCCGAGGCGCTCGCGTCCGGCACGTGGCTCCGCCTCAAGGCGTGCGAGGCGGTGACCTGCCACTGGGCCTATTACGACCGCAGCCCGGCCGGGCGGAGCCGGTGGTGCGACATGGGGGTGTGCGGGGCGCGCGCCAAGATGCGGGCGTACCGCGCGCGCAAGTCCGCGGCGGCCCCCTCTGATGCGGCGGCTCCCCCTGAGGCGGCGGCTCCCCCGAACTGACCTCATCGCCCTCGCGTGAAGCGACCCACCCCACAGCGCGGCGACGTCCCCTGCGGTGACCGGAGATCCGGCGCGAAGCGCCGGGACGGGGCGCCGTCAGGCCGACGGCCTGCCCATCGCGCGGTAGGTCCAGCCCGCCGCCCGCCAGACCTCGGGGTCGAGCGCGTTGCGGCCGTCCAG
Organism: Streptomyces sp. NPDC003032; assembly: GCF_053591415.1. Lineage (NCBI taxonomy): Bacteria > Bacillati > Actinomycetota > Actinomycetes > Kitasatosporales > Streptomycetaceae > Streptomyces > Streptomyces sp. NPDC003032. The sequence goes on along the minus strand of NZ_JBSFTT010000009.1, from coordinate 264,855 downwards.
GATGACCGGGGTCTCCGTCACGGAGGCGAGCGCCGCCGGGTCCAGCTCGCGGAACTCGCGCCACTCCGTGAGGTGCAGGACGACGTCCGCGCCGCGCACCGCGTCCACCGCCGTGTCCGCGTACCCGAGGGTCGGGAAGAGGCGGCGGGCGTTCACCATGCCCTTGGGGTCGTAGACCGTGACCTGCCCGCCCTGGAGGTGGATCTGCCCGGCGACGTTGAGCGCCGGGGAGTCCCGGACGTCGTCGGAGTCCGGCTTGAACGTGGCGCCGAGCACCGCGACCCGCTTGCCGAGGAAGGAGCCGCCGCCCAGCGCCTCACGCGCCATCTCGACCATCTGGCCGCGCCGCCGCATGTTGATGGAGTCGATCTCACGGAGGAAGGTCAGGGCCTGGTCGGCGCCGAGTTCACCGGCGCGCGCCATGAACGCGCGGATGTCCTTGGGCAGGCAGCCCCCGCCGAAGCCGATCCCGGCCCGCAGGAACTTCTTGCCGATCCGGTCGTCGTGCCCGAGCGCCTCCGCGAGCTTCACGACGTCGCCGCCCGCGGCCTCGCAGACCTCCGCCATGGCGTTGATGAAGGAGATCTTCGTGGCGAGGAAGGAGTTGGCGGAGGTCTTCACCAGTTCGGCCGTCGGGAAGTCGGTGACGACGAAGGGCGAGCCCTCCCCGACCGGCGTCGCGTACACCTCGCGCAGCAGCTTCTCGGCGCGCTCGCTGCGTACGCCGACCACGATCCGGTCGGGGTGCAGCGTGTCCTTGACGGCGAAGCCCTCCCGCAGGAACTCCGGGTTCCACGCCAGCTCGACCTCGCCGCCCGCGGGGGCCAGCTCCAGGATGCGGGCCGCGAGGCGGTCCGCGCTGCCGACCGGGACGGTGGACTTGCCGACGACGAGAGCCGCCTTGTGCAGGTGCTTGGCCAGCGACTCCACCGCCGAATCGACGTACGACATGTCACAGGCGTACTCACCGTGCTTCTGCGGGGTGTTCACGCAGATGAAGTGGACGTCGCCGAAGTCGGCGACCTCCGCCCAGTCCATGGTGAAGCGCAGCCGCCCGCTGGAGCCCTCGATGCCCGCGACATGCTTGCGCAGCAGCTCCTCGAGGCCGGGCTCGTACATCGGGACCTCGCCCCGCTGGAGCATGTCGACCTTCTCGGGCACGACGTCGAGACCGAGGACCTCGAAACCGAGTTCGGCCATGGCCGCGGCGTGCGTGGCGCCGAGATAGCCGGTGCCGATCACGGTGATCTTGAGGGCCATGCGGTGCTCCAGAGGGTCTGCGGGGCTTACGGCTGCGGTGCGCTGCCGAGCATAGTCGGGCGTATTCGAGCCGCTCACCGGGCACGTTTGCCGCTGTCGCCAAGCTCACGTATGCGTCGTGCGGGTGACAGCACTAAAATTTGGGTTACTTAACGGTAATTAGCATCCTTGGAGCGTGAGAGACCTTGGCCGGATCGGCTGATTTCGACCTGTACCGCCCGTCCGAGGAGCACGACATGCTCCGGGACGCGATCCGCTCGCTGGCCGAGGCGAAGATCGCGCCGTTCGCCGCCGCGGTGGACGAGGAGGCCCGCTTCCCGCAGGAGGCCCTCGACGCGCTGGTCGCGGGCGACCTGCACGCCGTGCACGTGCCGGAGAGCTACGGCGGTTCGGGCGCCGACGCCCTGGCGACCGTCATCGTCATCGAGGAGGTGGCGCGCGTCTGCGCCTCGTCCTCCCTCATTCCGGCCGTGAACAAGCTCGGCTCGCTCCCCGTCATCCTCTCCGGCTCCGAGGAGCTGAAGAAGAAGTACATGACGCCGCTCGCCAAGGGCGAGGGCATGTTCTCGTACTGCCTGTCCGAGCCCGACGCGGGTTCGGACGCCGCCGGGATGAAGACGAAGGCGGTCCGCGACGGCGACTCGTACGTCCTCAACGGCGTGAAGCGCTGGATCACCAACGCCGGCGTCTCCGAGTACTACACGGTCATGGCCGTCACCGACCCGGCCAAGCGCTCGAAGGGCATCTCCGCGTTCGTCGTCGAGAAGTCGGACGAGGGCGTCTCCTTCGGCGCCCCGGAGCGGAAGCTCGGCATCAAGGGCTCCCCCACCCGCGAGGTCTACCTCGACAACGTCCGCATCCCCGCCGACCGCATGATCGGCGAGGAGGGCACGGGCTTCGCGACGGCCATGAAGACCCTGGACCACACCCGCATCACCATCGCGGCGCAGGCCCTCGGCATCGCGCAGGGCGCCCTCGACTACGCCAAGGGCTATGTCCAGGAGCGCAAGCAGTTCGGCAAGCCGATCGCCGACTTCCAGGGCGTCCAGTTCATGCTCGCCGACATGGCGATGAAGATCGAGGCGGCACGCCAGCTCACGTACGCGGCCGCGGCCAAGTCGGAGCGCGTCGCCGCCGGAGGTGGAGAGAGGGGCCTCACCTTCCAGGGCGCCGCCGCCAAGTGCTTCGCCTCGGACGTCGCGATGGAGGTCACCACGGACGCCGTCCAGCTCCTCGGCGGCTACGGCTACACCCGTGACTACCCCGTCGAGCGGATGATGCGCGACGCGAAGATCACGCAGATTTATGAGGGCACGAATCAGGTCCAGCGCATCGTGATGGCGCGGAACCTGCCGTAGTCGTACGGGAGTCCGGATACGTCGATGGGGTGCCGCCCGGCCGGGTGGCACCCCATCGGCGTGTCCGGGGGCGGTCAGCCGTCCAGCTGTTGCAGTGTCGCGATGGACGGGCCCCTGCGCGTCTGCTCGTCGCGCGCCACGTCCTCCGCCGCGCCAAGGACCCGCACCGCGTTCTGCCACGTCAGCTTGGACAGGTCGGGCTTCGACCAGCCTCGGGTGAGCAGCTCCGCGATGAGGTTCGGGTAGCCCGCCACGTCGTCAAGGCCGTCGGGGGTGAACGCCGTGCCGTCGTAGTCTCCGCCGATGCCGATGTGGTCGATGCCCGCCACCTCGCGCATGTGGTCGAGGTGGTCGGCGACCGTGGCCGTCGTCGCGACGGGACGGGGCGTCGACTCCTCGAACGCCGCGTGGACCCGCATGGCCTCCGGTGTCGTGTCGAGGTGGTGGAAGCCGTGGGCGCGCATGTTCTCGTCGGCGGCCAGGGTCCAGTCGACCGCCGCCTGGAGTACGAACTTCGGTACGAAGGTCGCCATCGCCACGCCGCCGTTGGCGGGCAGCCGCTCCAGGACGTCGTCGGGGATGTTGCGCGGGTGGTCGCAGACGGCCCGCGACGAGGAGTGCGAGAAGATCACCGGAGCCACCGTGGTGTCCAGGGCCGCCCGCATCGTCTCCGCCGCCACGTGGGAGAGGTCGACCAGCATGCCGACGCGGTTCATCTCGCGGACCACCTCGTGGCCGAACGGCGACAGGCCGCCGACCCCGGGCTCGTCCGTCGCCGAGTCCGCCCACGCGATGTTGTCGTTGTGCGTGAGCGTCATGTAGCGGACGCCGAGCGTGTGCAGCGCCCGCAGCGTGGCGAGGGAGTTGTTGATGGAGTGGCCGCCCTCGGCACCCATGAGGCACGCGATGCGGCCCTCGGCGCGGGCCTTCTCCATGTCCGCCGCCGTGAGCGCGCGGGCCAGGTCCGCCGGGTGGCGGGCCACCAACTGCTCGACGCAGTCGACCTGTTCGAGAGTGGCGCTCACCGCCGCGTCGCCGGTCAGGTCCGTACGGACGTACACCGACCAGAACTGCGCGCCGACGCCGCCGGCGCGCAGCCGGGCGATGTCCGTGTGCAGACTGCCCGTCTGGTCCGCCGCGATGTCGAGGCGGTCGAGGTCGTAGCCCGCCTTCTCGCGCAGGGCCCACGGCAGGTCGTTGTGGCCGTCGACGACGGGGAAGTCGGCGAGGAGGGCGCGTGCTTCGTCGAGGGCGCGTACTTCATCGGGGGGTGTCATGCGATCACTTTCCCGAACCGAAGCCGAATCCGGAACCCGCCCCCTCGGCCTTGGCCCGCAGCCGCTTTCCCTTCTCCGTCGCCTGGTCGTTCAGCTCCTGCTGGAACTCCCGCATGCGGGAGAGGAGTTCGGCGTCGTGCGCCGCCAGCATGCGGGCCGCGAGCAGGCCCGCGTTGCGCGCGCCGCCGATCGAGACGGTCGCCACCGGGACACCCGCCGGCATCTGCACGATGGACAGGAGGCTGTCCATGCCGTCCAGGTACTTCAGCGGGACCGGCACGCCGATCACCGGCAGCGGGGTCACCGAGGCGAGCATGCCGGGCAGGTGGGCGGCGCCGCCCGCGCCCGCGATCAGCGCCTTCAGACCACGGTCCGCCGCCTGCTCGCCGTACGCGATCATCTCGTGCGGCATGCGGTGCGCGGAGAGGACGTCGACCTCGTAGGGGATCTCGAACTCGTCGAGGGCCTTGGCGGCGCCCTCCATGACGGTCCAGTCCGAGTCGGAACCCATGGCGATGCCGATCAGGGGGGAGCTCATTCGGTGATCGTTCCTCTGAGGTAGCCGGCTGCGTGGCGGGCGCGGTCGAGGACCTCGTCCAGATCGTCGCCGTAGGTGTTGACGTGGCCGACCTTGCGGCCGGGCTTCACGTCCTTGCCGTACATGTGGATCTTGAGCTGCGGGTCGCGGGCCATGCAGTGCAGATACGCGGCGTACATGTCGGGGTAGTCACCGCCGAGCACATTGGCCATCACGGTCCACTTGGCGCGCGGGCGGGGGTCGCCGAGCGGCAGGTCGAGCACCGCGCGGACGTGGTTGGCGAACTGGGAGGTGATCGCGCCGTCCTGCGTCCAGTGCCCGGAGTTGTGCGGGCGCATCGCCAGTTCGTTGACGAGGATGCCGGGCTTCCCGTCGGGTCCGGTCGTCTCGAAGAGTTCGACCGCGAGGTGGCCGACCACGCCCAGCTCCTTGGCGACGCGCAGCGCCAGCTCCTGCGCCTGGCCCGCGAGGTCCTGGGAGAGGCCGGGCGCCGGGGCGATCACCGTGTCGCAGACGCCGTCGACCTGCTGGGACTCGACGACGGGGTAGGCGACGGCCTGGCCGTGCGGCGAGCGGACGACGTTCGCCGCCAGTTCGCGTACGAAGTCGACCTTCTCCTCGGCGAGCACCGGGACGCCGGCCCGGAAGGGCTCTTCGGCGTCCTCGACGCGGCGCACGAACCACACCCCCTTCCCGTCATAGCCGCCCCGCACCGTCTTGAGGATCACGGGGAAGCCGTCGCCGCCGTCCGTTGCGCCCTCGGCCGCGAAGGCGGCCACGTCGGCCGGGTCCCTCACGATCCGGTGGCGCGGGCACGGCACGCCGATCTCCATGAGCCTCTCGCGCATCACGCCCTTGTCCTGGGCGTGCACCAACGCGTCGGGCCCCGGGCGCACGGGGATGCCGTCCGCCTCCAGGGCCCTGAGGTGCTCGGTGGGTACGTGTTCGTGATCGAAGGTGATCACGTCGCAGCCCCGCGCGAAGTCACGCAGCGTGTCGAGGTCGCGATAGTCGCCGATGACGACTTCGCTGACGACCTGCGCAGCGGAATCCTGCGGGGTGTCACTGAGGAGCTTGAACTTGAGGCCGAGGGGGATGCCCGCCTCGTGGGTCATGCGGGCGAGCTGACCGCCGCCGACCATGCCGACTACCGGGAACGTCACGCCCCCAGGGTATCGGCCGGTCCCGGCCACCCGGGAACGGCCGGTTCCCGCTGTCCCCCGGCCCCTGCCGTCACAGCGGCGGCACGGTGTCCGGGCGCCCCCGCGCGCCGGGGATGCCCGCTGGTTAGCATGGCTGGGTCGACACGACCGAAACACCAATCCGTCGACACGTACATGACCGGTACGAAACGCTCGACCGGTACGAATCGACGGGGGCTGGGGCGACCACCATGACGGAACGGGGCGCACTACGGGTGCGACTGGACCAGCTGGCGCGTGAGGTCGCCAAGTTCGGGGCCGTGGGGGCGGTCGGGACCCTGGTCAACTTCGGGGTCTTCAACCTCGTACGACATGTCACGGATCTGCACGTGGTGCGCGCGAGCGTGATCGCCACGGTCGTCGCCATCGTCTTCAACTACGTGGGGTTCCGCTACTTCACGTACAAGGACCGTGACAAGAGCGGGCGCACCAAGGAACTCACCCTCTTCCTGCTGTTCAGCTCGGTCGGCCTGGTGATCGAGAACGGCGTGCTCTACGCGGCGACGTACTGGTTCGGCTGGGACGGCAGGCTCCAGGCCAACTTCTTCAAGTTCCTCGGCATGGGCATCGCCACGCTCTTCCGCTTCTGGTCGTACCGCACGTGGGTGTTCAAGGCGCTGCCCGTGCGGGAGGCCGTCGCGCATGCGGAATCGTTCCTGGAGAAGCCGGGTCCGGAGAAGCCGGGTCCGGAGGAGTCGGACCCGGAGGGGTCGGGCGAGCGGCCTGTGGCGCGGCGCGCGAGCTGACGCGGGGCCGTTCGTCCCGGGACGGCCGCCTCATCTGACCCTCACCTGACCGTCTCGCTCACGGCGTCCGTCCTGGACATCGGCGTACGCGACAGGAAGAGGCCGAAGATCGGCGGCTTCGTCTGCAGCATCTCCAGGCGGCCACCGTCGGCCTCGGCCAGATCCCGGGCCACCGCGAGGCCGATTCCCGTCGAGTTGCGGCCGCTGATGGTCCGCTCGAAGATCCGCGCCCCGAGGTCCGGCGGCACGCCGGGGCCCTCATCGGTGACCTCGATGACCGCCTGGTTGCCGGTGACGCGGGTACGCAGGGCGACCGTGCCGCCGCCGTGCATCAGGGAGTTCTCGATCAGCGCGGCGAGGACCTGCGCCACCGCGCCCGGCGTGCCGACCGCCTCCAGGTGCCGCTTGCCCGAGCTGACGATGGCGCGGCCCACGCTGCGGTAGGCGGGGCGCCACTCCTCCAGCTGCTGCTTGATGACCTCCTCCAGGTCGAAGGTGACGGCGGAGCCGGTGCGGGGGTCGCGGGAGTTGGTGAGCAGCCGCTCCACGACGTCGGTCAGCCGCTCCACCTGCGCCAGCGCGATCGTCGCCTCCTCCTTCACCGTGTCCAGCTCGTCGGTGACGGTGATCTCCTCCAGGCGCATCGACAGCGCGGTCAGCGGTGTGCGCAGCTGGTGGGAGGCGTCGGCGGCGAGGCGCCGTTCGGCGGTCAGCATGCGGCCGATCCGGTCGGCCGACGCGTCCAGGACGTCGGCGACGCGGTCCAGCTCCGGCACGCCGTACCGCTTGTGGCGGGGCCGGGAGTCGCCTGAGCCGAGGCGCTCCGCGGTCTCGGCGAGGTCGGTGAGCGGCGACGCGAGGCGGTTGGCCTGACGCACCGCGAGCAGCACCGCCGCGACGATCGCGAGCAGCGCCACGGCGGCGATGATCAGCAGCGTGCGGCCGACCTCCCGGGTGACCGCGGCGCGGGGCTCCTGGACGGTGACCTCCTCGCCCTGCTCGCCGGGGCGGGTGGCGCTGATCACGTCGCCGGAGGGGCGCTTGCCGATCTCGATGGGCTTGCGGCCCGGGATATCGATGCGCGCGTACCGGTCGGTGGCGACCTGGTCGCGCAGGATGCCGCCGCTGATCCGCTCATCGCTGATGAGCCGGCTGTCCACGATGCTGGCGAGACGCAGCGCCTCGGATTCGACGCGTTCCTGGGCGCTGCTGCTGATGGTCCTCGTCTCGACGATGACGAGGCTCACCCCGAAGACGGCGATCACTACGAGGACGACGGCGAGGGTGGAGTTGATCAGTCGGCGGCGCATTTACTCAGTGTCGCGGATGCGGGTGCGGGACGTCCTTGCCAGCCGTCGACGGCCCGGCGGCGGCCAACCGGCCCAAGCCCCGCAGACGCGTCTGCCTACGGCGCGTTCGACGGCGGGTGCGGACCGCCCTCGGTTGCTCGCGCAGTTCCCCGCGCCCCTGGGGGGCGCCACCCTGACGCCCCTGCGGAGGAGCGCCCCGTAAGGGGCGCGGGGAACTGCGCGGCCAGCCGTCGACGGCCCGCAGGGGCCAATGGTCCGGGGCCTCGCAGACGCGTCTGCCTACGGCGGTTCGACGGCGGGCGCGGCGGTCGTCGTGGTTGCTCGCGCAGTTCCCCGCGCCTCTGGGGGGCGCCACCCCTGACGCCCCTCAGGAAAAACGGGCAGGCCCCCGGCGGGGTGGGCCTCAGCTCTTTTCGAAGCGGAAACCTACGCCCCGCACCGTCGCGATGTACCGAGGATTCGCCGCGTCGTCGCCCAGCTTCTTGCGGAGCCAGGAGATGTGCATGTCCAGCGTCTTGGTGGACGACCACCACGTCGTGTCCCAGACCTCCCGCATCAGCTGGTCGCGCGTGACGACCCGGCCCGCGTCGCGCACCAGGACCCGGAGCAGGTCGAACTCCTTGGCGGTGAGCTGGAGTTCGTCGTCGCCCATCCAGGCCCGGTGCGACTCGACGTCGATCCGTACGCCGTGCGTCGCGGGCGCCTCCTTGTGCTCGGTGGCGCCCCGCCGGAGCAGGGCCCTGACCCGGGCGAGCAGCTCGGCGAGGCGGAAGGGCTTGGTCACGTAGTCGTCGGCGCCCGCGTCCAGGCCGACGACGGTGTCCACCTCGTCGGCGCGCGCGGTCAGGATGAGGATCGGCACCGTGAGCCCGTCGGCGCGCAGCCGCCGGGCGACCTCCAGGCCGTCCATGCCGGGCAGCCCCAGGTCCAGCACGACAAGATCGACGCCGCCCTGCAGTCCTGCGTCGAGGGCGGTCGGGCCGTCCTCACGCACTTCGACCTCGTAACCCTCCCTGCGCAGGGCGCGGGCCAGCGGCTCCGAGATGGACGCGTCGTCCTCGGCGAGCAGTACACGGGTCATGGGGTGATGGTAGTCCGCAGTGGACAAGCGTCGTGCGTTGATCGCACAGTGAGGGTCAGCCCCTGCGGCTATGGGATGCGATTCTGGGAAACACCTTTGATTGTGCGCTGTTGGTTGCAGCGAAACCTGTGATCCATCTCTCAAGTCCTTCCATATGCATCCCTGTGGTGTCGTATGGTGACCCAACGCCTGATGCACTACTCAAGGACCTTTGGCCCGCTGTGCGCGCCTTAGGTCTCTTTTATGTGCGGGCCGGCTGCGGCCAGCCTTGAAAGGAATGACCTGTGGTCGGGCCCTGCGCGCGAGGATGCGCCAGGGTGTGGATCCCGGAGTCGCCGTCCCTCACCCCTTGACCGGGGTGAATCTCCCCTGGGCGTGGGGTTGGACGGTGCGGCACCGGTGCCGACCGCCCCCCACCGGGCGCGCTCACGCTCCTGCCGCGCGTCCCGAACCCACGAGGATCGACCCATGGCGTCCAGCCTGACGAAGGACTCCGCCAGTACCCCTGGCTCCGAGAAGACCTTCTTCGGCCACCCCCGCGGACTGGCCACACTTTTCATGACCGAGATGTGGGAGCGCTACAGCTTCTACGGCATGAAGGCACTTCTCCCGCTTTACCTGATCGCCCCCGGCGGCATGAGCATGAGTGCCACCACGGCGACGGCGATCTACTCCGTCTACATGTCGATGGTCTACCTGCTCGCCCTGCCCGGCGGCTGGATGGCCGACCGCTTCTGGGGTCCGCGCAAGACGGTCGTCATCGGTGCCTGCGTCGTCATCCTCGGCCACATCACCCTCGCGCTGCCGAACTCGGCGTCCTTCTTCGCCGGCCTCGCGCTCGTCGCGCTCGGCTCCGGCCTGCTGAAGGCGAACATCTCCGTGATGGTCGGCCACCTCTACGACGGTCCGAAGGACCCGCGTCGCGACGGTGGCTTCACGCTCTTCTACATCGGCATCAACCTCGGCGCCTTCCTCGCCCCGCTCTCCATCGGCACGGTCGGCGAGAGCGTCAACTGGCACCTCGGCTTCGCGCTCGCCGCGGCCGGCATGGCGCTCGGCCTCGCCCAGTTCATGCTCGGCTCGCGCCACCTGAGCGCGCAGAGCAGCGTGATCTCCCAGCCCGCGACGGCCGAGCAGCGCTCCTCCGCCCTGCGCACCGGCCTGATCTGGCTGATCGTCGCCGCCGCGCTCTACACGCTGATGGGCGTGACCGGGAACTTCGCCGACTGGGCCCTGATGCCCCTCATCATCGCCGGTCTGGTCATCCCGATCGCCGTCCTGGGCCGCATGAAGCGCGACAAGGAGCTGAGCGCCCTCGAGCAGTCCAAGCTGTCGGGTTACATCTGGTTCTTCGTGGTCGCCGCCGTCTTCTGGATGATCTACGACCAGAACGGCTCGACCCTCTCGATCTTCGGCAAGACCGCGACGACGAACAACCTCCTCGGCTTCGACTTCCCGACGTCCTGGTACCAGTCGCTGAACCCGATCTTCATCATGGCGCTCGCCCCCGTGGTCGCCTCGGCGTGGCTGTGGCTGAACAAGCGGGGCAAGGAGCCGAGCACGGCCGTCAAGTTCGCGTCCAGCCTCACGCTGATCGGCATCTCCTTCGCCGTCTTCCTGATCCCGCTGATCGACACCGCCAACAACGGCGGCCGGGTCAGCCCGATGTGGCTCGTGGCGATCTACTTCATCCAGACCGTCGGCGAGCTCTGCCTCTCCCCGGTCGGCCTGTCGCTCACCACGAAGATGGCCCCGGAGAAGTACAGCGCCCAGATGATGGGTGTCTGGTTCCTCGCGGTCACCGCGGGCGACTCCGTGACGGGCCTGCTGACGTCCCCGCAGCTCGGCGTCGACCTGAACAATTCGGGCGCGGTCGCCATCGAGGCGGTCATCGCGGTCATCGCGGGCTTCGGGATCTGGACGTCCCGCAAGAAGGTCAAGGGCTTGATGGGCTCGGTGAACTGACCGCTGTCGACCACTGATCAGTGGTCACTGATCCACCCGGTCGGGCCTCGCCCGAACCGAACTGAGGGCCGCCGCACCACCCGGTGCGGTGGCCCTCGGCGTTTCCCGGCGTGACGAGCGGTCTCCCCGTGGAACATCTGCTCCATGCGCCGAACCTTGCTGGCCCTGGTCCTCTGCGGGGCAATGCTGTCGTCCAGTGCCGCCGCCGAGGCGGCCCCCCGCCCGCCGTCCGGGCGGGTCTTCTCCTACGGTCCCCACGCGCGCCAGAACATCACCGTGTACGGGAGCCGGTCCGCGCACCGCCCCGCCCTGATGATCGTGCACGGGGGCTCCTGGGCCAGGGACACCGACTGGAGCGGCTGGGCGCGGTGGTTCGCGGCGCGGGGCTTCACCGTGTACGACACGGACTACCGGCTGATCTCGGACGCGGCCTGGCCCGCCCAGCGCGACGACGTGCTCGCCGCGGTGCGGTGGGTCCGGCAGCGGGAGGGCGGGGAGCGGCCGCTCGTGCTCGGCTCGTCGGCGGGCGGGCACCTCGCCGTGCAGGCCGGCACCTATGGGGCGGGACGCTCGCGGATGCGGGGTGTCGTGGCCCTGTCCCCCGTGGCCTCGCCGTACCGCGCGTGGGCGGACGGTGGGGCGCCGGGTGCGCGCGTCGAGCGGCGGTCGCTGCGAAGGGCCGCCGAGCGGCTCGCGGGGTGCGCGCCGGATCTCGGCGGGATGCGGTGCTGGGAGCGGTGGGACGACCTGGCCGCCAAGACGCATGCCTCCGGTGCGGATGACGCGCCGCTGCTTCTCCTCCACTCCGCCGGTGACTTCGTGCCGCCGGCGCATTCGACGGAGCTGGCGGCGGAGGAGCGGGGGGCCGGCCTGGCGGACGTGACGGTCCGGACACTCTCCGGCTCCGCGCACGGGGGCCGCCTCCTCAAAACCCCGGGCACGCCTCACTCGGTACTCCGCTGGCTGCGGGCCCACGCTTAGCGCTCTCGTCCGCCTCCCGGGGCCCTCTGTGGTGGTGCGGGTCGTTTTTGGGTTGCTCGCGCAGTTCCCCGCGCCCCTTACGGGGCACTCCTCCCTAGCCCAGTGTCAGCGTAGGGAACGCCTCCGCTTCGGCAAGAACGTGAAGACCGCGCCGCCCAGCAGAATCACCGTCCCGGCGACCAGCCCCAGCGCGCGCAGCGACCCGTCGCCCTCCGCGCCGGTCTCCGCGAGGCCGCCGCCCCCGGAGTCGGAGCCCCCCGCAGAACCGCCCGCGGAACCGCCGCTGGACGACCCTCCGGACGCCCCGCCCGGCTGGGCCTCCGTGTCGAGTTCCAGAGAGACCTCGCTCTCGGCGGGCGTACACGTCGTCGTCGTACCCAGCGCCTTGACGGTCAGGACGCCCGGCGAGAGCGTCGACTTGCCGTCCGCCCCCGGCTTGTACGTGCCGGTCAGGTCAGGGACGCTGATGGGCGTCCCGGATTTGATGGGCTCCTTGTTGGTCGCGCCCTCGACATGCACCGTGCCCTTGTCGGCGCCGCCGAGCCTCACCTCCATGGACGGCTTCACGGAGTCCGCGGGGATGTCGGCCGGGCTGTCCATCACGGACTTCTTGAACCGCACGGTCAGGCCGTAGCCGCCGTCGGCCTTCTTGGCGTTGATCTGGACCGGCGAGGTCGCTTCCTTGTCGCCGATGGGCGTCTTGCACTTGTAGGGCGTCTGGACTTCCTTGCCGGGGAAGTCGGTCTCCCCGCCGCCCCCACCGGAGGTGCCCCCACCGGAGGTACCGCCACCGGAGGTACCGCCACTAGAGGTGTCCCCACCCGAGATGCCGCCGCCAGAAGTACCGCCACCCCCCTCCGTCACCTTGATCGTCGCGCCCGCCTTCACAGGCTCCTTGGGCTCGCACTTGGTGTCGGTCGACATCGGCTTGCTGACATTGATGTCGTACGCGTCCGGCGTCAGCGTCACCTCGCCCGCCGCCGTCAGCTTCAGCTTGCCCTTCATGTCGGACAGGACCATCGGGCTGTTCTTCTTGATGGGCGGGTTCTTGCGCTCGCCCTCCACCTTCAGGTCCCCGCTCTGGCCCCCGGCCAGCTTGACCGTGCCGGTCGGTTTCACGGTGTTCTCGTCGAGGTCGAGGATGTCCGGGTTCTTGGACGCGGCCTGCGTCGTCTTCCATACGACGTCGATCTCGTCGCCCACCTTCGCCGTCGCAGGCGCCGTGATCTCCACCTTGGTGGTGCCCTGCACGGGCGGCAGCCCGGAGATCGACGGAGGAACGCACTCCGTCTTGTAAGCGACTTCGGCGGCCCTCGCCGGGCCCGCGGTGAGCAGGACGCCCGCTCCGCCGAGCAGGAGCGCGACCGAGGCCGCGCCCGCTCTCCGTCGATGCGTGATCACGTGTTTCCCTTCGTCGGACTGTTGTCGGACGGTGCGGAGAGCCGGCCTGCGGGTGCGCCGGGGTCTGTGTCGGGGGTGAACCACGGCAGGCCGGTCGCCGACTCCGCCGTGCCGTGGCCGTGCGCGCCGGGACCGTGCGCGCCGGGTCCCCCCGTCCGTTTCGTACGCGGTACGCGATGCGCCTCACGGGCCTTCTGGTCGGCCGCGACCGCCCCCTGCGGCAGCCTCAACCTCGGCAGCCGCTCAGCGAGTCCCGTGGTGAGCCGCCCGGTGCGATGGCGTCCGGCACGGGAGGCACGGGAGGCACGGGAGGCACCGCGCCGGTTCGGGCGGAGGCGGTCGACGACGACCATGCCGACGCGGAAGACGGCGGCGGGCACCACGAGGCAGAGCATGAGCCAGAAGACGGTGACGCCCCACGGGCGGCCCACGCCCCACGGCTGCTCGGCGAGGACCTTCCCGCCGAACTTCAGCGAGACCAGATAGTCGCCGTGCGCGCCCGCCGACAGCTCCACCGGCAGCTCGATCCGCGCCTTCTCGCCGGGCGCGATGGTGCCGCGCCACTGATGCTCCTCCCACTGCGGCGCGAACACGCCGTGGGAGGTTCCGACCTGGAAGACGGGGTCCTTGACGGGCGCCGGGCCGACGTTGCCCACCGTGAAGACGAAGGTGCGCCGCGGCGGTGCGCCGAACCAGGTCAGGAGCCCGCTGGAGCCCTCAAGACCGGTGTCGGTGAGGACGGAGAGCTTGCCGCCGCCGGCCTGCTCGGGCAGCGGCTTCACGGGGTGGCCCGCGACCTTGAACGCCGTGTCGGCCCGCGCCTTCTCGCCCGTCACCGTGGCGACGTGGACGACGCAGGGGCAGGGCTCGGGCGGCTCGGCGACGGGGAGCTTCTTGCTGAAGGCGCCGTCCTTGCCGGTGGTGACGGCGCGGCCCTCGGAGTTGGCGCAGGAGTTGGTGCCGCCGATCACGCCCTTGCCGGGCTCGGACTGGCCGCAGATGAGCATCATGAGCAGGGCGTCGGGCCGCCACCCCTCACCTTTGACGGTGACGGACCCACCCTTACCCGCCTCGGACTTGGAGAGCTTCACGGTCGGCTTGTCCGCCGCCGACGCGGATGCCTGCGACAGCCCGTACGGCACCCCCTGCGGCAGCAGCGCGAAGCCGAGCAGCGCGAGGATCACGAAGGCCCACAGGCCGGACCTGTTCCGCTTGCCGTTCACAGTTCCTCTCCCGTCCCCGGCGCCGTCCCCGTCCCCGTCCCCGTCCCCGCTCCGGCCAACTCCCTTACCTGGCAGGGCTCTTGCTCCTGCCCCGGTTCCGACGCCCCGGAGTCACCTCTACGTCTGCGTACGAGGTGAAAGCCGCCACCCGCGACGGCGAGCAGCACCGCGCTCCCGCCCCCCACCACCCCCCACGGCACGAAACGTGCCGACACCGTGGCGGTGTCGCGGGCGCCGCCCGAGGCCGTCGCCGTCAGCCGTACGTCCGCCGCGTCGAGGGCGGGCACGTCCGGCCACGGCTCGGTGAGGGAGATCCGGCGGCCGGGCAGGAGTTCGACGGGCAGTGTGCGGGCGGGGCGGTCGACGAGGGTGCCGAAGACTCCGTCGGCGTGGACCGCGAGCTTCGGGGTCAGCACGGTGTTGCCGCGGTTGACCAGGTCGTACGTGATGCGCTTGCCGTCCGCGTCGACCTTGACGCGCTCGACGGTGAGCGCCGAGAGCGTCGGGCCGCCGACCCGCAGGTGCAGCCGCACGCCCACCGTGCGTCCGCCGCCGCTCGCGACGATCGCCCCGGGGTGGTCGCCGGGGACCGCGCCCGCGGGGACCGTCACCGTGAACGGCACCTCGGCGCGTGTCCTCGGCGGCACCTTCACCCGCCGTTCCGCGAAGCTGATCCACGCCCCCGCGTCCTTCGGCTTGCCCTTGGCCGGGGTGACCGCGAAGGCGCCGGAACCGGTGTTGTCGGCGTCCGCGCCCCGGAGCGACACCGTGCGGGGCCTCGGTCCGGGGTTGGTGACCGACACCGTGTCGTGGAGCACCGTGCCGGGGGCGCCCTCGGCGTAGAAGTAGGGCCGCCCGTCCTTCGCGGGGCGCGTGCCTTCCCCGGCGGAGGGCGTGACGGACCAGGCCGTGGAGCCGGAGCCGGAGCGGGAGCCGGCCGCGTACGCGGGGACCGGGGCCGCCAGCAGCAGGGCGGCGGCGCACAGCGCGGCGGCGCGTGCTGTGGCGGCTCGCGCTGAGGACGGCGTCGGCGGCATCGGCGGCTCCTGGCTCTTCGTTCGGTGGGCCGGGCTGTCGGGCGGGGCTACCGCGAGCGCGCCGCCTGGTTCCTGCGGGTCAGCCAGAGCGCGCCGGCAGCGCCCGCGAGCAGCACGGTGCCGCCGAGGGTGCCGAGCGCGATCGCGGAGTCCGCGGGGCCGGTCTGCGGGAGTTCTCCGCCGCCGGACGTGCTGCCCGACGTACCGTCAGAGCCGGAGCCGGAACCCGTATCGGAACCCGATCCCGAATCGGAACCCGATCCCGAACCGGAGCCGGAACCCGAATCGGAGCCGGAGCCGCCGGAGCCCTTGACGTCCAGTTCGAGCGACGGCTTCGGGTTGTTGGACGGCGTGCACGTGGTCGTCGTACCGAGCGCCTTGATCGTGAGGACCCCGGCGGTGAAGGTGACCTTGCCGCTCTTCTTGGGCGTGTACGTGCCCGACAAGTCACTGATCTTGATGGGGGTGTTGGCGGGGACCGCCTCGGCGTTCGTCGCGCCGGAGACGGGCACGGTGCCGCTCTCCGCGCCGCCCAGCTTGATCACCGCGCTTGGCTTCATCGCGCCCTTGCCGAGCTCCACGGGGCTGGACGAGACGCCTTTCTGGAAGGACATCGTGAGCTTGTAGCCGCTGCCGCTCTTGACGCTCTTGATGTCGATCGGCGAGACGGCGCTCTTGTTCCCGATCGGCGTCTTGCACTGGTAGTCGACGTCCTGGACGGTGGCCTGCGCGGCAGGGGCGGCCATCAGCACCGCTGAGCCGCCGGCCAGGGCGGTGGCAAGCGCGAGCGCGGCCGATTTCTTGTACGACACCTCGTGATCCCCTCATGCCGGTCGTCGTGGCGTGCCGCGGTGCGAAGTAACGTTGAATTACTGACGGCACATCAGATTGGGCGCTCAAGGTACGCCCGGGACCTTGCCGAGGGAAGACAAAAGACGCGCCGGATCGTGGTGATCCGGCGCGTGCGCGAACCGCAGGTAACAGCCGGGGCCCGCGCTAGGCGGGCGGCGCGACCAGCTCCGCCCAGACCGTCTTGCCCGTGGCCCCGGGGGTGCGGACGACCCCCCAGTCCAGACAGAGCCGCTGGACGATGAACATGCCGTGCCCGCCGGGCCGTCCGGCGCGGTGCGGCGTGCGCGGCGCGGGCTGCCCCGCACCCCGGTCGGAGACCTCGATGCGCAGCACCTCGCCGTCGCAGGAGAGCCAGAGCTCGTCCGGGCCTTCGGCGTGCAGGCAGGCGTTCGTGACGAGTTCGGAGACGACGAGCAGAACGTCCTCGGCGGCGGCGCGCCGGTCGGCGCCCTCCGCGGGCAGCCAGCCCCACGCGTGCAGCGCCTGGCGCGTGTAGTCACGGGCGAGCGGGACGATGCCGCTCGCGCCGTTCAGGCTCAGCCGGCGTACCTGGCGAGCCGCGGGCGCCCCGGAAGCCAGATCTGCGGGAGCGTCCGCGACGGCGGCCTCGGAGTCCGGGCCGCGGTCGCCCGGCGAGTAAGGCCGGGTGGTGCTCATCAGCGCTTCACCTCACCGACAAGATGACTGAGCACTCTGGACACGCAGAGGACTCTGGACAAGTAGGGGACTGGGGACGAGTAGGGGACATCGGCTGCTTTGCCGTTCTGACAGATGACGGATCCAGGTCTCTCCTGCCCGGCCGAACCGTGAGAACACCCACTTCTTCGTGCCGGTCCGTGTGACGCTGGTAACGCCATGATCACAGAGAGACAACTGACGCGTAACTCTCGTCCGCACTCTCATCCGCGACCGTCGCGACCGTCATGGGCTCAGTCGGCCAGGGCTGCTTCGAGTGTCTCGTGGACAGTGAAGACGGCCTCCGCGCCGGTGATCTCGAAGACCCGGGCGACCACCGGCAGCATCCCGGCCAGATGGACTCCGCCCCCCGCGGCCTCGGCCTTCAGCCGGGCCCCGAGCAGCACATTGAGCCCCGTGGAATCACAGAACTCAAGACGTGAACAATCGACCACGAGCCGCGCATAGCCGTCCGCGAGACAGCTTTCCAGCGGTTCTCGCAGGAGATCGGCGGTGTGGTGATCGAGCTCACCCGCCGGAGTCACGACGGCGCTCGTGTCCGCCTTCCGCACTTCGACCAGGAGCCGGCCCCTGTGCGCACTGCCGACCGTGCCGCGGTCCATGCCGTCACTCTCTTCCGACCGTCGTGGCTGTTGATGACGCCCCTGAACATTACGCCCTCCACGGGCTTCGGGGTACCCGAACATCCCCCCGAATTCGGACATTTCACACACAAACGCACTTGCGACCGGAGCGCGGAAGCGGGTAGGGGTAGAAGAGACACCAATCGACACGGACGGCTTTGGAGGCGCCGCACACCGCAGTGCACGTATTGGCATCGGCAGCCATATGCCGAGAACGATGGAGGACACCATGTCACCCCGGCTCGACGAATCGCATACTGACCAAGCGACGTCGACACTCCCGCCGCACTCCGCCACCTCGATCCCGGGCCCCTCCCACGAGCCGCAGCCGCAGGCTCAAGCTCAGCCTCAGCCTCAGCCGGTTCAGGAAGCAGCCCTGGAAGGGCTCCACGACCTTCCCGAGATCCCGCCGTACGCCGAGGTGGGGCCGCTGGACGCGAGGGCCCTGTCCAAGACCCTCTTCGAGCGCCTCGAATCGCTTGAGGAAGGCACCCACGAATACGCGTACGTCCGCAACACCCTGGTCGAACTGAACCTCGCTCTGGTGAAGTTCGCGGCCTCCCGGTTCCGCTCCCGCAGCGAGCCGATGGAGGACATCATCCAGGTCGGCACGATCGGCCTCATCAAGGCGATCGACCGTTTCGAACTCAGCCGAGGCGTCGAGTTCCCCACCTTCGCGATGCCGACGATCGTCGGTGAGATCAAGCGCTTCTTCCGCGACACGAGCTGGTCGGTGCGCGTCCCGCGCCGCCTCCAGGAACTCCGTCTGGACCTCGCCAAGGCGGGCGACGAACTCGCCCAGCAGTTCGATCGCGCCCCCACGGTGGGCGAGCTCGCCGAGCGCCTGGGCATCTCCAACGACGAGGTCGTCGAGGGCATGGCCGCGTCCAACGCCTACACGGCGAGCTCCCTGGACGCCCAGCCCGAGGAGGACGACTCCGAGGGCGCGCTCGCGGACCGCATCGGCTACGAGGACCACGGCCTCGAAGGCATCGAGTACGTGGAGTCGCTGAAGCCGCTGATCGCCGAACTCCCGCCGCGCGACCGGAAGATCCTCTCCCTCCGCTTCGTCGCCAACATGACGCAGTCCGAGATCGGCGACGAGCTCGGCATCTCGCAGATGCACGTGTCGCGACTGCTGTCACGCACTCTCGTCAAGCTCCGCAAGGGACTGACGGTCGAGGAGTGAGCGGCGCCGCGCTCCGCTCGAACGGCTCGATGGGGCCCGCCCCTTGAAGGGGCGGGCCCCACTTTTTCTGCCCGAGCAGCCGGTGGCCACGGCCGTCACCACCCCTCCCCCAGCTCACACCAGACCGTCTTGCTGCTCGTCCCCTGCTCGACGCCCCACCGCAACGAGACCGCGTCCAGCAGGGCCAGACCGCGCCCCGCCTCGTCGTCCCCGCCCGCGTGGCGGAGCAGTGGCCAGACGCGCGGCTCGGGGTCGGTCACCGCTACGCGGATCCGTCCGGCGCCGCCGGTGACTCTCACCGTCACGGGGGTGCCCTCGCCGAGGTGTCGGATCACGTTGCTGAGCAGCTCGCTGACGCATAGCTGCACGTCGGGGTGGGGGCCGTACGGGTGTCCGCTCAGGGCGCGGCGGAGTGCGGGGACCGCCTTGGGGACGGCGAGCAGCCCGAGTTCGAAGTCGCGGATGTTGGTGTTGGTGGGGTTGGAGTCGGGGTCTTGCATGGGGGTACGCCTTTCCGTGCGCTCTGTGACGCTTCGATCACACAGTGGCGTGGGGTGGCGTAGCGTGACAGGGGTTTGGGTTCCACAGCGCGAAGTGTGGAGGCGGTCAACTGTGGCGTCACGCAAGGACATCGACGGCTCGGCGAGCGTCCCCGCCTTCTACGGCAAGGAGCTGCGCTGGAAACGGGAGGCGGCGGGGCGCACGCTCCAGGAGACGGTGGAGGGCAGCTACTTCGGGGCGTCGTACCTGAGTGAGATCGAGCGGGGCCAGCGGCGCATGCCGGTAGAACTGGCTTGTCACGTGGACCAGTTCCTGAGAACTGATGGGTTCTTCGAGCGGCGGTGCACGGACGTGCACAAGGCGCAGAAGAGCAAGCACGCCGAGTATCGCGCCCATATCGTGGAGCTGGAAGCACGCGCGAAGGAGATCGAGGAGTGGGACCCCACCCTGATCCCGGGACCTCTCCAACTGGAGCCGTACATCCGGGCGGTTGTCCACGCCGCCCTTCCCCGTGAGACCGAGGAAGCAGTCAAGGCCAAGGTAAAGGCACGACGCGAGCGGGCGTGGCTTTTCGAAGAAGCAAGGGGGCCCGAGTGCTGGCTCGTCATGCACGAGTCGATCCTCCGGCAGCCGATCATCGGTGAGGAGGCGATGGCGGAGCAGCTCGCCCACATCGTCGCCGTCTCCAGATACCGCCGCTTCATTCCACAGATCCTTCCGTGGAAAGCCGGAGCACAACCTTTCATGATGGCCGCGACATGGCTCATGACGTTCACGGACGCCCCACCGATCATGTACACGGAAGGCATGTACAGCGGACAGATCATCGATGAGCCCGATCTCGTGGAGCAGTACACGAGGGCTTACGGTCGGCTCAGAGCTGCGGCTCTGCCGCCCGAGGAGTCCTTGAAGATGATCGAGACGGCGGCGGAGGATTACGGAAACGGCAAGTGCAGTCGCTGGCTTGGGCATCGACGTCTGACGTGAAAGCATCTACAGCAACGGCGCCGGAGGGCTCCGCGTCGAGGTAGCCGACGGCCACCCCGGCGTCATCCCCGTCCGTGACTCCAAGGCCCCGCACGGCCCGACCCTGGTGATCCCCGCGACCGCATGGTCACCGTTCATCGCGGCTGTTGCGAACGGCCAGCTGACCCCGTAGGAGGAAGGCGCGTCGCAGGGCCGGCCGCTAGGCCAAGTCCACGGGCCGCGTGCTCAGTTTGGTCGCGATGCGCGACAGGGCTCGCTGGTCGGCGGGGGACAGTGGGGCCGGCACCGGCTCGCGGCGAGAACCGCTGCCCCTCGGCGGTCGGCGGTCGGATGCCGCGAGCGACGGGCGGCCGATCACGTCGTGCGCCGCGGTGCCACAGGGGGCGTTGCGTGGCGCACGGGTGACCTCATGAGGCGGGGTGGCTCAGGCGGGCAGGTCGCCGGTGTAACGGTAGATGTTGCCGGCGGAGTTGACACCCCACACCGTGCCGTCCGCGCCCGCGCCGATATCGGTGAGCGCCCCGGGAACCTGCACCCAGGGACTGGCGTCGTTGTTGGTGTAGCGGTAGATGTTCCCGGCTGCGTTGACACCCCACACGTTGGTCCTGGACCCCGCCGCGATCCGCACGAGCGCCCCACTGATCTGCTTCCAGTGGGCGGTTTCCTGGTCGCCGGTGTAGCGGTAGATGTTGCCGGCGGAGTTGACACCCCACACCGTGCCGTCCGCGCCCGCGCCGATATCGGTGAGCGCCCCGGGAATCTGCACCCAGGGACTGGCGTCGTTGTTGGTGTAGCGGTAGATGTTCCCGGCTGCGTTGACACCCCACACGTTGGTCCTGGACCCCGCCGCGATCCGCACCAGCGCACCACTGATCTGCTTCCAGTCGGCCATGTGCCGACTCCTCTCCACTGGGAAGTGCTGCACGGCAACGCTGCCCAGCAGAACGGTTCTTTCCATCATCGGATGTAAGGAAAGATCAGGATTGTTGTCCATAAGGGCACGTTTACGGAGTGCGCCACCCGCCCCCCACTGCTCTGATGTCAACTCACAGAGTCGCAGGGCGACGCGAATGAACGTCACCCGTGTGGGTGACCCACGGGCAAGGCGTTGACATAGAAGCGTCAGCTCGTACGGACGCCCCGCTGCCAGCCGTGATCATCTACCCGACAACGCGAATATCAGCGATGCGCCATGGACCAGGCGCCTCTGGTCGCCCTACCGTCCTTGTGCGGCAGGGAAGGAACGGCCCGGCCCTGCGTCAAAGGAGGCGATGATGGCGCGTGAGGAACTGACCCGCCTTACCGGCAGTGTCGGCGGACCCGACTGTGACGACGACGATTGCCCGAACGTCTACCGGACCGAAAGTGGTTCATTCGTCGTCCAAGGCGCCCTGTCCGACACCTTTGCTCCGCCTGCCGGCGAGGGTCTGGTGGAGATTCCCGAACACGTCCTGAAGGAGGCGTTCCGTGCTCTTGGATGGTGAGGACTGGCGTCGGTTCTTCGACTCCTTCGAGCGGGAAGCGTGGCGGTTCGAGGCCCAGCCGACCTACACCATGCCCAGGGAGCAGGAGAACGTCGCCCGCTTCTTGAGGGGCGAGGACAGGCCCGCCGAGCACAATGCCCGCTGGCATGAGCGGGTACGCGGCTACGTCGAATCCGGCAGACGCATAGGCCGCGTCCGCATCGTGCGCCGACCGCTCACCGATTACCAGCGGTACCAATTCGCCTGGGGAATCCCGGCCAACATCGCGGCCGGTGAGGACGTCCGGGTCCTGGATGTGACGCGGGAGGACTACGGCCTGCCGCTCTCCGGGCGTGACTGGTGGATGTTCGACGAGTCCCGCATCGCCCATCTGAATTTCCGGCCGGACGGAACTCAGATCAATCGCGAGGCGTACGAGGGTGACGCGGCCCCCTACCGGGAGTGGAAGCGCATAGCTCTGGAGCACGCCGTGCCCTTCGAGGAGTATGTGAAGGGCCTTGACGTTTGACCCGAGGCAGATGGGCCAGTCAAAGGCTGAACTGGCGGAAACACTCCGCACCATGCGCAAGCGAGCCGGCCGTACGCAGGTCTGGCTCGCTCGGCGCTGCAACGTGTCCCAGACAAAGCTCAGCAACATTGAGACAGGTCGGGTCACGCCGGGACTTGTCGATGTGGAATTGATTCTCAGAGCCCTTGGAGCGCCCCCGGAACTCGTAGTAGAAGTGGCTGCTCTCGCCCGGCTCGCCAATACGGAGTGGCAGGGCAAGCGGGCATCGTGGCGCCGAGGACTGGAAAAGCGGCAAGCAGAGCTGGCCGGCCTCGAAGCGGAGTCCACGGAACTCCGCTACTTCCTGCCTGCCATGGTGACGGGCCTCTTGGCCACACCCGAGTACATCAGGGCCGGCCTTGGTCACTCACCGGTGGATGTCACCAAGACGGTGGCCAGGAAGCTGGAACGGCAAGCGCTCCTCTACGACAGTGCGAAGCGGTTCACCTTCCTGCTGACGGAGCAAGCCGTGAGGTGGGCCGTGGTCCAACCTCCGGCTATGGCCGTGCAGATCGACCACCTCATCTCGGTTTCACGTCTCCCTCACGTGCGTATCGGAGTCGTCCCGCTGGGAACCGTGGTCGGGCGCGGGCCGATGAACACCTTCACCATCTACGACCAACGGTTGACAACCGTCGAGACTTTCACGGGGCGCATAGTTTTTCAGGACGCCAGAGACATCGCGGAACACCTTGATGTGTTCGACCTGTACGAGCGTCACGCAGTGTTCGGTGAAGAGGCCCGCTACCTGCTCCAAGAATGGGCCACCATCTACCGGTCATGATTTTCTATCCCGCAACACGGATAAATCTGGCTTGTTTGTTCTGGGTGGCTGATGATTTCACTGACTCTGAGTCCACCGTTCCCATCTGATCCCAACGGAAGGTGAACCATGCCCGGAACCGATCTGTACGGCCTCCCCCTCTCCGAGGCAGCCGTGTTCAGCAAGGCGTGCGGTGGCAACACGCACCCGGACGGCGAATCATGCGTGACTCTCGCAAAGATCGGCGAGGACGCCTGGGCGATGGGTGACAGCAAGCGGCCCGACGTCCCGCCGCTGCGCTTCACCACGGCCGAGCTGGACGCGGCCGGTATCGACCCGGCGAGGTTCGGGCTTTCCGCCTGACCACGCAAGTGCCTCCGGCCGGGCCCCGCACACTCCGCAGGGCGGGGACCGGCCGGACTCCTCCACTCCGTACTCCCCCGAACGGGACGACAGTGCACCACCATGGCTATCTGTGGATCGGCCCCAAACAACGGTTCGACGAGGACGCTCTGCGCCGACCCCCACCCCCGCACCCGCCCCCGGAGGGCAGCCGGCCCGAGCTGGCCCAACGCCACCGGGAGGTGAAAGCGGAGTTCCCTGTAGTGGACCTGCCGCCGATGGAAACGGCGTATTGGCTGATCAAGCCGGAGAAGCTGATCCGAGGTACGTGGGAGGAGCCGAAGGAGGCCGCGGACTGGCTCGGGGAGCGGCTGGCCGAGTACGCGCCCCGGTTCGACTCCATGCCCTACCGGGACCCTGCGCGCCTCGCGATGTTGGTCGGCTCCGCCGCCGGGCGGCTCGGGTGGGGCGGGGATGTGGCCCACGGCTGCTATCTGGAACGGCCCTCGCTCCTGTTCGTTGCGCTCGTCTGCTGCTCACCGAATCGCTCCCGGCCCGAACTCGCCTGCCCGGCGAGGGCCGTCAGCGGGTGAGGACACCCCGCTGCCAGACCGCCGAGACCAGCGGTACGCCCGGGCGGTACGCCAGGTGTACGTGGCTCGGGGCGTCCAGGAGGGCCAGGTCGGCGCGTGCGCCCTCGCGGAGGGTGCCGATGTCCGTGCGGCGCAGGGCCTTCGCGCCGCCCGCCGTGGCCGACCAGAGTGCCTCGTCCGGGGTCATGCCCATGTCCCGTACGGCGAGGGCGATGCAGAACGGGACCGAGGACGTGAAGGACGAGCCCGGGTTGCAGTCCGTGGAGAGGGCCACCGTCGCGCCCGCGTCCAGGAGGCGGCGGGCGTCCGGCCACTCGGCGCGGGTGGAGAACTCGGCGCCGGGGAGGAGGGTCGCCACCGTGTTGCCCTGGGCCAGGGCGTCCACGTCCGCGTCCGTGAGGTGGGTGCAGTGGTCGGCCGAGGCGGCGTCCAGTTCGACGGCCAACTGGACGCCGGGGCCGTACGAGAGCTGGTTGGCGTGGATGCGGGGGTGCAGGCCCTTCGCCTTGCCCGCCGTCAGGATCGCTCGGGCCTGGTCGCCGTCGAACGCGCCCTTCTCGCAGAAGACGTCGATCCAGCGGGCGTGCGGCGCGCAGGCGTCCAGCATCTCGCCGGTGACCAGGTCCACGTACGCCGCCGGGTCCTCCGCGTAGTCCGGCGAGACGATGTGCGCGCCCAGGAACGTCACCTCCTCCGTGTGCCGCGCCGCGATGCGCAGGGCGCGCGCCTCGTGCTCCGTGGCCAGGCCGTAGCCCGACTTCGTCTCGAACGTGGTCGTGCCCTGGCGGAGGGCCTCGCGGAGGTAGTGCGTGAGGTTCGCCTCCAGTTCCGCGTCCGTGGCCTCGCGGGTCGCCGCGACCGTGGTGCGGATGCCGCCGGCGGAGTAGGGGCGGCCCGACATGCGGGCGTTGAACTCCTGGGTGCGGTCGCCCGCGAAGACGAGGTGCGAGTGGGAGTCGACGAAGCCGGGGATCGCGGCGCGGCCGTCCGCGTCGTACGTGGTGTCCGTGGGCGGTGCCTTGGCGGCGGGGCCCACCCAGGCGATCTTCTCGCCGTCCAGGACTACGGCGGCATCGGTCAACAGGCCCAGGGGGCTTCCGTCGCCCTGTGTGGGGTCGTTGGTGACGAGGCTCGCGATGTTGGTGATGAGGGTGGTGGGCATGGCGTCTCCGGGGTGGGGGCTGGGGTTCGGGCGGGTACTTTTCCCCAATCCCGCCCCTTCCCGAAACCGGGGTTCCGCCCCGGACCCCGCTCCTCAAACGCCGGAGGGGCTGGAACATTCGGGTAGGGGCGGGTTTGGAGAATGCGTCAATCTCGTAGCGCGTCAATCGCCTCCGTCAACGCCGACGGCACATCCGGCACCAACCCATGCGACCCGTCCCGTACGACATGACGGCCCCCCACCACCGTGTGCCGCACGTCCGCCGCCGTCGCCGCGAAGACCGCCGTCTCGGCGGCCAGGCGGGGGACGGGGCCCGCCGTGCGGACCGAGTCCAGGGTGATCGTCGTGAGGTCCGCCAGAGCGCCCCGCTCGATGACGCCCGCGTCGGGCCAGCCGAGCGCCGCGTGGCCGTCGGCCGTGGCCGCCCGTAGCAGCGCCGCCGCTGTCCAGTGGCCCCGCGTGTGCGAGCGGAGCCGCTCGTTCAGCTCCATCGCTCGGGCCTCTTCGAGGAGGTCGATGACGGCGTGGCTGTCACTGCCGAGGGAGAGGGGGCTGCCCGCCCGTTGGAGACGGACCGCCGGGCCGATGCCGTCCGCCAGGTCGCGTTCCGTCGTCGGGCACATGCACGTGCCCGTCGTGGTGCGGCCGAGCAGTGCGATGTCCTCGTCCGTGAGGTGCGTGTTGTGGACGCCTGTGGTGCGGGGGCCGAGGACTCCGTGGTCGGCCAGCAGCCGCGTGGGCGTGCAGCCGTGCACCGCCTGGCACGCGTCGTTCTCCGCCGTCTGTTCGGAGAGGTGGACGTGGAGCGGGGCGCCTCGCTCCGACGCCCACTGTGCGACCACGCCCAACTGGCGGGACGGGACCGCCCGTACGGAGTGGATCGCCGCTCCGACGCGGGCGTGCGGACGCTCCTTCAGCGCCGAGGCCCGCTCGGCCCACGCCTCTGTCGTGCCGTCGGAGAAGCGCAGCTGGTGGCGGTTCGGGGGCTCGCCCCGCGACTCGGAGAGCAGTCCTGAGGCCACGTACGCCGTGTCCAGGAGCGTGATGCGCACGCCCGCGTCCGACGCCGCCTGGATCAGCGCCTCGCCCATCGCGTTGGGATCGGCGTACGGGGTGCCGCCGGGCCCGTGGTGGAGGTAGTGGAATTCGCCGACCGTCGTGACGCCCGCCAGCGCCATCTCCGCGTACACCGCACGCGCGAGCGCGTGGTACTTCTCGGGCGTCAGGCGGTCCGCCACCCCGTACATGACCTCGCGCCAGGTCCAGAAGGTGCCGGAGCCGACCTGGACCGTGCCGCGCAGCGCGCGGTGGAAGGCGTGCGAGTGGGCGTTCGCCAGGCCGGGGAGGGTCAGGCCGCGCAGGATCGTCGCGCCGGGCGGGGGCGCCTCGACGCCCTCGCGGACGGCCGTGATCCGGTCGGCCGTCACCTCCACCGCCACGCCCGGCTCGACGTGGGTGCCGAGCCAGGCGTGCTCCAGCCAGTACGTGTCCGTCTCCGTCCGCTCCGTCGTCACCTGCACGCCAGCCCTTCCAGTACGTCGGCGAGTGCGGTCACCCCGGCCAGGCAGTCGTCCTCGGCGGCGTACTCGGCCGGGGAGTGCGAGACGCCCGTGGGGTTCCGTACGAACAGCATGGCGGTGGGGATGGAGGCGGACAAAATACCCGCGTCGTGGCCCGCGCCCGTGCCGAGGACGGGGATCGGGCGGGCCGCCTCCCCGGTACTCCCGCGGCGCAGGATCGTGCCGAGTTCGTCGCGCAGGGCGTGCCCGAACTCGACGATCGGCGTGAAGGACTCGCGTACGACGTCCAGGTCGATGCCGTGGCGCTCCGCGTACTCCCGGGCGGCCTTCTCGATGCCCGTCACGACCGTGTCGAGGGTCGGCTGGTCGGCGGCGCGGGAGTCCAGCCAGCCGCGTACGAGGGACGGGATGGCGTTGACGCCGTTCGGCTCGACGGAGATCTTGCCGAACGTCGCCACCGCGCCCGCGATCTCCGCCTCGCGGCGGGCGGCGAGCACCGTCTCCGCGTACGTCAGCATGGGATCCCTGCGGTCGGCCAGGCGGGTCGTGCCCGCGTGGTTGGCCTCGCCCCGGAAGTCGAAGCGCCAGCGGCCGTGCGGCCAGATGGCGGACGCGATGCCCACGGGGTCGTCCGACAGGTCCAGGGCGCGGCCCTGTTCGACGTGCAGCTCCACGAACGCGCCGATACGGGCGAGGCGTTCGGGGTCCGGGCCGATCGTCGAAGGGTCGTATCCGGCGGCCTCCATCGCCTCGGGCAGGCTGACCCCGTCGCCGTCGCGCAGCTCGCGCGCGGCCTCGGCGGTGAGCTGTCCGGCGGTGAGGCGGGAGCCTACGCAGGCCAGGCCGAAGCGGGCGCCCTCCTCGTCGCCGAAGTTGACGATCGCCACAGGCTTCGTGAACCGCGCCTCGCGAGCGCGCAGTTCGTCCAGGGCGGCGAAGGAGGAGACGACTCCCAGGGGGCCGTCGAAGGCGCCGCCGTCGGGGACGGAGTCCAGGTGGGAGCCGGTGACGATCGCGTCCCCGGCCGTGGGGTCGCCCAGCCAGGCCCACTGGTTTCCGTTGCGGTCCAGCTCGTGGGTCAGGCCCCTCGACTCCGCCTGGTGTCTGAACCAGGCTCGGCAGTCGGTGTCGGCCTCCGTCCAGGCGTAGCGGCGGTAGCCGCCGCTGTCCTTGTCCCTGCCGATGGGGCTCAGGTCCCGCCACATCTCCTGGAAAGAGGGCGTGGACGTCGCGGGGCTCTGCCCCGGTCCCCGCTCCTCGAACGCCGGAGGGGCTGAACTTCCCGTCACTCGCCTTCACTCTCCCGCATCGGAACCCGTACGCCCTTCTCGTCCGCCACCGACTCCGCGATGTCGTAACCGGCGTCCACATGCCGGATGACGCCCATCCCGGGGTCGTTCGTCAGGACGCGGCGGATCTTCTCGCCCGCCAGCTTCGTGCCGTCGGCGACCGAGACCTGGCCCGCGTGGATGGAGCGGCCCATGCCGACGCCGCCGCCGTGGTGGAGGGAGACCCAGCTCGCGCCCGACGCCACGTTCACCATCGCGTTCAGGAGCGGCCAGTCGGCGATCGCGTCGGAGCCGTCGAGCATGGCCTCCGTCTCGCGGTACGGGGATGCCACCGAGCCGCAGTCCAGGTGGTCGCGGCCGATCGCGAGGGGGGCCTGGAGTTCGCCGCTCGCGACCATGTCGTTGAAGCGCTCGCCCGCCTTGTCGCGCTCGCCGTAGCCGAGCCAGCAGATGCGGGCCGGGAGGCCCTGGAAGTGGACGCGCTCGCCGGCCATCCTGATCCAGCGGTGGAGCGATTCGTTCTCCGGGAAGAGGTCCAGGATCGCCTTGTCGGTCTTGTGGATGTCGGACGCCTCACCCGACAGCGCCGCCCAGCGGAAGGGGCCCTTGCCCTCGCAGAAGAGGGGGCGGATGTACGCGGGGACGAAGCCGGGGAAGGCGAAGGCGCGGTCGTAGCCCGCCAGCTGGGCCTCGCCGCGGATCGAGTTGCCGTAGTCGAAGACCTCGGCGCCCGCGTCCATGAAGCCGACCATCGCCTCGACGTGCTTGGCCATCGACTCGCGGGCCCGCGTCGTGAAGCCCGCCGGGTCCTTCGTGGCGTACGACTGCATCTCGTCGAAGTCGACGCCCGTCGGGAGGTACGCGAGCGGGTCGTGGGCGGAGGTCTGGTCCGTCACGATGTCGATGGGCGCGGACTCGGCGAGCATGCGGGGCAGGAGGTCGGCGGCGTTGCCGAGCAGGCCGATGGAGAGGGGGCGACGGGCGTCACGCGCCTCGACGGCGAGCTGGAGGGCGTGCTCCAGGGAGTCGGCCCGCACGTCGAGGAACCTGTGCTCGATGCGGCGCTCGATCGCGCGCGGGTCGACGTCGATACAGATCGCGACGCCGTCGTTCATGGTGACGGCGAGCGGCTGGGCGCCGCCCATGCCGCCGAGACCGGCCGTGAGGGTGATGGTCCCGGCGAGGGTGCCGTTGAACTTCTTCGCGGCGACCGCGGCGAACGTCTCGTAGGTGCCCTGGAGGATGCCCTGCGTGCCGATGTAGATCCACGAGCCCGCGGTCATCTGGCCGTACATGGTGAGGCCCAGCTGCTCCAGGCGGCGGAACTCCTCCCAGTTCGCCCAGTCGCCGACGAGGTTGGAGTTGGCGATCAGGACGCGCGGCGCCCACTCGTGGGTCTGCATCACGCCGACGGGGCGGCCCGACTGGACGAGCATCGTCTCGTCCTGCTTGAGGGTCTGGAGCGTACGCACCATGGCGTCGAACGACCGCCAGTCGCGCGCGGCCTTTCCCGTGCCGCCGTAGACGACGAGCTTGTCGGGGTGCTCGGCGACCTCGGGGTCGAGGTTGTTCTGGAGCATCCGCAGGGCGGCTTCCTGCTGCCATCCCAGGGCGCTGAGTTCCGTGCCGCGCGGCGCTCGTACGGGGCGGGGTCCTGACATGGGGCGGTGCCTCCTCGGATGAGACTGCCTCGGATGAGACTGCTGTGACCTGTCACCTGTGACCTTGTTATTCACATCCTGATGGGCTGAATAGAGCTAGTCAATAGCGAACGAATGCGCGAGTACACCAGCGGCGTACGCGGCCCGGATGATTGGCTGGATCGCATGGGCCACGACGAGGACAACGACCGGACGCAGGATCTCCACGGAGGCGCCGACACCGGTACTGATCCCGGTACCGCCCCCGGGAGTGACTCCCCCACCCGCCGCGACCAAGCCATCCGCGCCGCCGTCGAGCAGGGCGTCGTCGGCCCCTCCACCCCCCTCGCGGCCCTCCTCGACATCGCCGGCATCCGCGCGAGCGCCGCCGCCCTGCGCGCCGCCTTCGAGGCGGTCACCCCGCCCGGCACCCCCGTCCTGCACGCCTTCGCGGTGAAGGCGACCCCGCTCGTGCCGGTGCTGCGGCTGCTGCGCTCGGCGGGGATCGGCGCCGAGGTGGCGAGCCCCGGCGAGCTGGCCCTGGCGCGGGCCGCCGGCGTCGCGCCCGCCGACACGGTCCTGGACTCCCCCGCCAAGACGCCCGCCGAACTGCGCCAGGCGCTCGCGCTCGGCATCGCCGTCAACGCCGACAACCCGCAGGAGCTGGCCCGCGTCGACGCCCTGGTCCAGTCGGCGCCGACCGGCTCCCCCGTCGGGCTGCGCGTGAACCCGCAGATCGGCGGCGGTTCGATCGGCGCCCTGTCGACGGCCACGCCCACCTCCAAGTTCGGCATCCCGCTGCTGGACGAGGCCGCCCGGGAGTGGGTGGTCCAGGCCTGCCTCGACCGGCCGTGGCTGACCCGGCTGCACGCGCACTCCGGTTCACAGGGCATGCCCCTGGAGATGATGGTGCGCGGGGTCGGAGCGACGTACGAACTGGCCGAGGAGATCAACGAACGCGCCGGGCGGCGGCAGATCGACACCATCGACATCGGCGGCGGTCTGCCCGTCAACTTCGGCTCGGACGAGGAGACCCCGACGCACGCGCAGTACGCGCGCCGCCTCAAGGCGAGGGTGCCGGGGCTGCTCGACGGGCGGTACGGCCTGGTCACCGAGTTCGGCCGGTCGCTGCTCGCCAAGCACGGCACGGTCCTCGCCCGCGTCGAGTACGCGAAGAAGGCGGGCGGCAGGCCCATCGCGGTGACGCACGCGGGCGTGCAGGTGGCGACGCGGACGGTGTACGCGCCGCTCTCGTGGCCGCTGCGGATCGCCGCGTACGACGCGAAGGGGCGGCCCAAGAGCGGGCCCGCCGTCGGCCAGGACATCGCGGGCCCGGCCTGCTTCGCGGGCGACCTGCTCGCCGAGAACCGCCCGCTGCCGCTGCTCGAACAGGGGGATCACGTAGCGGTCCTGGACACCGGCGCCTACTACTTCACGGCCCACTACTCCTACAACAGCCTTGCCCGGCCCGGCATCCACGGCTTCGCGACGTACGCCGACGAGGTGCGGTTCGCCGCCGCGCGTGAGCCGCAGACGCTCGACGAGATCGTGGCGGAGGCGGGCGGCGGCTCGGAACGGGACGCGCTGCGGTACCTCTGAGGTTCCTCAACGCGGTACCTCTGAGGTTCCTCAACTCGCGCATAGTGACCTGGATCACGGGCAGACCCTCCCTCCCAGGCCACGTTCTCGGGGGAGGCTCCTGTGACGACATCGGACACGCCCACCGCCGCACCACCACCACCGCCCGCCGACGACGGCGCGCTGCACCGCGCCATCGGCCCCAAGCTGCTGATCCTCTTCGTGATCGGCGACATCCTCGGCACGGGCATCTACGCCACCACCGGCAAGGTCGCGGGGAAGGTCGGCGGCGCGCTGTGGCTGCCGTTCGCGATCGGCTTCGTCGTGGCGATCCTGACGGCGGCCTCGTACGTCGAACTGGTCGGCAAGTATCCGAAGGCGGCCGGGGCCGCGCTCTATACCCAGAAGGCGTTCAAGACGCCGTTCCTCACCTTCATCATCGCCTTCATGGTGATGTGCTCGGGGCTCTCGTCGGCGAGCGCGGCGGCCCGTGCCTTCAGCGGTGACTACCTCGGTGAGCTGACGGGCGACGCGCTGCCGCCGACCCTGATCGCCATCACCTTCATCGTCCTGCTCGCGGCGCTGAACCTGCGGGGCGTCTCGGAGTCCGTCAAGACGAACGTGGTCCTGACCCTCGTAGAACTGACCGGTCTCGCGATCATCCTCGCCATCGGCGCGTACGCCGTACTGAGCGGGGACGGCGAACCCTCCCGCCTCACCGACTTCGAGGCCGGCGGGGGCGGCACGGGCTACGCCCTGATGACCGGGGTGCTGGGGGCGACCGCGCTCGGCTTCTTCGCCTTCGTCGGCTTCGAGGACTCGGTCAACATGGCCGAGGAGACCAAGGACCCCGTGCGCGCCTTCCCGCGCGCGATCTTCATCGGGGTCGCGGTGACGGGCACGATCTACGTCCTGGTGGCGCTGGTCTCGTCCCTCCTGGTCGACTACAAGACGCTGGAGGGTTCGAGCGGGCCACTCCTGGAGGTCGTGAAGGCGGGCGGCGTCGACTTCCCGCACAAGCTCTTCGCGCTGATCGCCCTCTTCGCGGTCACCAACTCGGCGCTGATCAACATCATGATGGCCTCGCGGCTCTGCTACGGCATGGCCAACGAACGCATCCTGCCGCGCGCCATGGGCCGCGTCCTCGCCAAGCGCCGCACCCCGGTCGTCGGCATCGTCTTCGTCTCGCTCCTCGCGGTCGGCCTGGTCTCGACGGGCGAGATCGAGGGGCTCGGCGACACGACGGCGTTCCTCCTGCTGTGCGTGTTCGCGGTGGTCAACGTGGCGGTACTGGTCCTGCGCCGCGACCCCGTCGACCACACGCACTTCCGCACGCCGACCGTCCTTCCGGTGCTCGGCGCGATCACGGCGGTGATCCTGGCGAGCCCGCTCGCCGACCGTCCGGCGGAGGTCTACATCCGCGCGGGCATCCTGATCGCCATCGGGGTGGCGCTGTGGGTGGTCAACAAGGTGGTGCTGAAGGCGCGGGGCGAGGAGTGACCCCGGGCGTCACACGGCGGCGGTGCGGCGCCGTGCCCCGCCGGGCAGGGCGTCGCCCGCCGCCGGGCCCGTGGTGCGGTACGCCTTGGCCGTCTTGCCCGCAGGGGCGCCCGCCCCGCGTCCGAGCCAGTCGACGCGTACCCACAGGAGCACATCGCCGTCCTGCTCGCGGCGGCCGAGCCAGGCGGCCTTCGCCCACAGGCCGACTCCCGCGCCCGCCAGCACCGCGCCGCCCGCCACAGGCAGGGCGAAGGCGCTGCCGAGCGCGGCGAGGAAGGCGGCGACGAGCCACCAGCGGTGGCCGCGCCGCCAGTTGCGTACGGTCACCGACCGGCTCTGGAGCACGTCGTACTTCCCGGCGCGGGTCGCCTCGCGGGCAAGGGCGGTGTAGCGCTTCCTACGGGCGTACGCGATGACGGCGGCCGTCACGATGAACAGCGCGGCCCCGGCGAGCGCGCCGATGCGCCGCCCGGTGAGCCCGTCCGGCAGCGCCCCGACACCGGCGGCGGCCACCCCGAGCCACCACAGGGGCGCCGCCCCGGCCCGCACCACCACCGGCACCCTCACCAGACCATGTCCGCCGCGTCCCACGTCGTCGCCTCCTATGCCGCCGCTGTACCGCCGCTATGCCTCCGCTGCTTCGGCGGAGGAGGTTAGCGGTGGAATCTGAGGAGAGGGTGAGAACAGACCGCCCTCCTCCGCCCCTGCCAGGGACCGGGCGATATGGAACTGCTGCTCTGCCTCGGCCTGGCGGCCCGCTGCCGCGTACGTGCGTCCGAGCCGGCGGCGGACCTCCATCTCCAGGGGTCTGCTGGTGTGCTCGGTGAGCGTGGCCAGGGCCTCGCGCTGGAGAGTGATGGCCAACAGCAGGTCACCGTGCCCGTGTTCCGCGGCACCGTGCTCCGCGGCACCGAGCAGCGACAGGCTTGTCGCGCGCAGTTGCAGGTCGCCGACCTCCTGGGCCAGCTCCGCCGCGCGCCTCGCCAGGCCTTTGACCTCGGTGTGCCGGCCGAGCGCCAGATGGGCCTCGGCGGTGAAGCAGAGGGTCTTGCTGATCATCCGGGGGCGGCCGATCTTCTCGGCGAAGGTGAGGGAGGTGGCGTAGTACGTGAGTGCTTCCTCGTGCCGTCCCTGCTGGTCGTGGAGGGCGCCGAGGTTGCAGCTCGACATCCCGGACAGCCAGTCGTCGTCGAGCCGGGCCGCCAGCTCCATGACCTCGCTCAGATGGGCGACCGCCTCCGGGAAGCGGCCCAGCGCACGCTCAGCGGCGCCAAGCCCGGCGGTGGCCCGCGCCTGTTCACGCAGGTCGCCCTGGTGACGGGCGAGGCGCAGCGCGTCGGCGCACCAGGCGTGGGCCTGCTGGAAGCGCCCCTGGTAGATGTCCGCGATGGCCGAGCAGTTGCGCAGGGAGGAGGGCATCCGCCGGTCGTCGGCCAGGTCGGCGCTGGGCAGCGCGAGCTCCAGGGCGGCGCGGCACTCGTGGTAGCGGCCCTGGCGGACCAGCGGGTCGACCAGGGCCTCGGCGATCCAGCAGGCGTGGTCGTGCTGCCCGGTGGCCGCCGCGAAGGCGACCACGTCGAGCAGTTGGCCGCCCGCGGCATCCAGCCACGCGTCGGCCTCCCGCCAGTTCGAGAAGGGGGAGTCGGAGATGTCGGGGCCGGTCGGGAAGCCCTCGGGGCCCCAGTCGCTGGCGATGCGCCCGGCGGCTGTGTAGAGGTGCAGCACGGCGGCGCGGTCCGCGGCGGCCTCCTCGGGCACGGCGGCGGCGAGGCGGCGCGTGTGGTCGCGTACGAGATCATGCAGCCGGTAGCGGCTTGCCCGTGGCTGCTGGAGCAGGCTCGCGTCGACCAGGCGCTCCAGGAGGTCCTCGGTGTCCTGGAGCGAGCGGCCCAGCATGACGGCGGGGGCGAGCCCGTCGAACTCGGCGGTCGGGGCCTGCCCCAACGCCCGGAAGCCGCGCCGGAGTTCGGGGGCGAGCAGGTCGTAGGACATCCGGAAGGCGGCCTCCACGCTGCGGTCCTCCGCCCGCAGTTCGCCCAGGCGGCGTTCGTCGTCCGACATCCGGCCGACCAGGTGGGCCAGTGTCCAGGACGGGCGGTTCTGCAGCCGGGCCCCGGTGATCCGCAGCGCCAGCGGGAGACCGCCGCAGCGGCGGGCGAGTTCCCGCGCGGCCTCCGGTTCCCGTTCGGCGCGCGTCTCGCCGAGGAGGCGGGTGAGCAGCGTGACCGCCTCGCCCGTGTCCAGCGGCTCCACGGTGAGCCGCCGGTCGGCGTCGAGGCCGGGCAGACGCTGGCGGCCGGCCACAAGGACGCGGCTTCCCGGGCCCGCGGGCAGCAAGGGGCGTACCTGTTCCGCGCTGCGGGCGTCGTCCACGACCAGCAGCAGCCGCAGGGAGCTGGTGGCCGCGCGCCAGGCGGTGACCAACTCGTCCAGGTCGTCCGGCACTTCGTCGTCGGCGCCGTTGACCGAACGGAGCAGCCGGTGCAGTGCGCGCTGCGGGCGCGGGCTCTCGTGGGGGGCGCCGTGCGTGTGCAGGTCCACGAACAGGCAGCCGTCCGGGTACTGGTCGTGCAGCGTCCAGGCGGCGCGGACCATCAGCGCGGTCTTGCCGACGCCCGCCGTGCCGTCGATGGCGGCCACGGAGACGGAGCCTTGGGGCACCGGCGCGGTGAGCAGGGCGAGTTCCGGTTCCCGGCCTACGAGCCAGGGGGTGTCGCCGGGAAGTTCGTTGCGGTGGGGGCGTGACCTGGGCGCGGGTGGGGGTGGGGGCGGTGCTTGTGCGGCGATGTCGGTGGCTCGGGGCAGCGGTGCCCGGCCGAGCAGCATCAGGTCGTCCCGGCGCAGTACGCCCTGGTGCACCCGGCGCAGCTCCTCGCCGGGCTCCACGCCCAGCTCGCCGCGGAGCCGGTCCCGGGTCTCCTGGTAGGCGGCGAGCGCTTCGGCCTGCCGGCCGCTGCCGTACAGCGCGCGCATGCGCAGGGCGGCGAGCGGTTCGTCGTGCGGCTGTGCCGTGGGCGCGGCCAGGAGTGCGTCCAGGGCCTCCGCGTACCGGCCCAGGAGCAGCAGGCACTCCGCCCGCTCCTGGTGGAGGGTGCGCCGCTGCCGGGCGAGGCGCTGCCGCTCGGCGTCGGCGAACGGGCCGGGCAGGCCGGACAGCGGTTCCCCGCGGAACAGGTCCAGTGCCCGCGTACAGCCGTCGAGGGCGGTGCGGAGGTCGCCTGCGGCCTTCGCTCGGCGCGCCGCGGCGGCCTGTCCGGCCAACTCGCCGATGTCCGTGCGGGCTCGGGTGCCCGGTACGAAGCGGTAACCGCCACGCTCACCGCGGATCACGGATGCGGCGGGTCCGGTGCCGGGTACGTCCAGTGCCTTGCGCAGGGGGTAGACGTAGCTGGGCAGGACGCGGCGGCCCGTGCCCGGGGGTTCCAGTCCCCATACGTCGTCCAGCAGTTGCTGATGGGTGACGAGTGTCTCCGTACGCAGGATCAGTGCGGCCAGCACCGCCTGACGTCGTACGGGTCCCAGGTCGAGCGGCACCTCCCCGCGATGGGCGCCGACCGGGCCGAGCAGGGCGAGGCGCAGATGGTCCGCCGCGTCGTCCGTGCCCTCCGTGTCCCCCGCGCCCTCCATGTCCTCCATGTCCTTCGTGTCCTTCGTGTCCTCCGTGCCTGTCGTCCCGCCTGAGCCGGTCGTGTCCGCTGTGCTCGTGCCCACCCCGAAGACCCCCCGTGATTCCCCGTAGTTACCCGTGGTTCCCCGCTTCCCAGCGGCGTCCGCGTCCCCTGCTTCAGCAGGATTTCATCGGCATTGCAGTGTCTCGCGAGAGGGTACGGCGCGTTGTGTCCGCTCCCGAGGGCGTGAACCGTAGGAAAGCGAGCTGTTCCGTGAGTGAGAACCCGCAGGTGGATCCCCGGCAGGGCTTCGGCGGCCCCGGCCAGGCGCCGCCCCCGATGCCCGGCCAGGCGCCGCCGCCCGTCCCGCCGCAGGCACCAGGCGTGCCTTCGGCCTGGTCGCAGCCGGTTCCGGCGGGCGGCCCCGGCAATTCCGCCCCGGGCGGCGGCCGTTCGCGCATATGGCTGATCGGTGGCGCCGCGGCGCTCGCCGTGGCCGTGGTCGTCGGCGTGGTCATCACCACCTCGGAGGACGACGACAAGGGCGGCACCGCGTCGGTCAAGCCCTCCGGCGCACCGGGAGACGCCGCCAAGCCGAAGGCGCCGTCGTCGGGCAAGGCGTTCTCCAAGGTGCCCAAGGGGTGTGAGCTGATCAAGGCGTCCACCATCGAGGAGATCGCGCCCGGAGGTGAATGCACGCCCGGCCTGATGGACGACAAGGACCTGGCCACGATGATCACCAGGATGCCGAAGTGGGAGCCCGCCGACTACGGTCGCTATCAGAGCCTGAGCGTGAGCCTCACGGTCAGCGCGAGTGTCAAGGGCCAGTACGACCTCAAGAAGAGAACCGCTCTCAGCGACCTCAACGGTTTGCGCAAGGCGGAGGGCTCCCGGCCGGTCAGCGGGCTCGGCGAGGAGGCTGTCGTCGTCAGCACCGTCGACGCCAGGGACGGGACGCTGGCACAGTCCGAGGTGGTCGTCCGTGAGGGCAACGCCTCGCTCAGCGTGGACTTCACCTACAGCCGGAGTACGTCCGACACCACGCGGAAGCAGGCCGAGAACGCCGCCATCACCGCCGCCCGTGACGTCCTCGCCTCGCTGAGCTGACCGCCGCGGCGACGACGTGCACACACATCCCTACGAAGGCGGCGACCCCACGGCCGTACAGCCCGTGCAGCCCACGCACCCCACAGTGCCGCAGCCGCCGGACCGGGGCGGCCCCCGGCAGCAGAACCCGCAGAGCCCCGCCCGTATCGGCCCCTACGAG
This sequence comes from Streptomyces sp. NPDC003032, assembly GCF_053591415.1. Classification (NCBI taxonomy): domain Bacteria; kingdom Bacillati; phylum Actinomycetota; class Actinomycetes; order Kitasatosporales; family Streptomycetaceae; genus Streptomyces; species Streptomyces sp. NPDC003032. The sequence continues at coordinate 227,335 of NZ_JBSFTT010000009.1, read as the reverse complement.
GTCTTCCAGCTCCTCGGCGAGGGCGGCATGGGCAGGGTGTTCCTGGCCAGGTCGCCGGGTTCGCGGCTGGTCGCCCTGAAGGTCATCCGGCCCGAGTACGCCGAGGCGCCGAACTTCCGCGGGCGTTTCCGGCGCGAGGCCGAATCCGCCCGCCGCGTGAGCGGCTTCTTCACCCCGCCGGTGCTCGACGCGGACGCGGACGCCCCACAGCCCTGGCTGGCCACGGCCTACGTCCCGGCGCCGTCGCTGCACGATGTCGTACGCGGCTTCGGTGTGCTGCCCGAGGCCGGCCTGCGGGCCCTGGGCACCGGCCTCGCGGAGGCGCTGCTCGCCATCCATGACGCCGGCATCGTCCACCGCGACCTCAAACCCGGCAACGTACTCATCGCCGAGGACGGGCCCCGCGTCATCGACTTCGGCATCAGCAGCGCGGTGGACGCCACCCAGGTGACCCGGACGGGCGCCGTGATGGGGACGCCCGGATTCATGGCGCCCGAGCAGATCATGTCGAGCCGCGAGGCGGGCCCGGCGGCCGACATCTTCTCCCTGGGCTGCGTCCTGGTCTTCGCGGCGACCGGGCGGGGTCCCTTCGGCACCGGAGGGACGGCCGAGATCCTCTACCGGGCCGTCCATGAGCCGCCCGAACTGGATGGCGTACCCGCGGCCTTGAGCCCGCTGATCAGCGCCTGCCTGGACAAGGACCCCGCCCGCAGGCCGCCCGCCGCGTCGGTGCTGGTCGGGTCCGGGGCCGCCGACCCTGCCGCGCTGCTCATCGATGGCGTGCGGGAGGACCTGGCGCGGCGGGAGGCGCACGCCGCCGTGCTGGTGGCCGCGCCGCCCGTGCCCCTGACGTCCCTCGCTCCGCCCGTCGACCCGTTCGCCGCCGAGGCCCCAAGGGGGCCGAGCCGCCGCAGGTTCCTGTGGATCGCCGCGGCGGGCACCACCGTCGCGGCGGGCGGAGGGGCCGCGGCGCTGGCCGGGTGGCGGTCGAAGCCCGGCACGACCCCGGCCCGGGGCGGCGGCAGCGGCAGCGCGGGCACCACCGGCCGGCCCGAGCCCAAGGTCCCGGCCGGCCCGAAGCCACGGTGGTCGGTCCCGCTGAAGAAGCTGGCGAGCGCACAACTGCAGCTCCTGGGCGACATGTTGGTGCACTGGGAGCAGAGACGCGCGACCGCCTACGACACCACCACCGGGAAGGAACGCTGGACGGGCTCGCTGCGCCTGCCCTCCGACGTCTCCACCGACCCGAAATGGCTGGGCGTGCGCGGATCGACGCTGTTCGCCTCGGCGTGGAGCGGCGAGCGCGGCTATCTGTCCGGTGTCGACGCCACAGGCAGACAGAAGTTCACCCACGCGCTCACCGAGCAGGGCGCCGACGCCCAGTCCTCCGACTTCGTCGACAGCGTCCTGTCCGTCGCCGGTCAGGTCGCGGTCGTCGGCACCAGTGGTCACAAGGGTTACGGGGTGCTCGCGGTCGATCTCCGCTCGGGCAAGGTGCTGTGGTCGCGCACGGTCAAGGGCAGCGACTTCCAGGCGTACGCCGACGGGAACCTCTGCTTCCTCCAGGACAACGGCACGCTCCGTGGCCTCGGCCTGCGCTCGGGCGCCGAACGGTGGAAGGTCCCGGACGTCATCAAGCCCGGCGCCTATCCGCACCTGTCCACCGACGGCAAGACGCTGCTCGTCACCAGTACGAAGGCGCAGGCCTTCCGCGTCACCGACGGCAAGAAGCTGTGGACCGCCGTCAACGAGACGACCACCATCAGCGCGGCCAGGGTCCGCGGCAAGCGGGCCTATCTGCACGACGGTCCGGGCACCGTGTTCGCCCTGGACATGCGCAGCGGCGAGCAGGTGTGGCACACGGCGAGCCCGGTGCACCTGACGACCACCGGCGGCGCGAACAGCCAGGGGCCGACCGTCTCCGCGTCCGTGGTGGCCATCGCCACGTTCGCCACCGGTGACGTTCCGGGGTTCATCGTCCTGCGCGCCTCCGACGGCAAGCCGCTCTGGGCACACCAGCCGTCCGGCAAAACCGGGGGCAAGAGCGAGTGGCTGCTCCAGACCTCCGGCAGCACGCTCTTCGCCGCGTCCGAGACCACCCTTTACGCCTTCCGGAGCGACACCTCATGACCACACCGCCCATGCCGCCGCCCATGCCGCCATCCGCGCCGCCGTCCGCGCCGCCCCCGCAAGCCTCCTCCCCCGCCTCCTCCCCCGCCTCGTACATCGGCCCCTACCGGGTCATCCGGGAGCTCGGCGCGGGCGGCATGGGCCGCGTCCACCTCGCCGCGTCGCGCAGTGGCCGTGCGGTGGCCGTCAAGGTCGTACGTCCCGAACTGGCCGCCGACCCCGACTTCCGCCGCCGCTTCAAGGCCGAGGTCGACGCCGCCCGCGCGGTCTCCGGCGCCTTCACCGCGCCGGTCGTGGACGCCGACCCCGAGGGGCCGCAGCCCTGGCTGGCCACCGCGTACATCCCCGGCCCCTCGCTCGCCGACGCGCTGGAGGCCCACGGGCCCATGCCCGAGCCCACCTTGCGTGTGCTCGGCGGCGGCCTGGCCGAGGCGCTGGCCGCGATCCACCGCGCCGGGCTCATCCACCGCGACCTCAAGCCGTCCAACATCCTGCTCACCCTCGACGGTCCCCGGGTCATCGACTTCGGCATCAGCAGGGCCGTCGACGGAACCGTGCTCACCGCCGAGGGCCAGGTCGCGGGGTCGCCCGGCTACATGTCGCCCGAGCAGTCGCGGGGTCTCGAACTGACGCCCGCGTCCGATGTGTTCGCCTTCGGCGCCGTGCTCGCCTTCGCCGCCACCGGCATACCGCCCTTCGGCACCGGCGCGGTACACGCCCTGCTCTACCGGGCCGCCTACGAAGAGCCGCAGTTGAACGGCGTCCCCCACGGCCTGCTCGGCATCGTCACCGCGTGCCTCGACAAGGACCCCGCCCGCCGCCCCACCGTCGAGCAACTACAGGCCTGGCTGCGCCCGGAGACCACCGCCGGCTGGCTCGGCGCGGTCGAGCTCCAGGTGACCGAGGACCAGCGCACACTTCAGGACGCGGTACGCGCCCCGCTGCTCAGCCGCCGCCGGCTGCTGACCGGCGGCGCCGCTCTCGCCGTGACCGCGGCGGCCGGCGGCACCACCTGGTTCCTGCGCTCACGGGGCGAGGACGGCAAGAACGGCAAGGGCACGGCCGCCACCCCTGAACTCGACTGGACCAAGGAGCTTCCGCAGCCCGGCATGTCCCTGCGCGCGGTGACCCGGTCCACGCTGCTGTGCACCCAACAGGCCTCCGGTGCCTGCTTCGACCGGGCCACCGGCAAGCTCCTGTGGAAGGACCTCGGCGGCCAGAACACCGACGCCCTCCCCGACGACAAGCGCGTCTACACCGTACGTACCGACGGCAAGGTGCACGCGTTCGACGGCCGGTCCGGCAAGAAGGTGTGGGACGCGTCCCCGGCCGGGGACAGCGCGCCCAAGCTGGACTTCTCGGACGGCGAGCTGGTCATGATCACAAGTGGTGGACGCTTCCAGGCCCTGGAGGCGTCGAGCGGCGAGGTGCGGTGGACCTCACGCGACGTGAAGGACGTGAGCATGATCCTCGGCGTCACCCCTGCGGGCGCGCCGCTCGCCTGGGGCGGCGCGTCGAAGACGGAACCGGGCGCGATGCTCAGGGGCTACTCCGCCCTGGACCGGGACACGGGCGAGCGCGTATGGGCGAAGGACCTCGTCACGCTCTACCCACCGGACAAGGGCAAGGTGCTCTACGGCATCGACGCCGACATGAAGCTGCTCGCCCTCGACCCCGACAACGGCGAGACGCTCTGGAGCGAAGCCACCGAACTCCCGCCCACGAACAGCGAGATTCTCGGCTACGCGGGGTGCATGAGCCTGCTCGAAGGCACCCTGTTCTGCTACCCGGGCACCGGCTTCAGCGGCTCGACCCGCGGCTTGCTCGCCGCCTTCGACCCGGCGTCGGGCAAGACCCTGTGGACGGTGCAGACCACCGCCCGCGGCAACCGCGGCTACGCACGCGCCGGCGCGACCGTCTGCTACCTCGACAAGAAGGTCCTGTACGGGATCGACGCCAAGACCGGCACGAAACGCTGGACGGCGGGGGCAGCCCTGGGCGACCTCGACCTCCTGGGCGCCCTGCGCGGGCTCTTCCTCGCCGCGGGCAAGAAGGGCCTGTACGCCTTCCACGCCGGCACCGGCGAACAGGTCTGGCACCACCGGGCCACCGGCAGCTCAGGCCCTTGGTCGGCACAGCCCATCGGCAACCACCTGTACGCCACCTGGTCCGGCAAGCTCTTCCGCTTCTCGGTGCCCAGGGCGTAGCGGACCTCCCGCACAAGGGCGCCGCTCACTCCACGAACAACCCCCGCGCCACCGCCCCCGCGTCGAACTCCTCAAGGCGCGCCTGCGCGTCCGGAAGACCGTCGCACATGGCCTCCAGGAGGACGCGGCCCAGCAGCATCGGGGCGCAGGCCGTGTCGAAGGCCAGGCCCGTGCCCACGGCTGCCGGGAGCAGGAGGTGGGAGTACGTCGCCACCGGGGCGAACGGGGAGTCCGCCACCGTGATCACCGTGAGGCCCGCCTCCCTGGCGTGGGCCAGCGCGTCGACGACCTCGCGGGGGTGGCGCGGGAGCGCGAAGCAGAGGAGGGCCGTGGCGCCCGCGCGGACCGCCGCGTCGATGCGGTCGGTCAGCATCGTGCCGCCCTCGTCGAGGAGGCGTACGTCGGGGTGGACCTTGGCGGCGAAGTAGGAGAAGCCGTACGCCTGGGAGGCGGCGGCGCGCAGGCCGAGAACGGGGAGGGGGCGGGAGGCGGCGAGGAGGCGGCCCGCCCGCTCCACCGGGCTCGGGTCCGCGAGGGCGTCCGCCAGGTGCCGGAGGTTCTCGATCTCCGCCTCGACCGCCTGCTGGTACTCGTTGAGGTCGTCCCCGCCGGCGGCCTCCGTGGGCGCCACGTCCCGCAGGTGTCTGCGGAGGGCGGGGTAGCCGTCGAAGCCCAGTGCCACCGCGAAGCGGGTGACCGAGGGCTGGCTCACCCCGGCCAGCTCCGCCAGTTCGACGCTGGAGAGGAAGGGGACGTCCGCCGCCCGCCGCACCATGCAGTGCGCGATGCGGCGCTGCGTGGGCGTGAGCCGGTGCCCCTCGAAGAGCACTTGCAGTCGCGCGGCAGGGCTGTCCGTCATGCCGTCGTCCCCCTCAGGATGTCTGTACCCACGGTCGTGCTCACGGTCGCTCCGGCGCCGGCTCGCAGCCCACCACCAGGCGGTACGCCACTTGCTGCCGGTGATTTACGCCGGTGCGCCGAAAACCATTGACAGCCTATTCAGACAGCAAGAACTCTGCATGACGATATACAGCCTGAGCCAGCGACAGGGCGCTGTACCGGGCCCTGGCCAGGGCGGCGCCGTGCCACCGGGGGCTGGGCCCCGGGTGGAAAGGGGGGTTACCCCCACCGCCCCCGGGGCCCCGGCGCCGTAACGTAGCCCGTATGGAAGCCCGTGACGCCGAACTCAAGAAGGAACTCGACGCCACTCTGCACGCCCGCAGAGAGCTAGGCGAAGAGTACGACTCCGCCTTGGTCGAGGCGTTCCTCGGCAAGATCGAGCAACGCCTCGACGGCACGATCGACCGCCGTATGCGCCGCCACCTGGCCGAACAGCAGATGGTCGTCGCCCGCGGCGCCCGCCCCTCCGGCGGCAGCGCCCTGGACTCGTGGAGCGAGCGGTTCGGCTTCGGCGTGATCTCGCTGATCCTCGCGGTCCCGCTCTCCGCGATCGGCGTGGCCAACGCGGGCCTGACCGGCCTCTTCGTGACCTGGGCGGGCATCTTCGGCGTGAACGCGGTGCACGCGGTCCGCGGCGCGGGCTTCGGGCAGCGGCGCAAGGGCCGCACTTCGGAGTGGGACGACGAGTAATCCCCTGCTGTCCGGGGCTTACGCCTGACGCGTGGGCAGCACGATCAGCTGACGCAGATTGACGTGCCGGGGGCGGCTGGCCGCGTAGGCGATGAGGTCCGCGACGTCGTCGGAGGCGAGCGACCCGATGGCGGCGAACATGCCGGACAGCTGACCGCTCAGCTCCTCGTTGTCGATGTGCCCGCGCAGCTCCGTCTCCGTCAGTCCGGGCTCCACGTTGGTGACGCGGACGTCGCGCGGGCCGAACTCCGTACGCAGCGACTCGGAGAGGTGGGTCAGCGCCGCCTTCGTCGCCCCGTACACCGCGTAGTTCGGGAAGGCGAGATGCGCGCCGACCGACGAGATGTTCACCAGGTCCGCCGTCCCGCCCTCCTCGGCCACCGCGATCAGGTCCGGCGTGAAGGCGCGGATGATCCGCAGCGCGCCCGCCACGTTCGTGTCCAGCATGCGCTGCCACTCGTCGGCGCGGCCCTCGGTGACCGGGTTCGGGAACATCACGCCCGCCGCGTTCACCACCAGGTCCACCCGCCCGAAGGCCGCCCGGACCCGCTCGGCGGCGGCGTCCACCGACGCCTGGTCCGTGACGTCGGCGGCGACGGCGAGCGCCGTGCCGCCGTCCGCCTCGATCTTCCCGGCCAGCTCCGCCAGGCGCTCCGCGCGCCGGGCGAGGAGCACGACCCGCGCGCCCTGCCCGGCGAGCAGCCGGGCCGTCGCCTCGCCGATGCCGCTGGCGGCTCCGGTGACGACGGCGGTACGACCCTCAAGTGTCGTGTACGTCATGGGGGTACTCCCTGTTGGTCCCGGCCGCCGGGCTTGTTCCCTGGCGGCGCCGGTGCCAACTCTGCGGGGGACACGTCCCGCCACCCAGGGATGCGCTTTTCCTAGGTCTGCCAGTACCAGGCTCGATCCGTCCCCGCCGCCTAGGATCGAACACATGGACGGCGACCTCGGAGACTTCCTGCGCTCACGGCGCGCCCGCATACAACCCGCCGACGTGGGCCTCGCCTCGCACGGCCGCCGCCGCGTGCCCGGCCTGCGCCGTGAGGAGGTCGCGCAGTTGGCGGGCGTCAGCGTCGACTACTACATCCGGCTCGAACAGGGCCGCGGCCCCTCGGTCTCCGACGCCGTGCTCGACGCCATCGCGCGCGTGCTGCGCCTGGACGAGACCGAGCACGCCTATCTGCGCACGGTGGCCCGCCCGCGGCCGCGCCCCCGCAAGGACAAGTCCGCAGCGCAGAAGGTCCGCCCCGGCCTGCGGCTGCTGCTCGACACCATCGACCGGGCGCCCGCGTTCATCGTCGGCCGCCGCATGGACGTCCTCGCCTGGAACGCCCTCGGCGACGCCCTCAACGGCTGGTCCCGGCTGTCGCCCGCCGAACGCAACGTCCCCCGCCAGGTCTTCCTGCACGCCCCGGCACGCGCCTGCTACCCGGAGTGGGAGGCGGTCGCGGCGGAGACCGTCGCGTATCTGCGCCTGGACGCAGCGCGCTGCCCCGCAGACACGCGACTCAGTGCCCTGGTGGGCGAGTTGTCCGTCAAGAGCGAGGCCTTCCGCCGCCTGTGGGCGGACCACCAGGTCAAGGAGAAGACCCACGGAGTGAAGCGGATCATCCACCCGCTCGTCGGCGAACTGGCCCTGCCGTACGAGACACTGACTCTGCCCGGCGACCCCGAGCAGATGCTGATCGTCTACATGGCGGAACCGGCCAGCGAGGCCGCGGACCGCCTCGCGCTGCTGGGCAGTTGGGCACTGAGCGCCCCGTAAGCAATCGCGGGGACCGCCGCACCCCCGGTCACCCAGGGGGCGGGACGACGGCGGTCCCCGCGAGGGACGTGGGCCAGGTCAGGGCCGGGCCACGTCCAGGCGTCCATGGAGGTCCGGGAGCCGCTCCGGAGTTCCTGACGCCGACAACCACCAATGTGCCGGAGCAGTGTTAAGCGGGTGCTGCGCGGACGTGACACGCTCGTACCACTTCCGCGAAGTTCACCCCACGGCTCCGACGCTCACTGCCCCTGCTGCTCCGCGAGGAACGCCAGCAGGTCCTGCCGGCTCACGACACCCGTCGGCTTGCCCTCGACGAGGACGATCGCCGCGTCGGCGCGGCCGAGCACCGACATCAGGTCGGCCACCGGCTCACCGGAGCCGACCTGCGGCAGCGGGTCCGACATGTGCTTCTCCAGCGGGTCGCCGAGCGAGGCGCGCTGGGCGAACAGGGCGTCGAGCAGCTCGCGTTCGACGACGGAGCCGATGACCTCCGCGGCCATCACGTCGGGGTGACCGGCGCCCGGCTTCACGATCGGCATCTGCGAGACGCCGTACTCGCGCAGCACGTCGATGGCCTCGCCCACCGTCTCCTCGGGGTGCATGTGCACCAGCGAGGGCAGCGCGCCGCCTTCCTTGCGGCCCAGCACGTCGCCGACGCGCGGCTGGTCGCCGGGCTCCTCCAGGAAGCCGTAGTCGTTCATCCACTCGTCGCTGAAGATCTTGCTCATGTAGCCGCGCCCGGAGTCGGGCAGGAGGACGACGACGACATCGTCCGGGCCCAGCCGCTCCGCGACCCGCAGCGCCGCGACGACCGCCATGCCGCAGGAGCCGCCCACGAGCAGCCCCTCCTCCTTGGCGAGGCGCCGCGTCATCTGGAAGGAGTCCTTGTCGGACACCGCGATGATCTCGTCGGTGACGTCACGGTCGTACGCCGTCGGCCAGAAGTCCTCGCCGACGCCCTCGACGAGGTAGGGCCGCCCGGACCCGCCGGAGTACACGGACCCCTCGGGGTCGGCGCCGACGACCCTGACCCTCCCCTCCGAGATCTCCTTCAGATAGCCGCCGGTCCCGGAGATGGTGCCGCCGGTCCCGATGCCCGTGACGAAGTGGGTGATCCTCCCCTCCGTCTGCTCCCACAGCTCGGGGCCGGTGGAGTGGTAGTGGGAGAGCGGGTTGTTCGGGTTGCTGTACTGGTCCGGCTTCCACGCGCCGGGCGTCTCGCGTACGAGCCGGTCGGAGACGTTGTAGTACGAATCCGGGTGCTCGGGGTCGACAGCGGTCGGGCAGACGACCACATCGGCGCCGTACGCGCGCAGCACATTGATCTTGTCCAGGGAAACCTTGTCCGGGCAGACGAAGATGCACTTGTAGCCCTTCTGCTGGGCCACGATGGCGAGCCCGACCCCGGTGTTGCCGGACGTCGGCTCGACGATCGTCCCGCCGGGCTTCAGCTCCCCGCTCTGCTCGGCAGCCTCGATCATGCGCAGCGCGATGCGGTCCTTCACGGATCCGCCGGGGTTGAAGTACTCGACCTTGGCCAGGACGGTCGCCTGGATGCCCGCGGTCACGTTGTTGAGCCTTACCAGCGGGGTATTGCCGACGAGGCTGATCATCGAGTCGTGGAATTGCACCGTTGTCTCCGGGCTGCGATGTAGTGCGACGAATTATGAATGGGTGCCGTCAGCCTAAGGGTGCCCGGGGTGTCCAAGGGGCTCCCTCATCCGTTCACCTCCGCTTGCGATTGGCCGACCGTGCTTACGGGGCAAGGAGTGGATGTACGGCGATTCGGCAACGAGGAGGTGGCTGCGGGGCATGTCGAGGGCGAGGGTGGCACGGCGGATCGCCGCGGGCGCGGCGTACGGCGGCGGAGGCATCGGGCTGATCGGGGCCGCGACGGTCGGCGTGGTGCTCGCCGAGGTGCAGCTGGCGAAGCGGTCCGTGGGCGGCTCCCACGCGGATCCGCCGCGGTCCGACGGCCGCTACGGCAGGGCGTACGTCGAGAACTCCGGCCGTCCCGACTGCTCCGAACCGGTGCGGTTCGCGATGCTCGGCGACTCCACGGCGGCGGGGCAGGGCGTGCACCGGGCCGGGCAGACGCCGGGGGCGCTGCTCGCCTCCGGGCTCGCGGCCGTCGCGGAGCGGCCCGTGGACCTGCGGAACGTGGCGCTGCCGGGCGCCCAGTCCGACGACCTGGACCGGCAGGTGACGCTGATCCTCTCGGACCCGTCCTGGGTGCCTGACGTCTGCGTCGTCATGATCGGCGCGAACGACGTGACGCATCGGATGCCGCCGACGCGGTCGGTGCGGCACCTCTCGGCGGCGGTGCGGAGGCTGCGTACCGCCGGGGCGGAGGTCGTGGTCGGCACGTGTCCCGACCTCGGCACCGTGGAGAACGTCTACCAGCCGTTGCGGTGGCTTGCCCGCCGGGTCTCGCGGCAGCTGGCCGCCGCGCAGACGATCGGCGTGGTCGAACAGGGTGGGCGGACGGTGTCGCTCGGCGATCTGCTCGGCCCCGAGTTCCTGGCGAACCCGCGGGAGCTGTTCGGTCCCGACAACTACCATCCCTCGGCGGAGGGGTACGCGACCGCGGCCATGGCGGTCCTTCCCACGCTCTGCGCGGCGCTCGGGCTGTGGCCCGAGGAGGAGCGGCCCGACATCTCGCGGCGCGAGGGGTTCCTGCCGGTGGCGCGGGCGGCCGCGCAGGCCGCGGCGGAGGGCGGTACGGAGGTCACCGCCGCGATGCCGGCCGGCCCTCGGGGGCCGTGGGCCCTCATCAAGCGCCGCCGGCGCCGGCGCATCCACGCCCCGGAGCCGTCTCCGCTGCCGCGGTGAGCTTCGCGGCCACGTGCGGCCCGGTGGGGGCTGGCCGCGCAGTTCCCCGCGCCCCTGATGGGGCGCTCCCGGCGGGGGCGCCTCCGTCAGGGGCGCGGGGGAACGCCCCAAAGGGGCGCGAGGAACTGCGCGAGCAACCACGACGCGCCCGCACCAGAAAGGGCACCCCCTGCCCGGCGCCCCGCCAGCCTGAGCGCCCGCTTAGAAATGCGTCCCTCATCACAGCCCCTGCCCCCTGACGCCCATCCCTACGTACAGGTAACTTCCCAGGAGTCCGCCCATCCCGCGCCCCGCAGCCTGGGGCGCCCCCGCCAGCAGGAGCTTCCTGATGCCCGAAGCCGTGATCGTCTCTGCCGCCCGCACCCCGATCGGCCGCGCCTTCAAGGGCTCGCTCAAGGATCTGCGCCCGGACGACCTGACCGCCACGATCATCGGGGCCGCCCTCGCCAAGGTCCCCGAGCTGGACCCGAAGGACATCGACGACCTGATGCTCGGCTGCGGGCTGCCCGGCGGCGAGCAGGGGCACAACCTCGGCCGCATCGTGGCCGTACAGATGGGCATGGACCACCTGCCCGGCTGCACCATCACCCGCTACTGCTCCTCGTCCCTCCAGACGAGCCGCATGGCCCTGCACGCCATCAAGGCCGGCGAGGGCGACGTCTTCATCTCGGCGGGCGTCGAGATGGTGTCCCGCAGCGTCAAGGGGTCGAGCGACGGCCTGCCCGACACCCACAACCCCCTCTTCGCCGACGCCGAGGCCCGCACCGCGGCCCGCGCCGAGCAGACCGGCACGGACTGGCACGACCCGCGCGAGGACGGCCTGATCCCGGACGCGTACATCGCGATGGGGCAGACCGCGGAGAACCTCGCCCGCGCCAAGGGCGTCACCCGCCAGGACATGGACGAGTTCGGCGTCCGCTCCCAGAACCTCGCCGAGGAAGCCATCAAGAACGGCTTCTGGGAGCGCGAGATCACCCCGGTCACCACCCCCGACGGCACGGTCGTCAGCAAGGACGACGGCCCGCGCGCCGGCGTCACGTACGAGGGCGTCCAGGGCCTCAAGCCCGTCTTCCGCCCCGACGGCCTGGTCACCGCCGGCAACTGCTGCCCGCTGAACGACGGCGCCGCCGCCCTCGTGATCATGAGCGACACCAAGGCCCGCGAGCTGGGCCTGACCCCGCTCGCCCGCATCGTCTCCACCGGCGTCACCGGCCTCTCCCCCGAGATCATGGGCCTGGGCCCGGTCGAGGCGTCCAAGCAGGCCCTGCGGCGTGCCGGGCTGACCATCGACGACATCGACCTCGTCGAGATCAACGAGGCCTTCGCCGCCCAGGTGATCCCGAGCTACCGCGACCTGGACATCCCGCTGGAGAAGCTGAACGTGAACGGCGGCGCGATCGCGGTCGGCCACCCCTTCGGCATGACGGGCGCCCGCATCACCGGCACGCTCATCAACTCCCTCCAGTTCCACGACAAGCAGTTCGGCCTGGAGACGATGTGCGTCGGCGGCGGCCAGGGCATGGCGATGGTCATCGAGCGCCTGAGCTGACGCAGAGTCGGCGGGGATCGACGCTCAGTTCCGGCCCTCTTTCCCTGCACCTTTTCGTGACCCAATCTCCCCCAGGATGTGACCTATCTCCTGGGGGAGATGCATATGCCCAGCTCAGAGCACGTCTGCGGAGATACACAGGGCCCAAAGGCCTGTCCTTTTCATGACGTTATGCACTGACAGGTGGATCGTGCAGGCTTCAAGCTGATGTAGGAAGTCGGGGGTCGACTTGAAACCGGGAGTACGTCAGTGAGCGCCATGCCTCTTGCCTTGCTGCTCTCCACGGCCGCCGCCACGGTCGTGGGCGCCGCCGTCCTGCACGCAGTGCGCGGCCTGCGCAAGCAGCTCGCCGAGATCACAGCGGCCCTGTGCACCGAGCCGGCCGACAGCCGTGCCACCGACCGCCGATCACACCCCACGGTGCCGGGCGCCCGTACCTCCGTGGACGCCGACGAGATACGCGCGGCCGTGGCCGAGGCGCTCGCCGAGGAGCGCGAGCGGGAACTGGCCGAGGCCCGCGCCTTCTGGGCCGCCCAGGAGGCCCACGAGGGCTCGGACGCGCCGTCCCTGCTGCACGGCCTGCCGGGCATTCCCGACGGCATCGCCGACGAGCTGTTCCTGCCGCGCCAGGCCGACTTCACCGGCCTCGAGGCGGAGAGCCTGGAGCCGGTGATCGAACCCTTCGCCGACCCGGCCGCCGACGAGATCGCCGGGGATTCGCCGGAGTTGGCCGCGGCCCGCCGCCGTCACCCCTCGCACCCGGACTTCGTACCGGTGCGGGCCTCCGCCTCGGAGGGGTACGGCGACCACGAGCGCACGGTGGCCTGCCTCGAAGAGCTGGCCGACGCCCGCACCGCCCTCGCCGACGTCCGCCCCGGCCCGCTGGGCACCCTGGACGTGTACGTCTTCACGGACGGCACCACGCTCTGCATGACCCCGGGCCACCGCGAGACCGCGGAACTCCTCGCCAACGCCCTGCGCGAGGGCCACGCCCCGGTCCTGCTCGGCGGCTCCGGCATCTCGGGCGCGTACGCCCTGACCTTCGAGTGCGGCACCGAGAACGTCTACATCCTGGCCGACCGCGTCATCGCCTCGGTCTCCTAGACCCCGGCCCGCTTCTGCGCCTGCGCCACGAGCTTCAGCGTCCGCGCCAACTCCTCCGGGTCCTTGAGCACAAGGGCCAGATCGCGCCCCGCGACGGTGATCTGGTCGGCGGCGGCGAACATCCCCGCGTCCGGCATCTCGCGCGGCGGGGCGTCCGGCTCCTCGATGGCTTGCGCGCGCGCCGCCAACTCCCTGGCCAGAGCCAGCGCCTCGGTCGCGGCACCGCGCTGCAGGCGGCTCTGCGGCGCGGCCCGCAGGCGGTCGGCGAAATGGTCCACTGCGGCCGTCAAAGGCGTCGTATCTAGCACCCCGCGACCTTATGTGCCTTTGCGGGACTGTTGCCAACGCCCCCACGCTCAGGCACGGTGTCGTGAAGGACGGAACACATCGCGACGCGTCCGGAGGCGCCGATGTCCCAAGTCTTCTCCGAGGAGACCCACCGCAACCTGCTCGCCCGAATCCCCCACTGCACCGGTCGTGAAGTCTCCGACTGGCTGCGCGCCGTGGACGAAGGGCCCTCCCTCTTCCGCTTCGAGGAGAAGGTGAGCTGGCTCCGCGCCGAACACAACCTCGCGTACGGCCACGCGAAAGCGATCATCCACGAGTACGACATGAGGCGGGCCGCCCGCAAACTCCTGTGACTCCCCCCAGACCCTCAGACCCTCAGACCCCCAGACTTTCGACCGGCACACCCCCGACCCGCCCGACCACCCTCACCCGTACACGACGAAGGGCCCGCGGACCGGAATCGGTCCGCGGGCCCTTCGGCCGTCAGTGGCGGCTCAGCCGCCGAGCGGCCTGCCTCAGTCGTTCCCCTGGAGGATCGCGATGAGGCGCAGGAACTCGAGGTAGATCCAGACGAGCGTCATCGTCAGACCGAACGCCGCGAGCCAGGCCTCTTCCTTCGGCGCGCCGTACGCGATGCCGTCCTCGACCTGCTTGAAGTCGAGGGCGAGGAAGCAGGCGCCGAGCAGAATGCCGACGATGCCGAAGACGATGCCGAGGCCGCCGCTGCGGAAGCCGAGGCCGTCGCCGCCGCCGATGACCGCGAACAGGAGGTTCACGGCGGTCAGCAGCAGGAAGCCCATCGCCGCGGCCATCACGAAGCCGTAGAAGCGACGGTTGACGCGGATCCAGCCCGCCTTGTACGCCACGAGGACGCCGACGAAGACGGCCATCGTGCCGAGCACGGCCTGCATGGCCGCGCCGTCCGCGATGCGGTTGTCGACGACGCTGGAGACGACGCCGAGGAAGACGCCTTCCAGCGCGGCGTACGTCAGGATCAGCGCGGGCGAGGCCTTGCGCTTGAACGCCTGGACGAGGCCGAGCACCATCGCGACGAGACCGGCGCCGATGGCGATGCCGTACGACTTGCTGATGTTGGCGTCGTCGACCGGCAGCAGGGCCCAGGCGAGCGCCGCCGTGACCAGCAGCGTGCCGAGCGTGGTCGCGGTGCGCATGACGACGTCGTCCATCGTCATGCGGCCCGTGGTGCTTACGGGCGCCTGGGGCGCGCCGTACTGCACGTCCTGCTGGGCATACGGATTGGTGGCGTAGGGGTTGGCCGCGGGGGCCTGCTGGCCGCCCGCGTACGGACTGCCCTGCGCGTACGGGTTGCCCTGGGTCTGGGTCGCGGCTGCGGGTCCCCCGGCCTGCGGCTGCGCGCCGAAGCCGGCGTGGCCGTTGTCGCGGCTGAACCCCCGTCGCGAGAAGACCGGGTTGCTGCTCCTCATTTCACTCCTCCATGGCCACCGTGCGTGGCTTTGCCTTCAAGAGTAATGCGTAGGCAAAAGGATGGACCTAGTGCTTGGGGAGGATCTTTCCCTCTCCTGCCCCGAGAACGCCCGGGGCGGCCCGTACTGTTCCCGGATCGGAACCGTTCCCCCGCACGAGTGGCACCAGCGAGATGGCGGCGGCGCCGAGGACGGCGGCGACCGCGAAGGTCGTGAAGCCGAGCGAGGCGTTGCCGCCCGCGATCACCGCGCCGCCCAGCCAGGGCCCGACGACCGCTCCGGTGCGCCCGATGCCGGCGACCCAGCCGAGCCCCGTGGCGCGCTCCGCGGGACCGTAGACGGAGGACGTGGCCGCGTACACCATCACCTGCGCGGAGAAGAGCCAGATGCCGGTGACGAAGACGAGGGCGTAGGCGACACCGAGCGGCAGCTGGGCCTTGAGCAGGAAGGCGCCGCAGGCGGTGAGCAGGAACCAGACCGCGGAGGTCCTGACGGCGCCGAAGCGGTCGGCGGTGCGCCCGGCGATGAACATGCCGACGATGCCGCCCGCGTTGATCACCATCAGGAAGGTGACGGAGGAGGAGAGGGAGTAGCCGGAGGCGCGCATCAGCTCGGGGAGCCAGGTGGAGACCCCGTAGACGAGGAGGAGCCCGGCGAAGGACGCGGTCCACAGGAGCGGGGTGGTCACGCGCCGCCCGGGTGCGAAGAGCGCGGCGACGGCGGAGAAGCGGCCCCTCGCACCGGCCCCGGGGGCTTCGGCGAGGGTCGGGGACGGCAGGCGGTAGCGGGCGGCGACGGCCTCGGCCTCGCGCGTGCGGCCCTTGGCGAGCAGCACGCCGGGCGACTCGGGCAGCCACTTGACGACGAGCGGGACGGCGACGAGCGCGGGGATCACGCCGGTCCAGAAGACGACGCGCCAGCCGTGGTCGGGTCCGAGCGCGAGCCCGAGGCCCGTGGCCGTCATGCCGCCCGCGTGGTACGAGGTCATCATCAGGCCGGTGGTGAGCGCGGCCCTGCCCGGCGGCGCGAACTCGGCGACGATCGCGAGCCCGATCGGCATGAGCCCGCCGAGCCCGAGCCCGGAGACGAAGCGTCCGGCGCCGAAGAACGCGGCGCTCGGCGCGAGCGCGCACAGCGCGGACCCCAGCGAGAAGAGGACGACGCTGCCCGTCACCATCGGCTTGCGCCCGGCCCAGTCGGTGAGGGTGCCGCAGCCGAGGGCGCCGATCAGCATGCCGAAGGTGGTCCAGGAACCGATGGTCCCGGCGGTGGAGGCGCTGAAGCCGAAGCCCTCGTCGTCGATGAGGTGCGGCATGACGGCGCCGTAGATGTTCACGTCCATGCCGTCGAAGAAGACGACGAGCCAGCACAGGGCCAGGACGGGAGCGACGGATCTGAAGGTCCGCTCAGGGGGAGTCGAAGTCACGGTACGTACGTCCTCACTGGTCCTGGTCACGCTCGTCGAGGTCGCGCGCGTCGAAGGGGAATCCCGTGTAGGCCTCCGCCAGGTCGGTCTCGGCGGAGCGTGTGGTGGCGATCCGGTCGAGTCCGGCGAGCTGGACGCGGTCGTCGAAGGGGGTGGCGTCGGGGGCGCGGTGGAGCAGGGTCGTCATCGCGTACGAGAAGCGCTCGGCCTGCCAGACGCGGCGCAGGCAGTCCTCGGAGTAGGCCTCCAGGCGGCTCGGGTCGCCCTTCTCGCGCAGGAGGAGCAGGGCGCGGGCGAACGTGACGACGTCCCCGACGGCGAGGTTGAGGCCCTTGGCGCCGGTCGGCGGCACGATGTGCGCGGCGTCGCCCGCGAGGAAGAGCCGTCCGTGGCGCATGGGCTCGTGGACGTAGCTGCGCATGGGGGTGACGGACTTGGCGGTGACGGTTCCGCGCCGCAGGTCCCATGTGGGGTCATCGGTCTCCAGGCGGCGGTCCAGCTCGTCCCAGATCTCCTCGTCGGTCCAGTCGGCGGCGTCCGTGCCGTCGGGGACCTGGAGGTACGCGCGCGTGACGCTCGGCGACCGCATGGAGAGCAGGGCGAAGCCGCGGTCGTGGCGGGCGTAGACGAGTTCGTCGTGGGACGGCGGTACGTCGGCGAGGATGCCGAGCCAACCGAAGGGGTACGTGCGTTCGAAGACCCGGGAGAGCGCCTCGGGCACCGCCTTGCGGGCCACGCCCCAGAAGCCGTCGCAGCCCACTACGTAGTCGCACTCCAGGACGTCCTCGCGCCCCTGATGGCGGAAGCGGACTTGGGGGTTCTCGGTCTCGGCGCCCTCCACCGCCAGCGCCTCGGCCTCGAAGAGCAGCGGGCCGCCGTCCGCGAGCTGGAGGGCGATGAGGTCCTTGCAGACCTCGGTCTGGGCGTAGACGGTGACGGACCTGCCGCCGGTGAGCGCGGGGAAGTCGACGCGGTGCCTGCGGCGGTCGAAGCGGAGCTCGATGCCGTCGTGCGGGAGGCCCTCGCGGTCCAGGCGGGCCCCGGCGCCCGCCTCGCGCAGCACGTCGACGGTGCCCTGCTCCAGGATGCCGGCGCGCTGGCGCCGCTCCACGTAGGCGCGGTCGCGGCTCTCCAGGACGACGGATTCGACGCCGGCGTTGTGCAGGAGGCGGGCGAGGAGCAGCCCCGCCGGTCCGGCCCCGATGATTCCGACGGTGGTGCGCATCGATCGATCCCTCCGCTTTCCGCTTCCGAACGACGCTCACCCCGGGGCGACTTGTTCGCCTGGTGAACTTTCGTTCATAATGTGCTGACGGGAGTCTCCGGCCACGCCTGTGCGCTGTCAACGGTTGTGCGGCACCCGATTTCGTACGGCACGGAGAAGGAGCGGCGCCATGCCGGAAGAGTCGGTACGCCCCCTGGAGCGGGGCCTGGCCGTCCTGCGCGCGCTCGCCGTGGCGGAACCGGGCCAGGTGCGGCCCGGCGACCTGGTACGCGCCACGACCCTCGCCCGCTCGACCGTCGACCGGATCGTGGCGACCCTGATCCGGCTCGGGTACGTACGCGCGCGTGGGCAGGAGCTCCACCTCACCCCGCGCCTCATGGAGCTGGGCAACGCCTACCTCGCGGCCAGCGGCCTGACCGGGGAAGTGGCCGCGCGCACCGCCCGGCTCGCGGACGAGCTGGACGAGTCGGTGTCGCTGGCGGTGCCCGACGGCGACGGGGTCCGCTTCGTGACGCAGGCCGCGCGGCGCCGCGCGATGTCGGTGGCCTTCCGCATCGGGGACCTGCTGCCGCCCGAACGCTGCGCTCCGGGCGCGCTGTTCGCGGACGCGTGGGACGAGGAGCGCTGGGCGGCCTGGCGGGCCCGCGTGGCCGCCGGGCCCGCACGGGACGCCTTCCCCGCGCTGCCGCCGGGCCCCGCGCCCACGACCACCCCGGACCTCGCCGCCCGCGTGGCACAGGCCCGGGAGACCGGCTGGGCCCTGGACGACCAGCTGATCGAGCCGGGCCTGATCGCGGTGGCGGTCCCGGTCCGCGACACCACCGGGCACATCCGGTACGCCCTGTCGGTGGTCAGCCACACCAGCAGGTACACGGCGCGGGGCCTGGCGGAGGCGATGCTGCCGCGACTGCGGGCGGAGGCGAAGGGCTTGGAAGCCCTACGGGACACGGAACGGCCGGGTTCCTTCGAGACCCCGCCCACTGAGGGACTGCCGCCGGTGGGTCCGCTGCCGCTCACCGATCCGCCGCAGCCCTCCGACCCCACCGACCCCCTGGCCGCCAAGGAGGAGCTGGGTCCCGGGTTTCTTCAGTCCCTTGCCCGTGGGCTCGCCGTCCTTCGTGCTCTGGGGGAGGCCCGTGGTGACGGGCTGCCGCTCACCGCGCTCGCCGCCGCCACCGGTCTGCCGAGGGCCACCGCGCGGCGCTGCCTGCGCACACTGGAGCTCGCCGGGTACGCGGCCCACGACGGGCGCCTCTACCGGCCGCTCCCCCGCATCCTGGAGCTCGGCCACGCGGCCCTGTCCCGGCTCACCTTCGCCGAGCTCGCCGAGCCGCATCTGCGCGAACTGGCCGACCGGGTGCACCAGTCGGCGTCGGTGACCGTGCTGGACGGCACGGACATCCTGTACGTCGCACGGGCGGCCACGGTCCGTGTGATGAGCGTGCACATCACGGTCGGCACCCGCTTCCCCGCGTACGCCACCGCCATGGGCCGGGTGCTGCTCGCCGGGCTCCCGGAGGCGGAGCGCGAGCGCCTGCTGAAGGCCTCGGAGCCGCGCGCCCTCACCCCGCGCACCGTGACCGACCCGGCCGAGCTGGCCCGCGTCCTCGACCGCGCCGCCGCCGAGGGCCACGCCACCGCGGACCAGGAGCTGGAGGACGGGCTGCGCTCGGTGGCCGTGCCGGTCAGGGACGCGGCCGGGCACGTGATCGCCGCCCTGAACATCGCCCAGCACGCGGGCCCGGCCCCCCTGTCGCAGTCCCGGGACACCCTGCTGCCCGCGCTGCGCGCGACAGCGGCGGCCATCGAGGCCGACCTGCACACGGCCGCGCGCTTCAACGCGGTGCGGTTTCCCTAGCGAGGCGGGGAGAGCTGTGTGGCCGTCAGGCGCATGCCCCGGCCCTCTGGACACCGGTCCGTCACAGGGGACGGAGGTGCCCGGAGCCGGACTCGAACCGGCACGCCCCCGAGGGGCAGCGAGGTTTAAGCTCGCCGTGTCTGCATTCCACCATCCGGGCAGGCCATGGGCCCCGCAGCAAGGATTCGACCCTATCGGGAGGCATCCCCCGATCAGCGGACGGGGAGCCCGATGTTGTCTTATTTTATTGACGTCTGAGGGTGCATCAGCCGCCGGTACGGTCCATTGGTACATGCCGGAGGCCTTTCCACGCTCCCGGCCGGTCTCATGGGCCTCTGCGCGGAATGACGGAATTTAGCCTCCCGTCCGTTCCCGCCCCGGGCCCCGGGTCTCAGGGACGCACGTCATCCCCAGGTATGACAGGCCACCCCCGGGTCCGACTGGAGAGGGCCCCAGGAACCGGAACAGCGGCTGACTCCAGAGCCCTGATCGGCCAGCACGATGGAGTACGTCCCCACTCGTCGTCCCGACAGGAGCACCGTCCCGTGACCACCACCCCCTTCGCCGCCCGCGCCACCTCCGTGGCCGCACGCGCCACGGATCTCTCCAAGGTGTACGGACAGGGTGAGACCCAGGTGGTCGCCCTGGACCACGTGTCCGTCGACTTCGGGCAGGGCGAGTTCACCGCGATCATGGGCCCCTCGGGGTCCGGCAAGTCCACCCTCATGCACTGCGTCGCCGGCCTGGACAGCTTCAGCTCCGGCTCCGTGCGGCTGGGCGAGACCGAGCTGTCCACGCTCAAGGACAAGCAGCTGACCAAGCTCCGCCGGGACAAGATCGGCTTCATCTTCCAGGCGTTCAACCTGCTGCCCACCCTGACGGCCCTGGAGAACATCACCCTCCCGATGGACATCGCGGGCCGCAAGCCGAACAAGCAGTGGCTGGAGCAGGTCATCGAGATGGTCGGCCTCTCCGGGCGGCTCAGCCACCGGCCCACCGAACTCTCCGGCGGCCAGCAGCAGCGCGTCGCCGTGGCCCGCGCGCTCGCCTCGCAGCCCGAGATCATCTTCGGTGACGAGCCGACCGGCAACCTCGACTCCCGCTCGGGCGCCGAGGTCCTCGGCTTCCTGCGGAACTCCGTACGGGACCTCGGGCAGACCGTCGTCATGGTCACCCATGACCCGGTGGCCGCCTCGTACGCGGACCGTGTCATCTTCCTCGCGGACGGGCGGATCGTCGACGAGATGCTGCGGCCGAGCGCCGAGGGCGTGCTCGACCGGATGAAGGACTTCGACGCGAAGGGCCGCACGAGCTAGGGCCGCTTGGCCTTCACCGGTCACTTCGGCTCGCTGAATCGCTCAGACCGCGGGTCCGCCGTGGCTGGTCGCGCAGTTCCCCGCGCCCCTGAAGGGGCGCTCCCTCCTCGGCCCCCATCGACTCGCCCCCCTCACTTGGACTGACTCCCATGTTCCGTACCGCCCTGCGCAACGTGCTCGCGCACAAGGCCAGGCTGTTGATGACCGTGCTCGCCGTCATGCTCGGCGTCGCGTTCGTCTCCGGCACCCTCGTCTTCACCGACACCTTCGGCAACGCCTACAAGAACAAGTCGGCGAAGAGCTTCGACCACGTCTCCGTCGCCGTCCTCTCCGACGGCGGCTCGGGGGACGAGGAGAAGAAGCAGAAGCCCCGGCTCACCGACTCCCTCCTGAAGAAGGCCGGGGAGCTGCCCGGCGCCGAGTCCGCGCTCGGCTCCGTCTCCGGTTTCACCGCGCTCGCCGACAAGGACGGCAAGCTGGTCGGCGGCGAGTGGGGCACCACCGGCGCCAACTACTACCCGGGCAAGGACGGCAAGGACCCGCGCTACGACTTCACCGAGGGCGCCGCCCCGAAGTCCGCCGGTGACATCGCCCTCGACTCCCGTACCGCCGACCGCACCGGCTACCAGGTGGGCGACTCCGTCCGCTACTCCACCGACGGCCCGGTCCGCACCGCGAAGGTCAGCGGCATCTTCGACACCGACGAGGGCAGCGTCGTCGCGGGCGGCAGCCTGGTCGTCCTCGACAACAAGACCGCGCTCAAGGAGCTCAACAAGACGCAGTACGACGAGATCGACGTGAAGGCGGCCGCGGGCACCTCCGAGGCGGCCCTGGAGCGCTCGGTCGAGAAGATCCTGCCCGAGGACCACCCGACGATGACGGGCGGCGAGCTCAAGTCCCAGCAGGACGACATGATCGAGCAGCAGACCAGCTCCATGAGCCAGGTCCTGCTGATCTTCGCCGGCATCGCCCTCTTCGTCGGCATCTTCATCATCGCCAACACCTTCACCATGCTCGTCGCCCAGCGCACCAAGGAACTCGCCCTCATGCGGGCCATCGGCGCCTCGCGCCGCCAGGTGACGCGCTCCGTGCTGATCGAGGCCTTCCTCGTCGGAGTGATCGCCGCCGCGACCGGCTTCGCGCTCGGCATCGGTGTGGCCGTGGGCCTGGAGTCCCTGATGAACTCCGCCGGTGCCTCGCTGCCCTCCGGGCCGCTCGTCATCGCCCCGACCACGATCGTCGTGGCCCTGCTCATCGGCGTGGTCGTGACCATGCTGGCCGCCTGGCTGCCGGGCCGCCGCGCCGCGAAGATCCCGCCGGTCGCCGCGATGAACAGCGTCCACGCGACGCCGACCACGCGCGGTCTGGTGGTCCGCAACACCATCGGCTCGATCATCGTCGCGCTCGGCGCGGTGATGCTCTTCATGAAGGACAACTACGTGAAGTCGGGCGGCGCGGGCGTCATGCTCGTCGGCGTCATCGTCCTCACGCCGCTGCTGTCCCGCCCGTTCATCGCCGCCGCGGCCCCGCTCCTGAAGCCGTTCGGCGTCACCGGCAAGCTCTCCCGCCTCAACTCGCTGCGCAACCCTCGCCGTACGGCGTCCACCGCCGCCGCCCTGATGATCGGCCTCACTCTCATCACCGCCATGACGGTGGTCGCCACCTCCATGAGCAGCGCCATCAACAAGATGGCCGCGGGCTCCATGAAGGCCGACTACAGCATCTCCATGGCGAACTTCGAGCCGCTGACCCCCGAGGTCCGCGAGAAGCTGGACAGGCTCCCGGACGTCGAGGCGACGAGCCCGCTGCGCACCACGTACGGCGAGACCGACGGCACCTACGCCTCCGTCTCCGGCGTCGACCCGAAGACCTTCGGCAAGCTGGTGGGTCTGGACTTCACCAGCGGCTCGGTGGCGGGCCTGAAGTCCGGCGGCGCGCTCGTCGACACGGACACCGCCAAGGACAAGGGCCTCAAGACGGGCGACACCTTCCCGGTGAAGTTCGACGACGACGGCAAGACGGTCCGGCTGAAGGTCGCCGGGGTCTACGAGGGCAACGAGATGCTCAACGGCCTCTTCGCGCCGACCTCCGTCGTCGATCCGCACCTGACCAAGGTCGTCGACAAGCAGGTGCTCGTGAAGATGAAGGGCGGCGCCTCCGACAAGGCCGAGGACGCCATCGTGGATGCCCTCGGCGACAACCCCGCCATCACCGTCCAGGACAAGGACGCGATCAGCAACGCGGTGGCCGGCTCCATCAACATGATGCTGAACATGCTCTACGGCCTCCTGGCCATGGCCGTCCTGATCGCGGTGCTCGGCGTCATCAACACCCTGGCCATGTCGGTCTTCGAGCGCAAGCACGAGATCGGCATGCTGCGGGCCATCGGCCTGGACCGCGCGAAGGTCAAGCAGATGGTGCGCCTGGAGGCGGTCATCATCTCCCTGTTCGGCGCGGTGCTCGGCGTCGGCCTCGGCCTCTTCATGGGCTGGGTCGCGGGCGGCACCATCGCCAACTCGGTCACCACGTACGCCATGGAGATCCCGGTCGGCCGGATCGTGGTCTTCCTCGGGATCGCGGCCCTGGTCGGTGTCCTCGCGGCGGTCTGGCCGGCCCGCAGCGCGGCGAGGCTGAACCCGCTGATGGCCATCAAGAGCGAGTAGCGATACGAGGAGAGGGGCGAGGGGCGAGGGGTGAGGGGCCCCGGACGGCGATCCGTCCGGGGCCCCTCACGTACGTACGTACGCATGGACTACGCGCGCCACTCCCGGGCCCGCAGCGGCATCCCCGAGGCGCCGCCCTCGGGGGTCTTCACCGCGAGGACCTGGTTGACGCCGATGCGGTTGCGTTCGAAGGCGAGCGCGGAGGCGGCCATGTAGAGCCGCCAGATGCGGGCGCGGCCGGGCGAGGTGAGGCGCTGGGCCTCGGGCCACTTCGCCTCCAGGTTGGCGACCCAGCGGCGCAGCGTGAGGGCGTAGTGCTCCCGGATGGCCTCCACGTCGCGCACCTCGAACCCGGCGCGCTCCAGCAGCCCCACCGTGGTCCCCACGGGTGCCAGCTCCCCGTCGGGGAAGACGTACGCGTCGATGAACTCGTCGACCGTGTACGCCGATTCGTCGCCCTGCGGCCGGCGCGCGATCTGGTGGTTGAGCAGCCGTCCGCCCGGCTTCAGCAGGGCGTGCAGGTCGTGCGCGTACTCCAGGTAGCGCTCGGAACCGACGTGTTCGGCCATGCCGATGGAGGAGATCGCGTCGTACGGGCCGTCGCGCACGTCCCGGTAGTCCTGGACTCGGATCTCGATCCGGTCGGTGAGGCCCTCCTCGGCGATGCGTTTCCTGGCGTAGGCGGCCTGCTCCTGGGAGAGGGTGATGCCGACGACGGTGACGCCGTGCTCGCGGGCCGCGTGGATCGCCATGGAGCCCCAGCCGCAGCCGACGTCGAGCAGGCGCATTCCGGGCTTCAGGGCGAGCTTGCGGGAGATGAGTTCGAGCTTGTCTCGCTGGGCGTCCTCCAGGGTGGAGTCGGGCGAGGCCCAGTAGGCGCAGGAGTAGACCATCGAGGGGCCGAGCACCAGCTCGTAGAAGTCGTTGCCCACGTCGTAGTGGTGGCTGATGGCCCGCCGGTCGCTGCCCTTGGTGTGCAGATGGAGACGGCCGCGTCTGCGCATCTCCTCCGGGGGCGGCGCGGGCGGCAGGAAGGGCGCGGAGAGGGCGAGCAGTGAGCGGGCGGCGGCGCGGATGCGCGGGTCGCGCAGGGCCTGCGGCACGCTCCTCGCGTCCTCGTCCCGCTCCCAGATGAACTCGGCCATCCGGTCGAGCGCCTCGTAGAGATCCCCGTCGACGTCGAGGTCACCGGCGACCCAGGCGCGGGCCAGGCCCAGTTCACCCGGCTTCCACAGGAGGTGGCGGAGGGCGCGGCGGTTGCGTACGACGAGGGCGGGGGCGCCCGGGGGCCCGGTCTGCGAGCCGTCCCAGGCGCGGATACGTACCGGTAGCTCAGCTCCCATGAGCTGCTCGGCAAGGTCCTTCAGCCGCAGCGCGGCGTTCTGCATGGCGCACACCTCCGTGAGGTCGACCCCGGAACGGTCCCAATGGTCCGACACCACGTAAACACCGGAGGACCCCGTGCGCAGTCCCGTAGACGCGTCATGGAACGGCAAAACAGCTGCCAGGGGCACCTACTTGGTGTCCGGGTACGCCGGAGGGGGCCGCCCGCACCACGGATGGCGGGCGGCCCCCTTCGGGGTGGATCAGTGACGCGAGGTCAGGAGGCCTTGGCCTTCTCCTCGGCCTTGACCGCCGGGGCGGGCTCGGCCGCGACCTGCGGCTTCGGGGCCGGCTTGGCGGCCTCGTAGAACTCCTCGCGAGGCGCTTCCAGAGCACCGAGGGAGACGACCTCGCGCTTGAGGAACATGCCGAGCGTCCAGTCCGCGAAGACGCGGATCTTGCGGTTGTACGTCGGCATCGCCATGCCGTGGTACGCGCGGTGCATGTACCAGGCGAGACGGCCCTTGAGCTTGATCTTCATCTTGCCCATGACGATCATCGCGACGCCCTTGTGCAGGCCGAGACCGGCGACCGCACCCTTGTTGGCGTGGCTGTACTCCTTCTGCGGGAAGCCCCGCATGCCGGAGATCACGTTGTCGCCGAGGACCTTCGCCTGACGCAGCGCGTGCTGGGCGTTGGGCGGGCACCAGGCGTTCTCGTTGCCCGCCTTGCGGCCGACGAGGTCCGGCACCTGCGCGTTGTCGCCCGCGGCCCAGATGTAGTCCGTGCCCTGCACCTGGAGCGTGGTCCGGGTGTCCACGTGGCCGCGCGGGCCGAGCGGCAGACCGAAGCGGGTGAGCGCCGGGTTCGGCTTGACGCCGGCGGTCCACACGATGGTGCTGGAGTCGACCTCCAGGCCGTTCTTCAGGACGACGTGGCCGTCCACGCAGGAGTCCATCGACGTCGAGAGGTAGACCTCGACCCCGCGGCTCTCCAGGTGCTCCTTGCCGTACTGGCCGAGCTTCGGGCCGACCTCGGGGAGGATCTTGTCCGCGGCGTCGACCAGCACGAAGCGCATGTCCTCGCGCTTCACGTTGTTGTAGTACTTGGCCGCGTCGCGGGCCATGTCCTCGACCTCGCCGATGGTCTCCGCGCCCGCGAAGCCACCGCCGACGAAGACGAAGGTCAGCGCCTTGCGGCGGACGTCCTCGTCGGTCGTGGAGTCAGCCTTGTCCAGCTGCTCGAGGACGTGGTTGCGCAGGCCGATGGCCTCCTCGATGCCCTTCATGCCGATGCCCTGCTCGGCGAGGCCGGGGATCGGGAAGGTGCGGGAGACCGCGCCCATCGCGATGACGAGGTAGTCGAAGGGCAGCTCGTACGCCTCGCCCACGAGGGGGGCGATGGTGGCTACCTTCCGGTCCTGGTCGATGGTGGTGACCCGGCCGGTGAGGACCTCGGCCTTGGGCAGCACCCGTCGCAGCGGGACGACGACGTGCCGCGGCGAGATGCTGCCGGCGGCGGCTTCGGGGAGGAAGGGCTGGTAGGTCATGTACGACCGGGGGTCGACGACCGTGACGGTCGCCTCTCCGTAGCGCATCTTCTTGAGGATGCGCCGAGCTGCGTACAGGCCTACGTACCCACCGCCTACTACGAGGATCCTGGGACGCTCCGTGGTGCTCATGCCATCGAGTATCCACCCGTCCGGCGGGGGTCGCTCGTGCGCCCCTTCACAAGCATGGAGGGGGCCTCTGCTACACTTCGCCGCCCACGTGACCGAGGTCATGGCGCCCCAGGGGAACCACCGCACCACGCGAGTCGTTGCCCACCCCTTGTGAGCTGCCGCTCTGATTCCCGGGCGCCAGTGAACCACTGAACCGCTCGGCCTGCGGGCCACCCGCCCGGAACGCCCCCGTGACACCCCGGGGAGCCCACGGATGCCCTTTTCGGGGCCTTGGCACCTCGGAACCTTGCCCATCGGGCCCGAAATCCTTGTGAAGAACTTCACGAACTTTGTCGCCACAGCCTGCCGGAAACGAAGGTGGCACCACAAAGGACTATGAGTGGCACCACTCATGTGCCATGATGGCACCATCGATGGCGCGCCCCCCTCTGACCTTCGACAGCAGGGGTGAGCTATTCACAGGGTGGACGATTCAAAGGGGTCGGGGTCATGGAGAGAGCACAGAGCCAGGAACAGGCATCTTCCGGCACCTCCCGCACCCGCGGCCCCTTCGCCGCCTTCGCCCGGTTCGTCCTCTGCGGTGGCGGGGTGGGGCTCGCCTCCAGCTTCGCCGTGGCGGCGCTCGCCACCTGGCTCCCCTGGGCGCTGGCCAACGCCGTGATCACCGCGGCCTCCACGCTCCTGGCCACCGAACTGCACGCCCGCTTCACCTTCGGCGCGGGCCGCCGGGCGACCTGGCGCCAGCACGCCCAGTCGGCCGGCTCGGCGGCGGCCGCGTACGCGGTGACCTGCGCGGCGATGTTCGCCCTTCAGCAGCTGGTGGCGGCGCCCGGCGCGGTGCTCGAACAGGCCGTCTACCTGTCCGCCTCCGCGCTCGCAGGCGTGGCGCGGTTCGCGGTGCTGCGGCTCATGGTCTTCACCGGAACCCGCTCGGCCCCCGCCCGCCACATCGGCCCCGTCCCCGCGCTCCTGCCCCACGCCGCGACTCCGCCGGGTCCCACGGACCTGTGCCGGGCCGCCTGACAGAGACCGGCGGCGCCTCAGGCGATGGACCAGCCGATGCCGTCGAGGATGTCGTGCTCGCTCACGACGACCTCGCGGGCGTCGATCCTGTCCATGATCGCGAGCAGGACGAGGGCGCCCGACGCGATGACGTCGACGCGGCCCGGGTGCATCACCGGGATCGCGGCGCGCTCGGCGTGCGTGGTGGTCATCAGGCGTTCCGTGATGGAGGCGACCTGCTCGTAGGAGATCCGGGAGTGGTGGATCGCCCGCCAGTCGTACGTGTCGAGGCCGAGCGCGATCGCGGCGACCGTCGTCACCGAGCCCGCGAGGCCGACCAGCGTGCGGGCCTCCTTGAGCGGGACCGTCCGCTCGGCGAGGTCCAGGGCCGCCTCGATGTCCGCGCGGACCGCGGCGAACCGCTCCCG
The DNA here is from genome assembly GCF_053591415.1 of Streptomyces sp. NPDC003032. Classification (NCBI taxonomy): domain Bacteria; kingdom Bacillati; phylum Actinomycetota; class Actinomycetes; order Kitasatosporales; family Streptomycetaceae; genus Streptomyces; species Streptomyces sp. NPDC003032. Next base: position 199,503 of record NZ_JBSFTT010000009.1, on the reverse strand, counting down.
CGCCGGGGGATCGGCGACGGCTCCGTCGCGCACGAGGTGACGTTCCGTCATGCGGACGCAGCCGATGTCCACCGAGCGGGCCGCCCTGACGGAGTCGGCGCCGACCACGAACTCCGTCGAACCGCCGCCGATGTCCACCACCAGGTACGGCTTTGCCAGGTCGTCGCGGCCGGTGAGCTCCTTGGTCGCGCCCGTGAAGGAGAACTCCGCCTCCTGCGCGCCGGTGATGACCTCCGGCTCGACGCCGAGGATGTCCAGGACGCCCTGGACGAACTCGTCACGGTTCTCCGCGTCGCGCGAGGCGGACGTGGCGACGAAGCGGACCCGCTCCGCGCCGTGCGCCTTGATCGCCTCGGCGTACTCGCGGCAGGCCGCGAAGGTGCGCTCCAGCGCCTCGGGGGCGAGGCGGCCCGTCCTGTCCACGTCCTGGCCGAGGCGGACGATCGTCATCCGGCGGTCGAGGTCGACGAGTTCGCCCGTGGCCGGGTCGGCGTCCGCCACCAGGAGGCGGATCGAGTTCGTGCCGCAGTCGATGGCGGCGACCCGGGTCACGCGTCGCCCTCGGGGGCGCACGGTGTGACGCAGGGGCCCTTGGCCCACCACTCGGGCAGCATCGCGATGGCCTCGTCGCCGAGGGGGTTCACGCCGGGGCCCGCGGCCAGGGAGTGGCCGACCAGGACGTGCAGGCACTTCACGCGGTCCGGCATGCCGCCCGCGCTCGGGAAGCCCTCCAGGACCTCGATGGCGTCGCGGCGCGCGAGGTAGTCCTCGTGCGCCGCGCGGTACGCGGCGGCCAGCTCCGGGTCCGTCTTGAGCCGCTCCGACATCTCCTTCATGACGCCGTTGGCCTCAAGGGTGCCGATCGCGGAGGCGGCACGCGGGCAGGTGAGGTAGTACGTCGTCGGGAAGGGCGTGCCGTCCGGGAGGCGCGGCGCCGTCTCCACGACGTCCGGCTGACCGCAGGGGCAGCGGTGCGCGATGGCCCGCAGGCCGCGCGGCGGGCGGCCGAGCTGCTGCTTGAAGGCCTCGACGTCGGCGTCGGTCGGCTCGGTGCGCGGGGTGGTCGGCGGACCAGAAGGGGTCTGCGCGGAGCGCTGTCCGTGAGGGGCGGTGGCCGGGTGACGGGGGGGCGTTTCCATGCCTGTCTTTCGTGTCAATGAGTCAGTTTGCGGGGCGGTCGGCCTTGTCCACGCCGTCCCAGACGTTCGAGTACCAGGGGCGCGGGGCCACCTCCTGGTCCGGGCGCCGGCTGTTCACCGCCGCGGGGTCGATCACCGTGAATCCGGTCTCGCCGGGCATCACGTAGTGCAGGCGGTCCCGGATGCGCTGCTCCGCGTACGCGTCGTCCTGCCAGCGGGCCTTCTCGTCGCGCAGCCTCTCGACGTCCTCCTGGCGCTCGGCCTGCTGCCGGCGCAGGTCGTCGATCTCGGCGCGCTGCGACACGTACTGCCTTATCGGGTACGCGAGCGCGACGACCATGGAGCAGATCACGAGCGCGAGGAGCGCCGCGCGGCCGGTGAGCCGGGAGCGGCGCGCCTGGCGCTTGGTCTGGGAGCGGTAGACGCGCTCGGCGGTCTGCTCGCCGAGCAGCCGCAGGCGGGTAGCGGTGGAGTACCGGTCCTTGGGCCCGGCCTTGGCCATGGTTCCGCCTCCCCAGAGCAGCGCGTATACGTACGTACGTCCCCGCACACGGTACGGGACCGGGTGCGGGGACGTAGGTAGGTGACTACGTGGTGCCCACTACTCCGCGGAGCGGAAGCGCGGGAACGCGCTGCGGCCGGCGTAGACCGCGGCGTCGTCGAGGATCTCCTCGATGCGCAGGAGCTGGTTGTACTTGGCGACGCGCTCGGAGCGGGCCGGGGCGCCGGTCTTGATCTGGCCGCAGTTGGTGGCGACGGCGAGGTCGGCGATGGTGACGTCCTCGGTCTCGCCGGAGCGGTGGGACATCATGCACTTGAAGCCGCTGCGCTGGGCCATCTCGACGGCGTCCAGGGTCTCGGTCAGCGAACCGATCTGGTTGACCTTGACGAGCAGGGCGTTGGCCGAGTTCTCCTCGATGCCGCGCGCCAGGCGCTCCGGGTTGGTGACGAACAGGTCGTCGCCGACGAGCTGCACCTTGTCGCCGAGCTTCTCGGTGATGGCGTTCCAGCCGGCCCAGTCGTCCTCGAAGAGCGGGTCCTCGATGGAGACGAGCGGGTACGAGGCGACGAGCTCCTCGTAGTACTCGGTCATCTCGGCGGCCGAGCGCTCCTTGCCCTCGAACTGGTACTTGCCGTCCTTGTAGAACTCGGACGCGGCGACGTCGAGCGCGAGGCCGATCTGCTCGCCGGGGATGTAACCGGCCTCCTTGATGGCCTCGAGGATGAGGTCGAGGGCGGCGCGGTTGGAGTCGAGGTTCGGGGCGAAGCCGCCCTCGTCGCCGAGGCCGGTGGCCAGGCCCTTGCTCTTCAGGACCTTCTTCAGCGTGTGGTAGACCTCGGTGCCCCAGCGCAGCGCCTCGGAGAACGACTCGGCGCCGATCGGCGCGATCATGAACTCCTGGATGTCGACGTTCGAGTCGGCGTGCGACCCGCCGTTCAGGATGTTCATCATCGGGACGGGCAGCAGGTGCGCGTTGGGTCCGCCGAGGTAGCGGAAGAGCGGCAGGTCGCTGGTCTCGGAGGCGGCGTGCGCGACGGCGAGGGAGACGCCGAGGATGGCGTTGGCGCCGAGCGAGCCCTTGTTGTCGGTGGCGTCCAGGTCGAACATGGCCTGGTCGATCAGGCGCTGCTCGGTGGCGTCGTAGCCGACGAGCTCCGGGCCGATCTGCTCGATGACGGCGAGGACGGCCTTCTCCACGCCCTTGCCGTGGTAACGGTTGGGGTCACCGTCGCGGAGTTCGATGGCCTCGAAGGCACCGGTGGAGGCACCGGACGGGACGGCGGCACGACCGGTGCTGCCGTCGTCGAGGCCGACCTCGACCTCGACCGTGGGGTTGCCTCGGGAGTCCAGGATTTCCCGGGCTACGACGACGTCGATGGACGGCACGAGCATCTCCTTCTGGGAGTGTGACGCGTAAACACGATTACGCCGGGCCGCTTCGGCCCTGCGTCTCCTGAGCCTAACCGGCCCGGAGCCTTCGGCCAGCCGACCGCCCGTCCCCTGGGACGGAGGAGAGCCCAAACGGCCGGGAAACAGGGCGTAAGCCCCCTTTTTCTACTCGCTGGTAGCGAACAGTGGCCGGAGAGCGAGCGGAGGACGAGCGGCGGGCGGACACGGCCCCGCCCCGGTGCGTACGGGGGATACGCGCACCGGGGCGGGGAGCCCGTGGGGACGGGGAGAGCGGCCGTGCGTCCGCCGAGGCACGGCCGCGGGCGGGTCAGCTCAGGTGGAGCTGCTGGCCCGGGTAGATGAAGTCGGCGTCGTCGATGATGTCGCCGTTGAGCTTGTAGACCTTCTGCCAGCCGCCCTTGACGTCGTGCGTCTCGGCGATCTTGGAGAGCGTGTCGCCGGTCTTGACCTTGTACTCGCCGTCGCCCTTCTCGACCGTCTTGCCGGTCGGGGTCTCGACGGTCTTCTTGGACTCGGTCTGCGGCGCGGGCTGCGGCTTCGGGGCCTGCTGCGTCTGCTGCGGGGCGGCCTGCTGCCGCGGCTGCTGCGGCTGCGGCTTCGGCTTGGCCTGCTCCTGCGGGGCCTGCTGCTGCGAGCCGCCACCGCCGCCGTTGTACGCGGCGCCCGAGAGGCCGACGCCACAGCTCGGCCAGGCACCCTTGCCCTGACCGGCGAGGACCTTCTCGGCGATCTCGATCTGCTGGGCCTTGGAGGCCTTGTCGGCGCTCGGCGCGTACTTGGTGCCGCCGTACGCGGCCCAGGTGGACGGCGAGAACTGCAGGCCGCCCTGGTAGCCGTTGCCGGTGTTGATCGACCAGTTGCCGCCGGACTCGCACTGGGCCACGGCGTCCCACTCGGCGCCGGTGGCGGCGGAGGCCGAACCGGCGGCCATCAGCGGGGCGGCCACGGCGACACCGGTGACACCGGCGAGCGTGACGACACGGGTGGTCTTGGACGGACGGCGGTGCTTGCCCTTGCTGGAAAACAGCATGAGTTGATCCCCTCACCGACGCCTGCGAGGTGAGCTGTCGGGTTCGGGCCAGTGAAGTTGCCCGGACGCGCTACTCGTAGCTACTCCTAGCTACTCGTATGGCGCCTTCACCCCTAGCCGTTTCGCAACGGCGCTTACCTTGGGTCCCCCGCTCCTGCCTACGGCGCTCGAAGCGACGACTGTTCCCGTCCGGCCGTTGGCAGGATTCGGCGTACCGACCGGCGGGGCCCACCAATGGCGGGCGGTCACGACCGTAGACAGGGGATCGCCGGAATTTCAAAGGCGATCAGGGCTTCTGAGACCCATCTCTCACTTGCACCAATAGGGACATTCGGCACGAAGTCCCCGCCGGACGCTTCGTCAACTTCCCTTACTTTTCGCCCAAATCGAGGCTCTGACCGGGGAGAATGAGGTCCGGGTCCGCGCCGACGGTCTTCTTGTTCTCGGTGTAGAGCTCGCGCCAGCCGCCATCGACGTCGAGGTCGTCCGCGATCGCTGAAAGGTTGTCCCCGGAGCGGACCTTGTACGTCCCGTCGGCGAGCTTCTCCGAGCGGTCCGCGCCGCGCGAGGCGTGCCGTCCGGGACGGTCGCCGGAGGCGGTCTCGTCCGCGCGGTCGCCGCGGTGGCGGCCGGAGGCGGTGTCGTCGGTGGGAGCGGCCGGGTCCTCGGACCCGGGGGAAGTGCTGTCCTTCCGCCCGGACTTGCCGGGATCGCCCGCCCCGCCCTTGCCGTCCGTCTTGCCCGCGTCGCTCTCGGGGCCCTCGGCACCCTTGTTGCCCTCGGTGCCCTTGTTGCCCGTCTTGTCGTGATTCTTGTCTCGGGAGGTGCCGTCCGAGCCGGGCGTGTCGCTCGCGTCGTCGCCGTCGCCGTCGGGGGAGCCGGGGGCGTCTGACGTGCCGTCGGACGGGTCGGCGGAGCCGGAGGACTTGTCGTCCGGCTTGGTGTCCGGCTTGGCGTCCGACTTGTTGTCCGACTTGTCCGCGCCCTTGTCCTTGCCCTTGTCCTTGTCCGGGGACTTCTCGGAGCCGGTCGAACCGGACGAGTCGGGGACGACCGGGTCACCCGGGTCCACGTCGGCCGCGGCGCCGCCGTTGGTGAGTCCGGCGATCGGGGCGCAGCTCGGCCAGGCCGCGGGGCCCTGGCCGTCGAGGATCTTCTCCGCGACGGCGATCTGCTGGGACTTGGAGGCCTGGTCGGCGCTCGGCGCGTAGTCGAGGCCGCCGTGCCGCTCCCAGGTCTCCTGTGAGAGCTGGAGCCCTCCGTAGTAACCATTGCCGGGGTTGGCGCTCCACGCGCCGCCGCTCTCGCACTCGGCGAGCTTGTCCCAGGTCGCCGTCTCGGCGGCGCTCGCGCTGGTGGCTCCGAGGAGCGGGATGGCGATGGCGGATCCGGTGACTCCTGCCGCGACGATGAGGGCCGGGGCCTGGCGGGGGCGTCGGTGACGACCATTGCCGGAGAGCATGCGGTTGCCTTTCACGAGACTATTGCGGCGACAGGGGCACCGGGGTGCCCGAGTCGACGTGAACGTAGCCGCAGTCGAACGCTTGTCACAAGTCGATGCAGGGGAGATCACGCGAACATCACAGTCGTGACGCTCCGTCAGTTCAGTCCCGTTCGGCGGCCGTTTTCTGTGCGGTTGTGAACTCCACCGGCAGGGTGCGCAGTCCTCGCATGATCAGCCCGCCACGCCACCGCAAATCCTCGGGGTCGGCCGCTAGTTGCAGATCGGGAAGGCGCCGCAGCAGCGTCGCGAGGGCGGTCTGGCCCTCCAGGCGGGCGAGTGGGGCGCCGAGGCAGTAGTGGATGCCGTGCCCGTATCCGAGGTGCTGGTTGTCACTTCGGGAGAGGTCAAGGGTGTCGGGCCGCTCGAAGCGTTCGGGGTCGCGGTCGGCGGCGGCGAGCACGACGAGGACGGGGTCGCCGGCGGCGACGCGCTGCCCGCCGACGGTCAGCGCCTCGGTGGCGAACCGCCACGTGGCGAGCTCCACGGGCCCGTCGAAGCGGAGCAGTTCCTCGACGCCGGTCTCCAGGAGGCCCGTGTCTCCATCCGCCAGCGCCTTCTGCAGGCGGGCGCGCTGCTCGGGGTGGGTGAGGAGGGCGTACATGCCGTTGCCGATGAGGTTGACGGTGGTCTCGAAACCGGCGAAGAGCAGGATGAAGGCCATGGCGGCGGCCTCGTTCTCCGTGAGGTGCTCGCCGTGGTCGGAGGCGCGGATGAGGCCGGAGATGAGGTCGTCGCCGGGGTCGAGGCGCTTGCGGTGGATCAGCTCGGCCAGATAGCCGCGCATCTTCTTCACGGAGCGGGCCACGCCGCCCCTCGGCCCTCCCCCGTGGCGGATCATCATGCCCGCCCAGTCGCGGAAGTCGTCCTGGTCCTCGCGGGGGACGCCGAGGAGGTCGCAGATGGCGTAGATGGGGAGCGGGAAGGCGAACTCGTGGATGAGGTCGGCCTCGCCCTCGCCCTCGCCCTCGGCCGCGCCGTGCTTGTCGACGAGCGTGTCGATCAGGGCGTCCGTCAGCTCCTGCACCCGGGGCGCGAACTCTGCGACGCGGCGGGGTGTGAACGCCTTCGAGACGAGCCGCCGCAGGCGGGTGTGGTCCGGCGGGTCGATGTTGAGCAGATGCGTCATCAGCTCGGCCTTGCGCTCGCCGGGGATGCCGGTCTTGCCCTTGGCGTGCGCGGGCTCGTCGTGATGGGCCGGATTCTTGCTGAGCCGCTGGTCGGCGAGGGCCTGCCGTGCGTCCGCGTACCGCGTCACGAGCCACGCCTCGACGCCGCTGGGCAGCGTGGTCCTGTGCACCGGGGAGTTCTCGCGCAGCCAGGCGTAGGCGGGGTAGGGGTCGGTGGCGAACTCCCAGGTGAAGAGTTCGGGCCCCTGGGCCTCGGGCGGCGTCTGGGAGGGGCATCCGGCGGGGGGCGGAGCGGGGGGCTGGTCGTGCATGCGATGACCGTATCCGGCCGGGTGGACGGGGCAGGTGCGGGTACGTCGGGTTGCTCGCGCAGTTCCCCGCGCCCCTGGGCGGCTTCGCCCGCCCCCACTCGCCTGCGGCGGGCCATCTCCCCCGCAGGTGCGGGCACGTCGGGGTTGCTCGCGCCGTTCCCCGCGCCCCTGGGCGGCTTCGCCCGCCCGCCCTCGCCTGCGGCGGGCCATCCCGCCTCGGCGTCTGCCGACCGCCCTCGGCCGGCCGGTGCGGGTACATCCGGGTTGCTCGCGCAGTTCCCCGCGCCCCTGGGCGGGGCTTCGCCCGCCCAGGTTTGCCGCTACGCTTCCGCGGCCTCCGCCGCTCGTACCGCGTCGCGGTAGGCGCGTGCCGTGGCACGTAGTGCCGCCTCGGGGTCGGTGCCCTCTGCCTCTGCGCGCAGGGCCAGTGCGAGGAGTTCGTGGCCCACGTCCTGGCCCTCGGGCATCTGGACGTCCAGGCCCGCCGTCCGTACCCGTGAGGCCAGCTTCGCGGTCAGGGCCAGGGCCGGTTGGCCCAGGGGGATGCCCTCCGTGAGTGAGGTGCGCCGCTTCTCCTGTGCCTTGGTTCGGAGCCAGTGCGCCTTGACGTCCTCGGGGGTGTCCGCCGAGTCGTCGCCGAAGACGTGCGGGTGGCGGTGGATGAGTTTGTCGACGATGCCGGCCGCGACGTCGTCGACGGAGAACGGGGTCTCGGTGTCCTCCTCGGCGATGCGGGCGTGGAAGAACACCTGGAGCAGTACGTCGCCGAGTTCCTCGCGCAGTTCCTCCCGGTCGCCCTCCTCGATCGCCTCGACCAGTTCGTACGCCTCCTCGATCGCGTACTTCGCCAGGCCCTTGTGCGTCTGCCGGGAGGACCAGGGGCACTCGTCGCGGATCTGGTCCATGACCTGGACCAGGTCGAGCAGGCGCGCGCCGGGCAGGTCGTACGAGGCGGGGAGCAGTTCCAGGTCCGGCATCGCGACGCGGCCCGAGCCCGCGAGGCGGGCCAGGCCGTCGGTGAGGGGGCGGTCGCCCTCGGCGGTGGCGACGATCAGGACCGTGCGGCCGCCCGCGCAGGCGTCCACCAGCTCCTCGGCGGTGGGCGAGGCGAGCGCCACGGCCACGCCCGCCTCGCGCAGGTAGGGCAGCTGCGGGTGGCCGGCGTCGGCGCACAGCACCTCGTCGGCGCCGCGCAGCGCCTGCCAGGCGGGCCAGGACAGGAGGCCCGGCGCGACGCGGTGGCTGGTGGTCAGCAGGATGACTCGGCCGACGGCCTCGGCGGTGGTGTCGTTCACCCGACGAACGTAACCCAGGCCGCCGCGGGCCCGCCGTCCGCTACGCCTCCCGGTCCCCGGCGCCCGCCCCCGAACCGGGCAGCTCGCGCACCCACGGCGTCTTGGCGTCCGCGAGCTTGTTCTTGTCGACGTCCCAGGTGCCGTACCGAGGGTTCAGGTCGATGTCGAGCTTCTTGGAGGCGGCGGTGAGGGACTTCCAGAACAGCTCCTGGCCCCGCGGCGAGTTCATGTCCGCGCCCAGCTTCTTCGCCAGCTTCTGCGCCTCGATCTCCGTACGCAGCGTTTCGTCGAGGCGGGCCGGCGCGACGCCGTACTGCTGCAGCCACTCACCCTCCAGAGCCTTCTTGCCGCCCGCCTGCCGCTCCATGCCCGTCCGCATGGTCTGGATGTCGCGGCGCGTGACGCCCACCCCGGCGTCGGTGGCCGCGCGGTGCAGGACCTTGTCGAGGACCATCGTGTGCAGCGTGGTGCGGGCGAGGCGGCCGGTCTTGCCGATGGCCTGCGCGTACTGCGTGTCGTCGGGGATGGCGGCCCGCTGCGCGTCGCGCACCTCGTTCACCCGGCTCTCCAACTGCGCGACCGTGATGCGTTCCTGGCCGACGACGGCGGCGGCGCCGGGATGCGCCTCGCTGCCGCAGGCGGTGAGGAGGGGGGCCGCGGCGAGCGCGGCGGTGGAGAGGACGAGCGCGGTGCGACGGCTGGTGCGGCGGCTGGTGCGGCGGTGCAAGGTGGGCCTCCCTGCTACGAGTTTGTGCGTCGGTGCACAAACGTCCGGCAGTGATCGATGGTAGGCAGTGGCCGTCTTCTCGGCCAGCTATTCGACCAACGATTCGGCGGGAGTTGAGGCACCCGGGGTCACCCAGGGGCAGCCCAGGGCACCCGAGGCGGCCCGTGGCTAGCCGCGCACCTGACCGAGCCACTGGAGCGTCCGCCGGATCTCCGCGGGGAAGGGGTGGCCGGGGCCGTGCAGCAGCTCCGCGTCGTGCAGCAGCCGCGCCAGCGTGTCGTGGGCGGCGGCCCGGTCGCCGAGGGCGAGCAGCAGATGGCCCATGCGGCGGCGGATCTCCAGGGACTGGCGGCGGTCGTCCGTCGCGTACTGGTTCTCGTAATAGGGGAGCAGCGCGCGGTACTCGGCGAGCGCGGCGGCCGGTTCGCCGAGCTGCTCAAGGCACTGCGCGGCCTCGTAGCGGAACTGGAGCGAGTGCGGGTCGGCGTGGCCGGACTCGGCGGCCCGCTCGTCGGCGAGGCGCCGCAGCTCGGGCAGGGCGCGGCGGTACTGGCCGTCGTCCATGAGCGTGGCGGCGTACTGCTTGCGGAGCGTGCGTACGACGGGTGAGTGCTCGCCGTGCTCGGCGGCGGCGGCCGGGAGGATCGAGCCGAGGATGTCCACTGCCTGGGTGATGCGGCCCTCGCCGAGGAGCCGCTTGACGTCCTCGACGGCCCGTGCGACGTCCTGGCGCGGCGGTGAACTGGGCGGCCGCGTCGGCATGTCGGGGGTGGGCGCGGGCGTCGTGGCGCGGTCCGGCCAGGGCGCGTGCGGGCGCAGGAAGGGCCGCGTGGGATCGAGCGGGCGGCCGGAGGGGATGCCGCGGGCGGGCAGCAGCGGTGCCAGCTCCTCGTAGACCTGCTGGGCGCCGGCGGGGCGGTGCTGGGGGTCCTTGGCGAGCAGCCGCAGGACGAGGGACTCCAGGGCCTCCGGCACCTCGGGGCGCAGCCGGCGGACCGGGAGCGGCGGCTCGTAGAGGTGGCGGTGGAGGACACCGAGCGCGGTGGAGCCGGAGAACGGCACGTCGCCGCTGAGCAGTTCGTGCATCAGCACGCCGAGCGCGTAGAGATCGGTGTACGGGCCGACGGCGCCGCCCATCGCCTGCTCGGGCGCCATGTACGCGGGGCTGCCGATCGGCGATCCGGTGTGGGTGAGGCGGGTGGTGTCGGTGTCCATCACGGAGGCGATGCCGAGGTCGAGGACGGAGATGGTGCCGTCCTGCTTGACCATCACGTTCCGTGGCTTGAGGTCGCGGTGGACGATCGGTACGGCGTGCACCGCGGAGAGCACGGCGCACAGCTGCGCGGCGACGGCGACGGACCACTGCCAGGGGTAGGGGTCGTGCTCGGCGAGGTGGTCGCCGAGGTCGGCGCCGTCGACGTACTGCATGACGAGGTACAGGTCCTCGGCCTCGCTGCCCGCGTCGTGCACGGTGACCAGGCCCGGGTGGTCCACCTGCGCGGTCACGCGGCACTCGCGCACGAAGCGGCGGCGCAGCTCCTCGGCCTCGGCGCCCGCGACACGGTCGGGGCGGAGCAGCTTCACGGCGACGCGGCGGTCCAGGCGCTGGTCGTACGCCGTCCAGACCTGGCCCATGCCGCCCTGGCCGATGAGCGTGGAGAGTTCATAGCGTCCGGCGACGACGCGTCCGCCGGTCCCGATCCCGGCCCCGATCCCGGTCCCCGCCACCACGGTCAGCTGCCGCCTTGCTGCTTGCGCAGATAGTCGCTGAGCTCGTCCAGCTCGGCGCGGACCTGGTGGATGCGGGCGGGCGCGGTGGGCTGGGGGGCGGTCGGGGCGGTCGGCTGCGGAGGCGCGGGCGCGGGAGCGGGCTGCTGAGGGGCCGGGGCCGGAGGCTGCTGGTGCGGGTAGCCGTACACGGGCTGCGTCTGCTGCGGTCCATGGCCGTAGCTGTGGGCGGGGCCGGGGGCGGGGAAGCCCGGCGCCGCCGGCCGGTAGCGGCTGAAGTGGCGTATCTCGGCGAACAGGTAGTAGGCGACGGCCGCCATCAGCGTGCAGAGCAGGATGATCATGCCCGCGTTGCCCGGGCCCTGGAACTCGTCCTCGCCCGGGTCCATCCCGATCAGCACCAGGGCGGTGACGTCCAGCGCCGTCGCGACGCCGAAGAGGGCCCAGTCGTACGCCTTGCGGGTCACGATCGCGAGCCGCAGCAGCGTGGTCCACGCGAGCAGACCGCACGTCACCACCGCGAGGACCACGAAGAGCACGCGGAGCGTCACATGCGTGCCGCCGGAAGGGGGCGGCGGTTGCTGCGGCGCGTGGCCGTGGCCGTGCATGGCTGCTCCTGGGTACCTGAAGGACGAACGAATGCGGGATCGAGCGTATAGGCCGACAACGGGAAGCGGTCCCGGGTTGTACCGAACCGTTGTCGTACTGGTCACGGCCGTTGTCGCACCGGCCACGCGGCCGCGCCCGGGCACGCCCGCGTCACTCCGGCGGAAACGTTCCCTCCGTCAGTCCGTCGTGCATGCCGCGCACGAGCCGCTCACCGAGCCTGCCCGCGAGGCGCAGCGCGTCCTCGAAGGCGGCCAGTTCACGGAACCGCTCGCTGTAGCCGCGCTGCCCGGCGAGCGGCAGCCGGGGCAGCCGCAGACGGCGGACGTCGAGCCGGGCGGAGGTGGAGGCGTAGCTGCTGGCGCGGCGGTGGCCCGCGGTGCCGCGCAGGAACCCCGCGAGGAACCACGGGTCGAGCGCGGCCGGGTCCGGGCGCAGCAGGGTGAGGCCGCGGCCGAGGGCGGCGCCCGCGGTGGCCTCGTCGACGACGCGGGCCGCGGCGCCGCCGCCGAAGACGGGGACGACGACGTCGCCGGGCTCGGTGCGCACGACCGCCTCGTCCGGCGTGCCTTCGTCGGCGGATCCGGAGGAGAGGGCGGCCCCGGAGGAGAGGGCCGTTCCGGAGGGCGCGCCGCCGGTCAGGACGTCGTGGTCGGTGAGGACGGGCATGCCGCCGCTCGCGGCGCCGGTGCCGGTGTGCAGGGTCAGGGCGCCCGTCCGGGCCAGTTCGCCGACGGTGGTCGAGGGCGGGTGCGACGCGTCGGCGGGCTCCCGCTCCGTGGCACCCGCGCCCGCGCAGCCCGCGTCTGTGGAGCCCGCATCCGTGGAGCCCGCGAGGGACGGTGTCAGGTCGGCGGCCCGGCGCAGCGCCTCGCCGAGACTCTCCCGTACGGCCGCCAGCTCCGTGGTGCCGCCGCCCGTGGCCGGGGGCGGCAGCCGGCGGGCGGGGGCCAGGTCGACCTCGTCGTCGAGGAGTTCCAGCACCGGCACCGAGCGGGCGAGGCCGGGCCGCTCCTGGGCCGTGCCGTGCCGGTCGAAGTGGCGCCAGACGTCGAGCACGGCGTCCTGCACGGCGGGCCAGAGCTGTCGGTCGCGGCCGTCGGCGGAGGGAGCCCCGGCCGCCCCCGCCGCCTCCACGAGGAGCAGCTCGGGCGCGGGCGGCGCGGCCGGGCCCGGCCTGCGCAGCACCCATACGTGCAGCGGCAGGTTGTACGGCGGCGCGGCACCGGCGGGCAGGGCGATGACCGCGCGGAGGGCGCCCCGGCGCAGCAGGTCGGCGCGGATGCGGCGGCCCGAGCGGCGGGACGCGGCGGCGGGCGGCATCAGCAGGACGGCGGTGCCGCCGTCGAGGAGGCGGGCCAGCGCGTGCTGGACCCAGGCGAGTTCGGACTCGGCGCGGGCCGGGAAGCCGTACTCCCAGCGGGCGTCGTAGGCCAGTTCGTCGTGGCCCCAGTTGCGTTCGTTGAACGGGGGGTGGCAGAGGACGGCGTCGGCTCTGCGGTCGTCGTAGGCGTCGGCCCGCAGCGTGTCGGCGGCCATGGTGCGCACGGTGGCGTCGGAGTGCAGGGCGAGGCGCAACGCGGTGAGGGCGGCCAGTTCGGGGGCGCTGTCCTGGCCGTACAGGTACTGGTCGGGGCGCGGCGGGACCGCGCGCAGGAGGGCGCCGGTGCCGCAGGCGGGGTCGAGGACGGTGCGGGCGGGGCCCGCGCTCGTGGCCAGCTCGGCCATGAGCGCGGCGGGGCCTGCCGGGGTGAGCGTGTACTGGCGGGGATTGGCGTCCGTCTGCCGGCCGATCAGGAACTCGTACGTCTGTTTGGCGCCCAGCTCGGCCGCCAGCTCGGCGACCGCGCGCAGCAGCGGTACGGAGGGCAGCAGTTCGGCGGGCTCGGGGACGCGCACGGCCCGTCGGCGCCGGACGCCGAACCGTGGGGCCACGACGTCTTCGAGCTCACCGGGCAGGAGCTGGGCCATCCGTTCGTCCGACACTGCGCTGAGCGCGAGCCAGGCGGGCGGCCTGTCGCGGACCAGGAGCAGGGCGCAGCCCGCGTGCAGGAGGGCGGTGACGGCTCCCGCGGGATGTCCGGCGAGCTGCTGCCAGACGCGTTCGCGCAAGGGGACCTCGACGAGCTTGCCCTGCGCGCGCAGCCACCGCTCGACGTCGGCGAGCGCGAAGGAGGGGCTGGTCTCCGTGCCGCCGACGGGTTTGGGGAAGTCCCCGTGCCTGCGGCGCCAGTTGCTGACGGCGGCGCGGCCCACGCCGGCCAGCCGGGCGATTCCGGCGGCGGTCACCTCGGTCGCGTCGTCCCGCGGCTTCATCCAGCAGCTCCCCTCGTCGCGCGGGGTCAGTCGCGCGCGGTCGAGCATACCCAGGGAGATCATTTGCAGGGGAGGCGTTCACGGCTGTTAACTCGCGATTCACATCAACTCGTGTTGACTCGGTTCACAAGAACCTGCTGTGATGTCTCCATCGAACGACTTCCCTGGGGGGATTCCCTTGCGTCACCATCTGCGTCACCACCTGCGTCTTCGCCGTACCGCGATCGCCGCGGTCTGCCTCGCCACCGCCGCCACGGCGGGCCTCACGGCCTGCGGCGGCGAGAGCGGCAAGGCCGACAAGCCGAAGGGCCCCTTCGCCGGCATGTCCGGCGGCGAGATCGCCGACAAGGCCGTCAAGGCGACCTCGGGCGCCAAGTCCCTGAGCATCAAGGGTGAGGTTCCGGACGGGGAAGCCGGTCTGCTGTCGATGGACATGGCCCTGGACACCAAGGGCAAGTGCGTGGGCACCATGGGCATGGACAAAGAGGGGTCGATCGACCTGATCATCCCCGGCAGGACCGTTTACATGAAGTACGACGAGAAGTTCCTGCGCGCCCAGAGCAAGGGTGAGCCCGCGGCCGACGTACAGGCCGCCGTGGACATGCTCGCGAACCGCTGGGCGAAGACGAAGGCGACGAGCGCCGACGCCAAGGAGATCGCCGGGTTCTGCGACCTCGACGCCCTGCTCGCCGACTTCAAGGACGTCAACTCCGCGGCGCGCAGGGGCGGGACGACCACGGTCGACGGCACCCCCGCGATCAAGCTCACCGAGAGCGACGGCAAGGAGAAGTACACGCTCTACGTCGCCACGGAGGGCAAGCCGTACCTGCTCAGGGTCGACACGAAGACCGACGGCAAGCCGGAGTCCCTGACGTTCGGCGACTACGACAAGCCGGTGAAGGCGACACCGCCGACCGGCGACGTCCTCGACCTGGACAAGCTGGGCAGCTGACCCTCCGCGCACCCCGTACACCCCGTACGTGTCGGTGCGGCACGCTCACAGCACGTGCCGCACCCACACGTTCGGCTCGACGTACACGCCGTAGCCGCGCTCCGGTTCACAGTGCACCGGCACCAGCGCGCCCGGCACCTCGACGGGGCCCGCCTGGTCGAAGGGCAGCCCCGTCCACTCGCGCCACTGCGCGGTCGACCCGGACACCGTCATGGAGGCGTGCGCGATCTTCTCGACGGTGCCGCCCGCGCGGACGTGCACCCGCAGCCACGGGTCGTGCGGCAGCCCGTCCTCGCGCGTGCGGTGGGCGTACTCGTCGATCGGCGCGGCCGGTTCGAGGTGCTTGGCGTTGGGGCGCACGGGCGCGACGACCTCGGAGAAGCCACGGGCGCGGGCGTTCTCCCGCATCGCCGCGAGCATCCGCCCCGATATGCCCCTGCCCTGCGCGGCGGGGTCGACGGTGATCTCGATGGCGCTCACCGTGTCGGGCTCCTTGCCGTGCCGCAGGTCGGAGAAGGCCCACAGCAGGACCTGGTCCCAGCCGCCGTCGGGCAGTTCACCGTCCCCGCGGGTGCGTAGGGCGAGCGGCACGCTGAACGCTCGGGCCACGACCTTGCCGTTCCCGGCACCGTCCTTGCCTGCCCCGTCCGTGGCTACCAGCACGTACTCCGGGAACTCCGTCACGATGCGGCCGATCAGCGACCAGCCGACCGGGTCGTGGAGGATGAACTCGGGCCAGTCCTCGGCCATGCGCCAGAGCGGGTCCGCGAGGTCCGGCCGCTCGGCCAAGGTGGTGATCTTCAGGTCCATGCGGCGCACGGTACGCGTCCCGCGGGGTGGGCGGTATCCGATATCCGGTGGCGTTCCCTGCGAGTTCGTCGTGGCTGGTCGCGCAGTTCCCCGCGCCCCTTCAGGGCCCCTTCGGGGCCTCTTCGGGGCCTCTTCGGGGCCTCTTCCGGGGTCGGAGTCAGCCGGCTTTGAAGCGGTTTGGCGCCGTGGTCGGGGCCGTTCCGGTCGGGAGTTTCCTGTCCGGGCAGGTGGCGAGCACCTTCTTCATGGCGTCCCGCTCGGCGCCGGTCACCCACACCCCGTACTTCTTCTTCACCCCGACCTGACCGGCGACATACGTACAGCGGTAGGCCTTGTTCGGCGGCAGCCAGGTCGCCGTGTCGCCGTCGCCCTTGCTGCGGTTGGGGCCCGCGTCGACGGCGACGAGGTTCAGCGGGTCGTTGGCGAAGGCGATGCGCTTGCTCGGCTCCCAGCGGGCCGCGCCCTTCTGCCAGGCGTCCGAGAGGGCGACGAGGTGGTCGATGTCGACCTGGCTGCGGCCGCGCCGGAACGTCACGTCCTTGCCGGTGTAGGGGTCGGGCGCGAGCGTGCCGGTGGCGACCTGACAGTCCTTGCCCCGGTACGAGTCCCGATACGTGACGTCCTTCAGGTCCCGCTTGAGTATGTCGTCCCGGGTGGGACAGCCGTTGGAGTCCGTGTCGGCCCAGGCGCTGCCGAACCGGTCCCGGTCGTAACCCGTCCTGGGCGCGCGGCCCTTGACGGTGAGTGTGTCGACGGCCGCCAGCGCGGACCCCGCCTTCGCGTCGGGCCCGGCGGCGCCGCCTCCTCCCTGGTCCTTGCTCTCGAACTCGCAGCCGGTGAGCAGCGCGGGGACGGCGATCAGCGCGAGCAGTGCGGCGGTGGTGGTACGACGGTTCACAGCGCGGCCACCGTGGCGCCGAGGGCGAGCGGGGCGGGCGTGACGACCTCCGCGTAGACGCCGACGCACATGTCGCGGGCGGCGGCGAGGGTCTTCAGGACACGGCCGTCCTCGGGCAGTCCGGGCTGGGCCTGCGTGGTCATCACGCAGCGCACGACCCGCTCGACGACGCGCAGCCGCAGCGGCTCCCGCTCCCCCGCGCCGCCACCGAGGGTGATCTCGCGGCCGACCCAGCTCTCCTCGATCCACGGTTCGGCGGTCTCCACGACGATGTTCTTGCGCAGCCGCCGTACGTCGACGGGGTCGGCGTCGCCGAGCAGCTCCCCTAGCGCGCGCAGCGAGGCCGTACCCACGAGGGAGACACCGGCGGCGTCCTGGTGGTTGACCTCTCCTTCGCGGGCCAGTTCGGCGCCCTCACCGAAGAGTCGGGGGATGCGGGGGTCGCCCGGGCGCAGTGTCGTGCCGTCCGGCGTGGTGACGACGGGGGTGCCGTCGACGTCGTACGCCGCGCGGTGCTCCAGGAGTCCCGGGGTGCGGCGGAAGCGCCTGCTGTCCTTGCCGCTGCCGAGCTTGCCGTCCGCGTACCGCAGGGCCCACAGCCGGTCGCCGACGACGCCGCGCGCGTCGAAGTCGAGCCGCTCGCGCTCCTCGCCGAGCATCGACTTCACCGGATGACAGGCCAGACCGACGACCGTGAGCGGCACGGCGCTCTCCCTCCCCTGGGGTGAATTCTCCGGCCCCACCGTAGCCCGTGCATACGTACATCCGTACGCACGGCTCGTCGGCCGACGCGTGTCTCCTTCTCCTCATCACCCGGCATTACCCGGCGGGTAATCGACCGTGCCCCCGTGCCCCGGCAGGATCAGTCATGTCGCAGAGACCGCACATCCGGAGGAGTACCCCATGTCCGTCACGCCCGCCGCCGCCCCCGCGAACGCCGCCGACCGGGCGGAGGCCACCCGCGCCGCCGTCCAGGAGTTCCTCGCCGCCCGCGTCGCCGGAGACACGGCGCGCCTGACGGCCCTCTTCGCCGACGAGGTCGACTGGCTGCTCGCCGAGAACCCCGTCGTGCCGTGGATCAGGCCGCGGTCCACGGCCGCGGAGTGCGCCGCCCAGTTCACGGAGTTGATGGAGCACACCGTGGCCGAGGACGCCCGCGCCTCCGTCGACACCTTCCTCGTCGACGGCGCCGACGCCGTCCTGATGGGCCACGTCTCGGGCACCGTACGGGCCACCGGCAAGTCCTTCGAAGGCCCCTTCGCGCTGCGGCTCACCGTCGAGGACGGCCGGATCACCCGCCACCACCTCTACGAGAACAGCCTGTCGATAGCCGAGGCGTGCACCCCGTGAGCCCCGCCGCCGGCTACGACCCCAGGATCGACGTCAGGAACTCCCCGACCCAGCCGAGCAGTTCGCGGCCGACCAGCGGCTTGCCGCCGACCTTCGCGGTCTTGGGGCGCGGCACCAGGATCTGGTGGGCGTTCGCCTTGATGACCGTCCCGGGGTAGAGCCGCTTGAGGCGCAGCTCCTGCGACTCCCTCAGCTCCACCGGGGCGAAGCGGATGTTGTTGCCCTGGAGGACGATCTCGCCGACCTCGCAGGCGCGGGCGAGCATCCGCAGGCCCGCCACCAGGAGGAGGTTCTCCACGGGCTCCGGCAACTTGCCGTAGCGGTCGGTGAGTTCCTCGCGTACGGACTTGACGTCCTCCTCCGTGTTGGCGGAGGCGATGGCGCGGTAGGCCTGGAGGCGCAGCCGCTCGCCGGGCGCGTAGTCGTGCGGGACGTGCGCGTCCACCGGGAGCTCGATCTTGACCTCGAGGGGCGGCTCCTCCTCCACACCGCCGTCCAGGGACGCGCGGTAGTCGGCCACGGCCTCGCCGACCATCCGTACGTACAGGTCGAAGCCGACGCCCGCGATGTGCCCTGACTGCTCGCCGCCCAGCAGGTTTCCGGCGCCGCGGATCTCCAGGTCCTTCATCGCCACGTACATGCCCGCGCCCATCTCCGTGTGCTGGGCGATGGTGGCGAGACGCTCGTGGGCGGTCTCCGTCAGCGGCTTCTCCGGCGGGTAGAGGAAGTAGGCGTAGCCGCGCTCGCGGCCACGGCCCACGCGGCCGCGCAGCTGGTGGAGCTGGGAGAGGCCGAAGTTGTCGCCGCGCTCCACGATCAGCGTGTTGGCGTTGGAGATGTCGATGCCGGACTCGACGATCGTCGTCGAGACGAGCACGTCGAACTTCTTCTCCCAGAAGTCGACGACGACCTGTTCCAGGGCCTGTTCGGACATCTGACCGTGCGCTGTGGCGATGCGCGCCTCGGGGACGATGTCCCGCAGCCGCGCCGCCGCGCGGTCGATCGACTCGACGCGGTTGTGGATGTAGAAGACCTGGCCCTCGCGCAGCAGTTCGCGGCGGATGGCGGCGCCGATCTGCTTCTCCTCGTACGGTCCTACGAAGGTCAGGACCGGGTGGCGCTCCTCGGGCGGGGTGGTGATCGTGGACATCTCGCGGATGCCGGTGACCGCCATTTCGAGCGTACGAGGGATGGGGGTGGCCGACATGGTCAGCACGTCCACGTTGGCGCGGAGCTTCTTCAGCTGCTCCTTGTGCTCGACGCCGAAGCGCTGCTCCTCGTCGACGATGACCAGGCCCAGGTCCTTGAACCTGGTCTCGGAGGAGAAGAGGCGGTGCGTGCCGATGACGATGTCCACCGAGCCGTCGCGCAGGCCCTCCAGGGTCGCCTTGGACTCGGTCTCCGTCTGGAAGCGGCTGAGCGCCCGTACGTTGACCGGGAACTGCGAGTACCGCTCGGAGAACGTGCCGAAGTGCTGCTGGACCAGGAGCGTCGTCGGGACGAGTACGGCGACCTGCTTGCCGTCCTGCACCGCCTTGAAGGCCGCGCGGACCGCGATCTCCGTCTTGCCGTAGCCGACGTCGCCGCAGATCAGTCGGTCCATCGGGACCGTCTTCTCCATGTCGTCCTTGACCTCGGCGATCGTGGTGAGCTGATCGGGCGTCTCCACGTACGGGAAGGCGTCCTCCAGCTCGCGCTGCCAGGGCGTGTCGGGCGCGAAGGCGTGGCCGGGCGCGGCCATGCGGGCGGAGTACAGCTTGATGAGGTCGGCGGCGATCTCCTTGACCGCCTTCTTCGCGCGCGCCTTCGTCTTCGTCCAGTCGGCGCCTCCCAGGCGGTGCAGGGTGGGGGCCTCGCCGCCCACGTACTTGGTGATCTGCTCCAGCTGGTCGGTGGGGATGTAGAGGCGGTCGCCGGGCTGGCCGCGCTTGGCGGGGGCGTACTCCACGACCAGGTACTCGCGGGTCGCGCCCTGGACGGTGCGCTGCACCATCTCGATGTAGCGGCCGACGCCGTGCTGCTCGTGGACGATGTAGTCGCCGGCCTCCAGGGTCAGCGGGTCGATCGTCTTGCGGCGGCGCGCGGGCATGCGCCGGCCGTCCTTGCCGGCCGCCTTCTGCCCGGAGAGGTCGGTCTCGGTGAGCACGGCGAGCTTCAGCGCGGGGTCGATGAAGCCGTAGTCGATCGAGCCGCAGGAGACGTGCACCACCGACGGCGTCAGCTCGGTGAGGTCCCCGTCCAGGCGGGCCGCGATGCCCTCGCCGCCGAGGACCTCCACGGTGCGGGCGGCGGGGCCGTGGGCCTCGGTGACGTAGACGGTGCGCCAGCCGTCGGCGAGCCAGCCCTTGGTGTCGGCGAGGGCCTTCGCGGTGTCGCCGCGGTACGTCTCCGGGGCGTGCATGCCGAGCTTGAGGGTGTCGTCGTCCAGCTCCTCGTCGGCGGCGAAGGGGCTCACCGACCACCACATCATGCCGAGGTCGCGCGCGTGGTCCCGGACGTCCGCGATGCCCCACAGGGAGGCCGCGTCCACGTCGATCGGGGCGTCGCCGCCACCGGCCGTCGCCGCCCAGCTGGCCTGGAGGAACTCCTGCGACGTCGCCACCAGGTCGGCCGCGCGCGTACGCACCCGCTCCGGGTCGCAGACCACGGCCATGCTGTTCTTCGGCATGACGTCGAGCAGCAGCTCCATGTCGTCCACCAGGACCGGGGCCAGGGACTCCATGCCCTCGACCGCGATGCCCTCGGCGATCTTCCCGAGCAGCTCGCCCAGCTCCGGGTGCTGTCCGGCGAGGGCCGCCGCCCGCTCGCGCACGTCGTCGGTGAGCAGCAGCTCGCGGCAGGGCGCCGCCCACAGGCCGTGCTCGGCGACCTCCAGGGAGCGCTGGTCGGCGACCTTGAAGTAGCGGATCTCCTCGACGTCGTCGCCCCAGAACTCGACGCGCAGCGGGTGCTCCTCGGTCGGTGGGAACACATCGAGGATGCCGCCGCGCACCGCGAACTCGCCGCGCTTCTCGACCAGCTCGACCCGGGAGTACGCCGCCGCCGCGAGCGCCTCGACGATCGCGTCGAGGTCGGCGGTCTCACCGGCGCGCAGGGCCACGGGCTCCAGGTCGCCCAGCCCCTTGACCTGCGGCTGGAGCACGGAGCGGATCGGTGCGACGACGACGGAGACCGGGCCGGTCTCCGGGTCGTCCGGGCGGGGGTGCGCGAGGCGGCGCAGGACCGCGAGGCGGCGGCCGACCGTGTCGGAGCGGGGTGAGAGCCGCTCGTGCGGCAGCGTCTCCCAGGAGGGGTAGTCCACGACGCCGTCCGGCGGCAGGATCGTGCGCAGCGCCGCGGCCAGATCCTCCGCCTCGCGGCCCGTGGCCGTCACGGCGAGGATGGGGCGGCCGGACTCGCGGGCCAGCGCCGCCACCACGAACGGGCGCGCCGCGGGCGGCCCGACCAGGTCGACGTGGGAACGGTGGCCGTCGGTGGCGGCCTTGACCGCCTCGGCGAGTGCGGAGTCCTTGACGACAGCGTCGAGCAGACCGTGCAGGCTCATGGAAGGCTTTCTCTCGGGCCGGGGGGCCTCCAGCGTACGACTCCGGGTCGGCCGGTGCGGGCCGCTCGGCGCGGGGCGCCCGGCGGGGTGGAGCTGTGCCTGGCGCACAATGTTCCGATAACGGGATGGGAAAGCCCCCGCTACGGGGCTCCGCCCCGGACCCGCTCCTCAAACGCCGGAGGGGCAGAACCCGACCAGGAAGTCATCCATGCCCGGAATGCCCGGAGCACAGCCCGACGCCCCCGCGCAGGAGCGCGGCGACCAGCTCATACCGTCGCGGGACCAGGCCCGCCCCGGCCCCCGCCCAGGGCCCCGCGGCGTCCGGGACCGCGTGCCGTACCTTCTCGCCGCCGGGCTGTTCCTCGCGTACGCCGCGGTGTCCATCGGGCGCTACCGCCGTATGGAGACCCGCTCCTGGGATCTCGGGATCTTCGAGCAGGCCGTGCGGGCCTACGCGCACCTCCAGGTGCCGGTCGCCGACCTCAAGGGGCCCGGCGCCAACATCCTCGGCGACCATTTCAGCCCCGTCACCGCGCTCCTCGCGCCCGCCTACCGCCTCTTCCCCTCCCCCGTCACGCTGCTCGTCGCGCAGGCGCTGCTCCTCGCCGTCTCCGCGATCCCCGTCACGCGCGCCGCGACGCGGCTGCTCGGGCGCGGCTCGGGGCTCGCCGTGGGCATCGCGTACGGACTGTCGTGGGGCATCCAGCGCGCCGCCGACTTCGACTTCCACGAGATCTGCTTCGCCGTACCGCTGATCGCGTTCTCCCTCGAAGCGGTGGTGCGGCAGCGGTGGCGGGCCGCGCTGCTGTGGGCGCTGCCGCTGGTCCTCGTCAAGGAGGACCTGGGGGCGACGCTCGCCGCCATCGCGCTCGTCGTGGCGGTCCGGGCCCACCGGCGCGGCCACTCCAAGGCCGTGCCCCACGCCCTCGCCGTCGCCGCCTTCGGCGCCGTCGCCACGCTCGTCACCCTCACCCTGATCATCCCGGCGTTCAACTCGGGGGGTGCCTACGACTACTGGGGCAAGGTCGGCGAGGGCGGCGCGGCCGCCGGGGCGTTCGGCGGTCTCGACACGAAGCTGCGCACGCTCGTCTGGCTGCTGCTCCCCACCACCGGGCTGCTCGCCCTGCGCTCACCGCTGCTCCTGGTCGCGCTGCCCACGCTCGGCTGGCGGTTCCTCTCCGCCGACGACCACTACTGGGGCACCGACTGGCACTACAGCGCCGTCCTGATGCCGGTGGTCCTGCTCGCCCTCGTCGACGCCGTCGACATCTTCCGCCGCAGCGAGCGGCCGTGGCTGCGCCAGTACGCCGACCGGCTGCCCGCCTGCGTCGCCGCCGCCGCGCTGGCCCTGACGACGTCCCTGCCGCTGGCGGGCCTCACCGAAGCGAAGACGTACGAGAAGAGCGGGCGCGTCGCCGCGGTGGAACGGATGCTGGAGCGGGTGCCGGACGGCGCCACCGTCGAGGCGAACATCGGGCCCATCAGCAGGCTCACCTCCCGTACCCGCGTCTTCTGGGTGGGCGCGGCCCGCCCGGTCGTCCCCCAGTACGTCGCCCTCGACGTGCGGTCCGGCTGGACGAAGGACCCGGTCGCGTACGCCCAGAAGCTGCATCCGGGTGTGCGGTACGTCCATCAGGACACCGCCTACGGGTACGTCCTGCTGCGCCGGGCCTAGACAGCACGGCAGGCCCCCGGCGGACGCTCGGCGAGCGTCCGCCGGGGGCCTGCTCCCCCGCTCCCCCGTCGCGGTGGCTATTCGGTGGCGATCGCGTTCAGGACGTTCATCCGGCCCGCCCGGAAGGCCGGGACCAGCGCCGCGAAGAGGCCCACGAACGCCGACCCGATGAAGACCCCGATGATCGTCGGCCAGGGGATCTCCAGGACCTTCAGGCCCTCAAGGGCGAGGAGCTTCTGTGCCGTCGCCCCCCAGCCCATCCCCAGGCCGAGGCCGAGCAGCGCGCCGAAGAGGGCGATGACCACCGACTCCATGCGGATCATGCGGCGCAGCTGGCGGCGCGAGAGCCCGATGGCCCGCATCAGGCCGATCTCCCGGGTGCGCTCGACCACCGAGAGGGCCAGGGTGTTCACCACACCGAGGATGGCGACGATGATCGCGAGGCCGAGCAGGCCGTAGACCATGTTCAGCATCTGGCCGACCTGGTCCTTCAGGGTCTGCTTGAAGTCGGTCTGGTCCATGACCTTGTACTGCGGGTACGCCGCCATGGAGTCCTTCAGGGACTGGTAGGCGGCGTCCTCCTGTCCCTTGGCGGCCGTGGCGAACATGATGTCGTTCTGCGGCATCCGGTCCGCCGGGACGTAGCTCTCCAGCGTCGTGATGTTCGTGTACATCGCGCCCTTGTCGACCGTGCCGTCGTCCGACGTGATCGCCGCGAGCCTCAGCTCGGCCGTCTTCCCGTGCTCGAAGGCGACCTTCAGCTCGTCGCCGACCTTCAGGCCGTGCTTCTTGGCGAACTCGTCGCCGACCGACATGGCGTTCTTCCCGTACGCGGCGGACAGTTCACCGGCGACCGTCTCGCGGCGCAGGTCCTTGGCGTACGTCGGGTCGGCGGCGCTCATGCCGACGCCGTCCACGGTCTTGCCGTCGGGCGTCGTCATGTCCGCGCTGATCTGCTTGTAGCGGGTGATGTGGCCGATGTGGTCGGCCTTCTCCAGGGCCTCGGCGGCCTTCTCCGTGATGGAGATGCCGGGCTGGGTGGGCTCGATGATGAAGTCCGCGCCGACCGACTTGTCCAGCTCGTCCGTGGCGGAGGCGACCATCGAGGAGCCGACCACGGAGAGGCAGGCGACCAGCGCGAGGCCGATCATCAGAGCCGCGCCGGTGGCGCCGGTGCGGCGCGGGTTGCGCAGGGCGTTGCGCTCGGCCATCCGCCCGACCGGCCCGAACGCCCGGAGCAGCACCGCGCTGATGACGCGTACGACACCGGAGGCGAGCACCGGGCCGATGACGACGAAGCCGATGAGGGTCAGGACGACCCCGCCGCCCAGGAAGAGCGAGCCCTCCTTGGCCTTGTCGGCCTGCGAGGCGGCGTAGAGGCCGAAGGCGCCGGCGCCGGTGAGGACCAGGCCGATGACGGCGCGCAGCGCGCTCGCCCGGCCGTCCGCCGGGGTGCCCGCGTCGCGCAGGGCGGCCATCGGGGAGACCTTGCCGGCCCGCCGCGCGGGGAGGTAGGCGGCGAGGACGGTGACGACGATGCCGAGGACCATGCCGACCACGGGCGTCGTCCAGCTGACGGTGAGGTCGCCGGTGGACAGCTCCATGCCCATGCCGGACATGAGCTTCATCAGACCGACGGCGAGGCCGATGCCCGCGCCGACGCCGAGGACGGACCCGAAGACGCCGAGCAGCGTCGCCTCGACGAGCACGGAGCGGTTGACCTGCTTGCGGCTGGACCCGATGGCACGCATCAGGCCGATCTCGCGGGTGCGCTGGGCGACCAGCATCGAGAAGGTGTTGATGATCAGGAAGATGCCGACGAGGAAGGCGATCCCGGCGAAGCCGAGCATCGCGTACTTCATCACGTTCAGGAAGCCGCTGACGGACTCGCGGTTGTCGTCCGCGGTCTCCTTCTGCGTCCTGATCTCGTACGAGGCCCTGTCCAGGGCCGTCGCGACGTTCGCCTTCAGCCGGGTGTCGCTGACGCCCGCGGCGGCGGTGAGGTTGACGTGCGTGAACCGGGCGGTGGCGCCGAGCAGTTCGCGCTGGGCGGTGGCGGTGTCGAAGTAGACGATCGCGGCGCCGGGGTTGGTCACCTTGAAGGTGGCGATGCCGGAGATCTTCGCGGTGTGGTCGCCGGTGGCGGCGATGGTGCGCAGCTCGTCACCGATCTTCAGGTCGTGCTTGTCGGCGGTGTCGGCGTCGACCATCATCTCGGTGGGGCCGCGCGGGGAGTGGCCGGAGGTGATGTCCATCGAACGCAGGTCGTTGCGCGTCCAGTTGCCGGCGATGGTCGGGCCGCCGCTGGTGGGACCGACGTTCTTGTTCTTCTCGTCGACGACGGTCACGCTCTGGCTGCTGACCGCGCCCTCGGCGGCCTTGACGCCCTCGGCCTTCTTCGCCTCGCCGACCACGGAGGCGGGCATCGACTCGGGCCTGCCGCTGCGCGGCGCCTCACCCGCGTCCTCGGCGGTCTTGGGGGTGACCGTGACGTCGGCGGAGGTCGCCGCGAAGAGCTTGTCGAAGGTGGTGCTCATGGTGTCGGAGAAGACGAGCGTGCCGCACACGAACGCCACCGACAGGACCACGGCCACGGCGGAGAGCGCCATGCGGCCCTTGTGCGCGAAGAAGTTGCGCATCGAGGTCTTGAGGACGGTCATGAGGTGCGCCCCCGCGCGTCGAACGACTTCATCCTGTCCAGGACCTGGTCGGCGGTCGGGTGGTACATCTCGTCGACGATCCGGCCGTCGGCGAGGTACAGCACCCGGTCCGCGTACGAGGCGGCGACCGGGTCGTGCGTGACCATCACGATGGTCTGGCCGAGGTCGGTCACGGAGCGCCGCAGAAAGCCCAACACCTCCGCTCCGGCACGGGAGTCGAGGTTGCCGGTCGGCTCGTCGCCGAAAATGATCTCGGGCTGCGAGGCGAGCGCGCGGGCCACGGCGACGCGCTGCTGCTGGCCGCCGGACAGCTCGGTGGGGCGGTGCTTGAGGCGCCCGGCGAGGCCCACGGTCTCCACGACCTGGTCCAGCCACCGCTTGTCCGGCTTGCGGCCCGCGATGTCCATGGGGAGCGTGATGTTCTCCAGGGCGTTGAGCGTCGGCAGCAGGTTGAACGCCTGGAAGATGAAGCCGATCCGGTCCCGGCGCAGCTGCGTGAGCTTCTTGTCCTTCAGGCCGGTTATCTCGGTCTCGTCCAGATGGATCTGCCCGGACGTCACCGTGTCGAGGCCGGCGAGGCAGTGCATCAGGGTGGACTTGCCGGAGCCGGAGGGGCCCATGATCGCGGTGAACTGCCCGCGGGCGATGTCCACATCGATCCGGTCGAGTGCGACGACGCGGGTCTCCCCGGAGCCGTACGCCTTCACGACCTGGCGCGCCCGCGCCGCCACGGCCGTACGCCCTCCAGTGCCCCCGTGCCTGGGTGTGGTCACAGCCGTTGTCACGGTAAGTCTCCTATGTCGGTCATGCGGTAAGTCGGGTACAGGTACATCGCGGTAGGTCGCGTGCGTTCGCCGTGCGAACAAGTCTGGTGTCGGCGGGGGGTCCGGCGCGCTGGTGCCCAGCGCAGTCTTTTCCGGGGGAAAACCCCACCCTCGGCGGTGTGGCCCGCCGTAAAGCCAATCTAAAGACCGGACCGGGCCCGCTCATCCTCCGGCGGTACGAGCCCTCCCCGGTCCGTAGTACGGAGTTTCCCCTAGGGGATCTCCACCCGTCGGTGGAGATCAACTCAGGGTCGACTACACCCTGCCCTCCCGCCCCCGGCGGGTGAGAAAGTGGCCCGCGTCAACTGGTGCAGGGGGAACGGGGGAAGGAATCGTCGTGGGCACGCAGAACGCGGTACGGAGCCGGGACGCGACACGGGGCCGGGGCGCGGTCGTCGCCGCGCTGATGCTGGCCATGGCGCTGACCGCCGTCGACTCCACGATCGTGTCGACCGCCGTCCCACAGATCGTGGGCTCGCTCGGCGGCTTCTCGATCTTCTCCTGGCTCTTCTCCGGCTACCTCCTCGCGGCCACGGTCACCCTGCCCGTCTACGGCAAGCTCTCCGACACCTTCGGCCGCAAACCCGTACTCATCGCGGGCAGCGTGCTGTTCCTGCTCGGCTCCGCGCTCTGCGCCCTCGCCTGGAACATGGAGTCGCTCATCGCCTTCCGCGTCGTCCAGGGCCTGGGCGGCGGCGCCATACAGGGCACGGTGCAGACGCTCGCCGCCGACCTCTATCCGCTCAAGGAACGCCCCAAGATCCAGGCGAGGTTGTCGACGGTGTGGGCCACCTCGGCCGTCGCGGGCCCCGCCATCGGCGGCCTCATCGCCTCGTACGCCGACTGGCGCTGGATCTTCCTCATCAACCTGCCGATCGGCGCGCTCGCACTCTGGCTGATCGTGCGTCACCTCCACGAACCGGAACGGGAGACGGCGGCGCGCGGCCGCGTCGACTGGCCCGGCGCGCTCGCCGTCTTCGCCTGCGGCGGCGTCCTGCTGACCGCGCTCGTACAGGGCGGCGTCGCCTGGCCCTGGCTCTCCGCGCCCTCGCTCGCGCTGTTCGCGGCCGGGCTCGCCCTGCTGGCCGTCGTCGTCCTCATCGAGCGGCACGCCGCGGAGCCGATCATCCCCGGCTGGGTCTGGCGGCGGCGCGCCATCGCCGCGGTGAACCTCGCGCTCGGCGCGCTCGGCCTCCTGATGGTCGCCCCCACGGTCTTCCTGCCCACCTACGCCCAGTCCGTGCTCGGGCTCGCCCCCGTCGCCGCCGGGTTCGTGCTCTCCGTGATGACCCTGAGCTGGCCCGTCTCCGCCGCGCTCAGCCAGCACGTGTACCGCAGGCTCGGCTTCCGCGACACGGCGGTCGTCGGCATCTCGGCGGCGGCCCTGATCCTGCTGGCCTTCCCCCTGCTCCCCTACCCCGGTGACGCCTGGCAGCCGGCCCTGATCATGCTGCTCCTCGGCGCGGCCCTCGGCCTCTTCCAACTCCCCCTGATCGTCGGCGTCCAGTCCACCGTCGGCTGGTCCGAACGCGGCACGGCCACCGCGTCCATCCTCTTCTGCCGCCAGATCGGCCAGACCCTGGGCGCGGCACTCTTCGGCGCGGTCGCCAACGGCGTCCTGAGCGCACGCCTCGGCGGCTCCGGCTCCCTCGACTCGGTCGCCCGCGTCCTGGACGACCCCGATTCCGTGGCCGACCCGGACCGGCTTCGCCGAGCGGTGGACGCGGCGGTCGACACGGTCTACATGGGCGCGGCCTGCGCCGCGGTACTGGCCCTACTGGCCCTACTTTTCGTGGCACCGCGTCGCTTCAAGACGGACGACGCGTAGGCACGGGCCGCGGGAGACATCCGCCGCGAAGCGGCGGCCCTGAGAACCGCCAACGCTACGGCGCTTCCTCCGCGGGAGCCCGCCCCGTAAGCGCGGCAAGGCTACTGCGCACATGGTCCATATGTGCCCGCACCTCATCCCACGACTCCCCATGCTCCCGAAGAACCCGCTCCGTCTCCCGGACACACCGCTCCTCCCGCAACCGCGCCTCCGCGACGATCTCCGCGCCCCGCGCCGCCGCGTCCTCCAGCCCGTGCCGCGCCCCCTCCTCCACCTCGGCGTACGCACGCTCGGCCTCGGCGAGCCGCACCTCCGCGGCCGCGATCCGCTCCGCGTCCCGCGCGTCCGACGCCGCCTCCCGCTCGGAGATCTCCCGCTCGGCCGCCTCCCACCGCTCGGCCTGCTCCTTCTCCCGCTCGGCGAGCAGCCCCTCGCACCGCAGCCGCATCTCCCGCAGCGCGGCCAGCGCCTCGCCGCGCCACTCCTTCACGTCCCGCCGGGCGGAGACCCGGGCCTCGTCGGCCGTGGCCCGGTCCTCCACGAGCCGCCGCCTGACCCATTCGTCGGCGTCCGCGCCCAGCTCGTCGGCGTACGCGCGAGCGGCCTCCCGCAGCGCACGCGCCTCGGCACCGGCCTCCTCGGTCACGGCCTGCGCGTCCTCCCGCGCCGCCTCCCGCACGGCGGCGGCCTCCGCCTCGGCGAGCGCGAGGATCTGCCGGGGCCGCCCGCCCAGCGCCTCGTACGTCTGAGGGGCGAGCCGCGCCACCGTGTCCCGCAGCTGCGCGGCCTGGGCCTCCATGTTCTTGGCGAGGACGGTCAGCCGGGCGGCACGCTCCCACGCGTCGTCCCGCGCCTGGGAAAGTCCGGCGGTGTACGCCTCCACCTGCTGGGGACGGTAGCCGCCGCGCCCGCGCACGATGGTGAAGCCGTGCGGCGACGACGATGCATCGCTGCTGCTCATCCTGGGAACCCCTCTCCGACGTACCTCGCGCGTACAGCGCGATTGGCGCACATCTTGATGGATCAAGCGGAAGCGCTCATAACGCGACACTCCGCCCACTCCACCTGGTCAAGGATGCGGCAATCGCCACGGAAAGCCGAAAGCCTCTCCCCGTCCAAGCCCATATGGTCCAGCACTCCTGGGCCCGTGCCCCCGGACTCGCGTCCCGGCCCCCCGAACGAAGGAGGCGCCCGACCTCTCACGCAGGTCGAGCGCCTTCTCCGTACACCTCCGGGTCACGTCGTCACGTCCCCCGGTCCCGCCGCCTCCGCTACAACAGCCCGTCCCACATCTGTTCGAGCAGCACCGACCACCAGCTCTCCGGTGACGCGAGCGCCGCCGGGTCGAGGGCGGCCAGCTGGTTCTGGAAGTCGACGGTCCAGCGGCCCGCCTGCTCCTGGTTGAGCCCGAAGCGCAGCCGCCACATGCGGCCGAGCAGCGCCATGCAGCGCGTGAACTCGGGCAGGCCCGTGTTCACGAACTGCGGCGGTACGGGGGTGCCGCCGGGCCCGGCCTCCACCGGCACGGCCACGATGTTCGCCGTCCCGTACTGCACGCAGAGGGCGCGCCCGAAGTCGCTGCCCATCACCAGGTACGAGCCCGCGTCGGACGCCGGCTGCACGCCGCGCTCCTGTGCCAGCTCCGCCAGCGTCGGCACCGGGCGGCCCGGCTGGGCCTGCGCCCAGAAGAACGGCCCGAAGTCGACGGGCAGACCCGCCACCACGAGGGTGTGGGCCACGATGTCCGGCACGCCCTGCCGGGACACCGCCCGCTGGTCGAAGCGGAAGATGCCCGGACCGAAGGCCGCGGCCAGCTCCTGCGCGATGCCCTCCGGCGGAATCGGCGGGGCGGGCGGCATCTGCTGCAGCGGGGCGCGTACGGGCGCGGGGCGGGCCGGCCCGTCCGCGACCTGGTGCAGTTCTCCTTGATGCGCGAGGAGTTGCTGCATGCCCTGCCGGCGGGACGCGTGGTCCTTGCCGTACGGGGCGATGGACGTGATCCGCGCCTGCGGCCAGGTCTCACGGATCATGCGGGCGCAGTAGGCGCCAGGCAGCTCGCACGACTCCAACTCGGTGTGGAGCTCCAGCACCTGCTGCGGCGGCACGTTCATGCCGCGCAGCTCGTGCAGGATCTGCCACTCCGGGTGCGGCGTGCCGGGCGCCGAGCGGCGGATCAGCTGCTGCTCGGAACCGTCGGCCGCGCGGTAGCGCAGCACGGCCTGGTAGCCGGGGCCCACGGTGGGCTGCCCGGTGGGCGGCTGCGGATAGCCGTACGGCTGCCCGGGCGGCCCCGGCCGCACCGGCGCGGGCGGAGGCGGCATACCGGGCCCACCCGGCCCGCCGACCGCGGGCCCGGCCAACATCGTGGCGGCGTGATGCACACCCCCCGGAGGCGTACCCGGCGCACCGGGCGCACCGGGAGGCCCAGGCGGCTGCGGCGCACCCGGAGCCCCCGGAGCCCCCGGAGGCTTGATCCCACCGGCCCCACCAACACTCGGATCGGCAAACATCGTGGCGGCGTGATGCACACCCCCCGGAGGCGTACCCGGCGCACCGGGCGCACCGGGAGGCCCAGGCGGCTGCGGCGCACCCGGAGCCCCCGGAGGCTTGATCCCACCGGCCCCACCAAGACTCGGATCGGCGAACATCGTGGCGGCGTGATGCACACCCCCCGGAGGCGTACCGGGCGCCGCCGGGGCGGCAGGCGGCGGCTGGGGCCCGTCTGGCCCGAGCGAGGAGACGAGCTGAGTCGGAACATACCCACCGGCCGGAGTGCCGGGAGCACCGGGCCCGGAAGACGGCGGCGGCACACTCCCTCGTGGCGCCCCCTGAGCCTCACTGCCAGCAGCATCAGCGACGTCCCCCGACGGAGACGGAACCGGCGAACCGGCTACCGGCTGCGCCGCGTTGGCACCCATGACACCCGGCCCCTGCGGATACCCGTACGCGGACGCATCGGCCCCCGGCACAGGCGGAACCGGCGAACCAGCAGGCGGCTGCGGCGCGTTGGGGCCAGTGGCACCCAGTCCCTGCGGGTAGCCATACGCGGAAGCATTCGCGCCCGGAGCGGGCGTGGCCGGCGAACCAGTAGGCGGCAACGGTGCACCCGGCCCCTGCGGGTACGCGGACGCATCGGCCCCCGGCGCAGGTGGAACCGATGAACCAGCGGGCTGCTGCGGCGCGTCAGGCCCAGCAGCCCCAGCACCCTGCGGGTACGCAGACGCATTCGCTCCCGGCGCAGGCGGCAACGGTGCACCCGGTCCCTGGGGATACCCATACGCGGAAGCGTCCCGCACTGCCGGCGGTGGCGTCGTCCGGTCCGTGGGCCGGGGTGGTGTGCCCTGGGGCGGGTCGTCCAGGGCCGGGGCGATGGCCGTCGCCGGGAGGTGGCTGCCGCCGTGCATCAGGGCCGTCTTGGCCTCCGGCGCGACGCCCGGCCGCGGGGTGCCGTCCCCGTCCACGGCGACCAGCGGCGGCGCGAACACCGTCGCGGGCGCCGGTACCGAAAGGTCCTCGCCCCCATCGGCGTTGGTGTCCGTACCGGCCCACGGAGTCGCCCCCGCGGGCACGCCCGGCGACGTCACCGGCAGGCTGTCGTCACGGGCGGGCGTACTGTCCCCGCCCGGAGCCCCGGCCGCGGCGGGCCACGGCGTACCACTGTCCGGCACGGAGGCAGCCGCGGGAGCTACGGCAGCTACGGGAGCTACGGGAGGGGAACTCTTGGCAGCGTCCGCCTCGTCGGGCGACGCCCCGGCGTCCCCGCCAGAACCCGCCCTCCGGTCCGGAATCCCCATCTTGTCCGCCGCCTCCTGCAACCACTCCGGCGGAGTCAGCAGGAACGACGTCTGATTCAGGTCGACCCGCTCCGGCTGCGGCACCACCGCGTCCTGCGGTGCCGCGTCCGGCAGTCCGTACTCCTCCTCGTACCGGCGAATCACCTCGCCCACGGGAAGCGAGGGCCAGAGCGTGGCCTCTCCGCTGTCCCGCGCGATGACGAGCCGCTGGCCGCCGCCGTCGGACACCGGACCGTTCTCCCGGTCCTCGGCCCACACCACGAACCCGAGGTCGAACTCCCGGACCCGCACCTCACGGTGCTGATAGCCCGGCACCTCGCCGTTGATCCACTCTTCGGCGCGCTCCTGCGCCTGCGCGAAGGTCACCATCGCCTAGTCACTCCCCAGCCGAGGACACGGGGACGGCACGCGCGAAGCCGCCGTCCACCATCAGGTTCGCCACGGTCTCCAGCTCCGGCGGATTACCCGCGAGCCGGGTCAGGAACTCGTCGAAGTCGTCGCCGCACGGCAGCAGCAGCCGCCGCACCCGCTCCGCGGGCGGCCACGCGTCCTGGTCGCGCACATCGTCGTACGCGCAGAACCACACGGAACCGACCCGCTCACCCTTGACCCGCACCGCGAGCAGCCCGCCCTGCACGAAACCGACGCCCAGGTAGTCCTTGGTGAGGTGGTCGCGCAGGCACTTGTTGACGTACACCAGGTCATTGACCGCGGCCTCGTCCCGCACCGTGAAGAACGGCTGGTCCACCAGAAGACCCAACTCGGCGTCCAGGGCCGCGCCCACCGGCGCGCAGCCACCCGCCGCCTTCAGGAAGGAGCGGTAGGCGCCCGGCAGGCGGTAGCCGAGTTCCTCCTCCACCCCCTGGACCTGCTGCTCGGTCACCGCGACCGCCGCCTTCGGCAGACCGAAGTGCGCGGGCCGCGTCTCCTGCAGCGGCCGCGTGCCCCTCTTGTCCTGGTCCACGGCCGTCGTCGCGATCCCGCCGTGGTGCCGGAGGAGCGCCTTCACCTCGACCGGGACCAGCTCCAGCCGGCGGCTGTCCGGCGCGTGGTGCCAGGTCCAGCCGTGCGGGGTCGCCACCGCGGGAATCGTGTCCCACAGGTCGTGGCCGTCCGCGGCCAGCGCCGCGTTCGCGGACACGTAGTCCGTCAGGCGCAGTTCGTCGACACCGAAGCCCTCCGGAGGCTCCGCGATCTCGGCGGCGGCACGCGCGTAGGGCGAGAAGTCCGGGTAGCCCCGCTCGTCCACGCGCACCCCTCTGGGGTGGCGGGCGGCGCGGACGGGATCCGGGAAGTGCACGACCTGCCCGGCGTAGGCCGCGTTCGGCGGCGCGGACTGCTGCCCCAGCCGACCTGTCGTCATGGCGGTTGCCCCCTGCGGCACTGTGAAAGTCCTACGGATGTCGACACAGCCTATGCGTAAGGACGACACCGGTCACCGGGCCTCCGGTTCCATGACCTGCAGCCACCGGACGGTCACCGTGCGACGAAACCCGACCCGGAGCCAGGCGTGTCGCAGAGCCCCAGCTTCCGCACCACCCGCCCCATTTGGCAGGCTGTCCCCCGCGACGCGGGGGCGTGGCGGCACACACGCGGTGACGGCCGCGAGCAGGGGGAGGGGAACAGCACGATGCACACGGCACAGAGCGGCACCACCGGACACACGCTGTCCACAACGGCGGCCGAGGCGGCGGGCACGGCATCCGCCATGGCGTCCACCACCGCACCCGCCACGGCGGAGGAGGCGGCACCCGGCACCCTCTCCGGCGATCCACGCGTCGGCTGGAGCAGCACCGCCGCCCACGCGCCCATTCTGCGTCAGCGCCGCGACGGCATACTGCCGACCGTCGCCGCCGCCCTCTCCGCACGCGGCCAGACCACACTCACCTGCACTCCGAGCCGCGGCGAGGAGCCCCCCACGCTCCACCCGCTCGTCCAGGACTTCCTCGACGCCCTCACCAGCGGCCAGCGCGAACGCTTCACCGGCCGCTGCGCCGAGGCCATCCTCGTCTCCCGCCACCTCACGGCGGCCGACGCGAGCCGCTCCAAACGAGCCGCACGCAAACCCATGACCAACGGCGAGGCCCGCAAGGCGCTGAAACACGCCAAACTGACCACGCGCCGCATCCGCGAGGACGGCGACCCCCTGCACGGCTCCTTCGCCCAGCCCTGCCGTTCCTGCACCGCTCTCACGGCGCACTTCGGCGTACGGGTCGTGGACCCGACGAGCACCGAGGCCTGACCGTCGCCCGGACACCAGCCGACCGACGCCCCGCCGTCCCTCCGCCCGTCCCATCCGACCGTCTCCGACCGAACAAGGGCCACCCCATGCACGCCGACCACACCGCCACCGCCCCGGCCGGCGGCAGCACCCGCTTCCCCGTCCCCGTCGACGCCGCCCTGCGCACCGCCGGCTGGCGCCCCGGGCGCTGGGACATCAAACAGGCCGAGATCTGGGCGGACGTCCTGCGCCGCCACACCTCACCCGCCGGGCACCGCCACGCCGTCTTCCCCGCCGCCGTCGAGGCCTGGGCCGAATTCGGCGGACTGCACATCACCCCTCAGGGCCCCGGCCGCCAGATCGCGCCCGCCACCGTGCACTTCGACCCCCTGTACGGTCTGCACCTCGCCCGCACCCTCGGCGACCTCGGCCGCGCCCTCGACACCGAGGTCTGCCCGATCGGCGAGGAGACGGACACGCAGGCGCTGCTCGCCATCGACACGGAGGGCCGCGTCTACAGCCTCGACCACAGCGGCGACTGGTTCCTCGGCGCCCACATGGACCAGGCCCTGGCCACCCTGATCACCGGCGCCCAGCCGACCCGCCTGACGGCAAGCTGACCAACGCACGCCGCGCGCGCCGCACGGACCCACACGACATCTGCGGCCGCCGTACGCCGCGACACGAGCCCCCACCAACCCCGCGGCCACAGGGCCACGAGCCCGCACGACACCCGCAGCCCGCACCACGAACCCTGCGGTCGCAGGCCACGAGCCGCACAGCGCACGCAGCCCGCCCAGCACACCAGCCCACAGCCCGCCGCAGCCCGCACCCCGCAGCCGCCCCCCGCTACCCCGCCGCCGGAACCACCGCCGCCGGCAGTACCGCCGAGACCCGGAAGCCGCCGTCGTCCGTCGGGCCCGACACGAAGACTCCGCCGAGCCCCGTGACGCGTTCCTTCATGCCCACCAAGCCGTTGCCGCCGCTCGGCAGCCGCGCGTCCGTCGTCGAACCGGGGTCCGGCGGTGGCTCGTTCTCCACCTGCATCGCTATCTCCGCCGTCCGATGCGCCAACCGGACATACGTCTTCGCGCCCGCCGCGTGCTTGTGCACGTTCGTCAGCGCCTCCTGCACCACGCGGTACGCGGTCTGCTCCACATCGGCGGCGTAACCACGCGGCTCGCCCTGCACCGACAGATCGACCGCCATGCCCGCCGCCCGCGACTGCCCCACCAACTCGTCCAGCTCCGCCAGGGACGGGCCGTCCTCGTCCACCGCACGCGACGCCGCGGCCGCCGCCGCGTACCCCACCGCGGCCAACGGAACCGGCTCCGCGGGCCGCACGGGCTTCGCGCTCTGCACGCCGTCGCCCGCCCGCAAGACCCCCAGCATCTCCCGCAACTCCGTCAGCGCCTGCCGCCCCATGTCACCGACCAGCGCCGCGTTCTTCACGGCCTTCTCCGGATCCTTCCGCGCCACCGCCTGCAACGCCGCCGCGTGCACGACCATCAGGCTCACCCGGTGCGCCACCACGTCGTGCATCTCACGGGCGATCCGCGTCCGCTCCTCGTTCCGCGCCCACTCCGCGCGCTCCTCCGCACGCTCGGCGAGCAACTGGAGCTCCCGCTCAAGATCGTCCGCACGCTCCCGCAGGCTCTCCATCAACCGCCGCCGCGCCCCCACATAGAGACCGAGCAGCACCGGCGGAGCCGTCACCCCGATCGACGCCGCGACGGCGAAGAACGGCACGAACTCGCTCCCGATCGGCGGATGCGAACCCTCCTCCGCCAGATCCTGGCTCGCCCGCACCAGCGCGACGATCAGCGTCCCCGCCATCGACATGCCCGCGAGCGCGCCCGTCACCCGGCGCGGCAGCTCCGAGGCCGCCAGCGTGTAGAGGCCGACGATCGTCAGCAGAAAGCCCATCTGGGCGGGCGTGATCGCGATGGCTATGAGCACCACGGCGACCGGCCACCGCCGCCGGACCAGCAGCGCGGAGCCCGCGAGGACCCCGAAACCGACCCCCACCGCCGTCGGCAGCCCCGCGTCCCCCGCGAAGGCCACCCCCTCGGCCCCGCACTCCGCCGCGGACACCACCGCGAGCCCCACATCCAACGCGGCCCCGCGTCGCCTCTCCCACCACCATGGCCCGGTCATGGCCATGGTGTGGTTGTCCCCCGTCGTGGTCATGCCTTCCAGCGTACGGGCGTTCCACCCCGGTTTTCCGGTGAGTTTCCCGCGTTGGCCGAGCTGCTCGGCGTGGAACGCGGCACCCCGATCCGTACCGTCGCACGGAAGGCGCCCGGTACGGCATAGTGTTGTCCGCGCCTCGATCCGGTTGATCACACCGGACATAAGGCGCGCGCCATCCCGGATCGTCTAAGGGCAGGACAAACGGTTTTGGTCCGTTGAATGAGGGTTCGAATCCTTCTCCGGGAGCCACAGGTTCGGGTCCTGACCGCCAGGTCGGGACCCGCCCCCATTTCCAGCCCCCTACGCCCCGGTATCCTGCGGATGTCCACCCCACAGAGGCACTAGCCATCCGAAGCCGAAGGGCATCCCCGTGAGCGCCAACCGCCCGGCAGCCGTCGTCGTCCTCGCAGCGGGTGAGGGCACCCGTATGAAGTCGGACCTTCCCAAGGTCCTGCACGAGCTCTGTGGCCGTTCCCTCATCGGCCATGTGCTGGAGGCGGCCTACGCGCTCACCCCCGAGCAGCTCGTCACCGTCGTCGGGTTCCAGAGCGACCAGGTCAAGGACCATCTCCGCGCCACCGCCCCGCAGGTCCGCACCGCCTACCAGGCCGAGCAGAACGGCACGGGCCACGCCGTCCGCATCGGTCTCGAAGAGCTCGGCGGTTCGGTGGACGGCACCGTCATCGTCGTATGCGGCGACACCCCGCTGCTCACCGGCGCGACGCTCCAGAACCTGGCCGCCACGCACAGCGGAGACGGCAACGCCGTGACCGTGCTGACCGCCGAGGTGCCGGACGCGACCGGCTACGGCCGCATCGTGCGCGACAGCGCGAACGGCGCGGTCACCGCGATCGTCGAGCACAAGGACGCCACCGAGTCGCAGCGCGCGATCCGTGAGATCAACTCCGGGGTGTTCGCCTTCGACGGCCGGCTCCTGGCGGAGGCGCTCGGCAAGGTGCGTACGGACAACAGTCAGGGCGAGGAGTACCTGACGGACGTGCTGGGGATTCTGCGCGAGGCCGGGCACCGCGTCGGCGCGTCCGTCGCCGAGGACCACGAGGAGATCGCGGGTATCAACAACCGCGTCCAACTCGCCGCGGCCCGGCGGACGTTGAACGACCGGCTCCTGACGGAGGCCATGCTCGCCGGCGTCACCGTCGTCGACCCCGCCTCCACCTGGGTCGACGCCACGGTCACCTTCGAGCGGGACGCGGTCGTGCATCCCGGTACGCAGCTGCACGGCGCCACGCATCTGGGCAAGGGCGCCGAGGTGGGGCCCAACACGCGTCTGAAGGACACGAAGGTCGGCCCGGGGGCGCGGGTCGACAACAGCGTGGCGGACGGCGCGGAGGTCGGGGAGCGGGCGAGCGTCGGTCCGTACGCGTATCTGCGGCCCGGCACCCGGCTTGGGGTGAAGGCCAAGGCGGGTACATATGTGGAGATGAAGAACGCGACGGTCGGCGACGGTTCGAAGGTGCCGCATCTGTCGTACGTGGGTGACGCGACGATCGGTGAGTACTCCAACATCGGCGCGGCGAGTGTCTTCGTGAACTACGACGGCGAGGCGAAGCACCACACGACGGTGGGGTCCCACTGCCGTACGGGTTCGGACAACATGTTTGTGGCTCCTGTCACGGTGGGGGACGGTGCTTACACCGCCGCCGGGTCCGTGATCACGAAGGATGTGCCGGCGGGTTCGCTGGCCGTCGCCCGGGGCCAGCAGCGGAATATCGAGGGCTGGGTGGCCCGCAAGCGTCCGGGGAGCGCGGCCGCGAAGGCGGCGGAGGCGGCGTCCCGGGAGGCGGACAGCGCAAGCTGACCGGAAACAGGTGCGTCTGACACGGCGTACCGTGATAGGTGCACACATTCGGCCGACTCGTCGCATCGGGACGCGTGAGTACGGCAGCGGGAAGAACTCTCTGAGGAGACAGTGCTGTGACCGGGATCAAGACGACCGGCGAGAAGAAGTTGATGCTCTTCTCCGGCCGCGCCCACCCCGAGTTGGCCGAGGAGGTCGCACACAAGCTGGGTGTCGGCATCGTGCCGACGAAGGCTTTTGATTTCGCCAATGGTGAGATCTACGTCCGCTACCAGGAGTCGGCGCGTGGCGCCGACTGCTTCTTGATCCAGAGCCACACCGCTCCGATCAATAAGTGGATCATGGAGCAGTTGATCATGATCGACGCGTTGAAGCGCGCGTCGGCCCGCTCCATCACCGTCATCGTGCCGTTCTACGGTTACGCGCGCCAGGACAAGAAGCACCGCGGACGTGAACCGATCTCGGCGCGTCTGATCGCCGACCTGATGGCGACCGCGGGCGCCGACCGCATCCTCACGGTCGACCTGCACACGGACCAGATCCAGGGCTTCTTCGACGGCCCGGTCGACCACCTCTTCGCGCTGCCGATCCTCGCGGACTACGTGGGCGCGAAGGTCGACCGTTCGAAGCTGACGGTGGTCTCCCCGGACGCCGGCCGTGTGCGCGTGGCCGACCGCTGGTGCGACCGTCTGGGCGCGCCGCTGGCGATCGTCCACAAGCGCCGTGACAAGGACGTCGCGAACCAGGTCACCGTGCACGAGGTGGTCGGTGAGGTCCAGGGCCGCGTCTGCGTCCTGGTCGACGACATGATCGACACGGGTGGCACGATCTGCGCCGCCGCCGACGCCCTGTTCGCGCACGGCGCCGAGGACGTCATCGTGACGGCCACGCACGGCGTGCTGTCCGGTCCCGCCGCGGACCGGCTGAAGAACTCGAAGGTGAGCGAGTTCGTGTTCACGGACACGCTGCCGACGCCGGGCGAGCTGGAGCTCGACAAGATCACGGTGCTCTCGATCGCGCCGACGATCGCGAACGCGGTGCGTGAGGTCTTCGAGGACGGCTCGGTGACGAGCCTCTTCGAGGAGCAGTAGGCACAGGCGGTCGGAAGATCGATTTCTGGAGCGGCCTCCCCGCCGGGTAGACTCACTGAGTTGCTCGGCGAGGGAGGCCGCACTTGTGTGCGGCGGTCCGTTATCGACGCGCTCTTCGTAGCAGGCCAGTCGTATGGCCGGGTAACCCCATCCGACACCTGTTGTACGAGGAGTGCACATGTCCGAGGTCAAGATCTCCGCCGAGACCCGCTCGGAGTTCGGCAAGGGCGCTTCGCGCCGCATCCGCCGCGAGAACAAGGTTCCCGGCGTCCTCTACGGCCACGGCGCCGACCCGGTCCACCTGTCGCTGCCGGGCCACGAGCTGCTCATGGCCCTGCGTACCCCGAACGTCCTGATCTCCCTGGACGTCGACGGCAAGACCCAGCTGGCCATCCCGAAGGCCGTGCAGCGTGACGCCATGCGTCAGGGCATCCTGAAGCACGTCGACCTGCTCCTCGTGCGCAGCGGCGAGAAGGTCACGGTCGAGATCCCGGTCCACACCGAGGGCGAGCTGGCCCCGGGCAGCAACCTTCTCGAGCACGTCCTGAACACGCTGCCGGTCGAGGCCGAGGCCACGCACATCCCGACCGAGGTCACCGTCTCCATCGCGGGCCTGGACTCCGGCGCGTCCATCCTCGCCAAGGACATCCCGCTGCCCGCCGGTTCCACGCTGGCCATCGACGGCGACGCCGTGGTCCTGCAGGTCCTGTCCGCGCAGGCCGAGGAGGCCCCGGCCGAGGGTGCCGAGGCCGCGTCCACCGAGGCCTGATCCTCGCGACGTACATCCGGCACGGCAGCCGCCGCTCCCTCCGGGGGCGGCGGCTGCCGCGTATGAAGGAGACATGCACGTGACGACCGACGCCAACGCCCCTTGGCTGATCGCGGGCCTCGGCAATCCGGGCCCCGATTACGCCATGAACCGGCACAATGTGGGCTTCATGGTGGCCGACCTGCTCGCGCGGCGCATGGGCGCCAAGTTCAAGCGGGCCGCGAAGGCGCAGGCTCAGGTGGTCGAGGGCCGGATCGGGGCGCCGGGTCCGGCGAGCCGTCGGGTGATCCTCGTGAAGCCCATGTCGTACATGAACGTCTCGGGCGGCCCCGTGACGGCGCTGCGCGACTTCTACAAGGTGCCGACGGAGCACATCGTCGCGGTCCACGACGAGCTGGACATCGACTACGGCACGCTGCGGCTGAAGCTGGGCGGCGGCGACAACGGCCACAACGGTCTGAAGTCGATGACGAAGGCGATGGGCCCCGACTACCACCGGGTGCGGTTCGGCATCGGGCGTCCGCCGGGCCGGATGCAGGTCGCGGACTTCGTACTGAAGGACTTCTCGTCGAC
This sequence comes from Streptomyces sp. NPDC003032, assembly GCF_053591415.1. Taxonomy (NCBI): domain Bacteria; kingdom Bacillati; phylum Actinomycetota; class Actinomycetes; order Kitasatosporales; family Streptomycetaceae; genus Streptomyces; species Streptomyces sp. NPDC003032. The sequence goes on along the minus strand of NZ_JBSFTT010000009.1, from coordinate 158,807 downwards.
GGAGCGCAAGGAGCTGGACTACTTCGTGGACCGGGCGACCGACGCGGTCGAGGCGCTGATCATCGAGGGCCTTGAGCGGGCGCAGAGCACGTACAACTCCTAGAGCCCCGTAAGGGGCGCCCCGTCAGGAGCGCCCCGAAGGGTGCGTCAGCCCGTGTTGCGCAGGCCCGCCGCCACCCCGTTGACGGTGAGCAGCAGCGCCCGCCCGAGCAGCGGATCCGGCTCCACGCCCGCCGCGGAGGCGTCGCGCTGCCGCTTCAGCAGGGCGACCTGGAGGTACGAGATCGGGTCCAGATAGGCGTCGCGGATCGCGAAGGTCTGCCGGAGCGCCTGGTGGGAGCCGAGGAGTTCGTCCCCGCCGGTGATCCGCAGAACCTCGCGGACGGTCAGCTCGTGCTCTTCCTCGATCGTGGCGAAGACGTGCTTGAGCTCGTCGGGGACGAGCGTGTCGACGTAGTGCCGTGCGATGCGCAGGTCGGTCTTGGCCAGGGTCATCTCGACGTTCGAGAGGAAGTTCTGGAAGAAGTGCCAGTGCTCGTGCATCTCGTCGAGCACGGTGGCGCCGCTCTGCCGCAGGCCCGCCTCGCGGAGCGCCTTGAGGCCGGAGCCGACGCCGAACCAGCCGGGCACGATCTGCCGCGACTGGGTCCAGCCGAAGACCCACGGAATGGCGCGCAGCCCGTCCAGTCCGGCGCCGGAGTCGGGCCGCCTGGACGGCCTGGAACCCAGGTGCAGGTCGGCGAGCTGGTCGACCGGCGTGGAGGCGAAGAAGTACGCGGGCAGGTCGGGGTCCTCGACCAGGCGCCGGTAGGCGGAGTGGGCGGCGTCGGAGACGACGTCCATGGCCGCGTCCCAGCGGGCGAGGGCCTCGTCGGACTGGCGCGGCGCGGTGTGCAGGGCGGATGCCTGGAGCGTGGCGGCGACGGTCAGTTCGAGGTTCTCGCGGGCCAGTGACGGCACGAGGTACTTGTCGGAGATGACCTCGCCCTGCTCGGTCACCTTGATCTCGCCCTCCAGGGTGCCCCAGGGCTGGGCGAGGATCGCGTCGTGGGAGGGGCCGCCGCCGCGGCCGACGGTGCCGCCGCGGCCGTGGAACAGGCGGAGCCTGACCCCGTAGCGGTGCGCGACGTCACGCAGCCGCCGCTGGGCGCGGTGGATCTCCCACTGGCTGGTGGTGATGCCGCCGAACTTGGAGGAGTCCGAGTAGCCGAGCATGACCTCCTGCACGTCGCCGCGGAGCGAGACGAGCTTGCGGTAGGAGGGGTCGGCGAGCATCTCGTCGAGGATGACGTCGGCGGCGCGCAGCTCGTCGGTGGTCTCCAGGAGCGGCACGATCCCGATCTTGGCCCAGCCGGCGTGCAGATCGACGAGACCGGCCTCGCGGGCGAGGACGGCGGCGGCGAAGACGTCGTCGGCGCCCTGGCACATCGAGATGATGTACGACTCGATGACCTCGGGTCCGAAGACTTCGAGGGCCTTCTTGACGGTGAGGAAGACGCCGAGGGTCTTCTCGCCCGCCGCGTCCAGCGGGGCGGGCTGCGGGCCGAGCGGACGCCGTGAGCGCAGCTCCTTGGCGAGCAGCTTCCGGCGGTACTCGCGGGGCATGTCCGCGTAGCGCCAGGATTCCTCGCCGAGGCGGTCGAAGAGCTGGCCGAGCGCGTGGTGGTGGGCGTCGGCGTGCTCGCGTACGTCCATGGTGGCGAGCTGGAGGCCGAAGGCGGCCAGCGTGCGGATGGTGCGGTTCATCCGGCCCTCGGCGAAGAGGGCGCCCTTGTGCTCGCGCAGGGAGGTCTGGATGAGCGTGAGGTCGTCGAGCAGCTCGCTCGTGCCGAGGTAGTCGCGGCCCGGGACGTGGGCGGTGCCCTTGGCGAGGCGCTGCTTGGTGTTCTCCAGCTTCTGCCGGATGCAGGTGGCCTTGAGGCGGTAGGGCTCCTCGGCGTTGAGCCGCTTGTAGCGGGGGCTGATCTCGGGGAGCCGCTCCAGGTCTGCCTGGAGGGAGGCCTTCAGCTCGTCGGTGGCCCCGGTGTAGCGGATGGAGTTGGAGAGGAAACCGCGCAGCTCGTCGATCAGGTCGAGCGCGTCGTTGATGCCGTGCTCGTGCTGGAGGATCAGGACGTCCCAGGTGACGGCGGGCGTCACATTGGGGTTGCCGTCGCGGTCGCCGCCGATCCAGGTGCCGAAGCTGAGCGGCCGGGTGCCTTCGGGCAGCTCGACGCCGACGCGCTCCAGCTCCGCGGTGAGGTCTTCCAGTACGTCCCCGACGGCGCCGGCGTGCAGCTCGTCGAGGTAGTAGATGGCGTTGCGGGCCTCGTCGGCGGGTTCGGGGCGTACGACGCGCAGCTCGTCGGTCTGCCACACCAGGTCGATGTTCTCGGCCAGGCGGATGTCGTGGCGGCGCCGGTCGGACTCGATGACCGGGGTCTCCAGGAGCTCGGCGACGCGGCGGAGCTTGTTCAGGACCGAGCGGCGGGCGGCCTCGGTGGGGTGCGCGGTGAAGACGGGCCGCACGTTCAGGTGCCGCACGGTCTGGCGCAGGTGTTCGGGGTCGGCGTCCTTGAGGCGGTCCGCGGTGCGGGCGAGCAGCCCGCCCTCGGCGGCGCGGCGGGCGCGCAGCTCGCGGCCGCGGTGGACCTGCTCGGTGACGTTCGCCAGATGGAAGTAGGTGGAGAAGGCGCGGACCAGCTTGGCCGCGGTCTCCAGTTCGGTGCCGCCGAGCAGCTTGGCGGCGGCCTCGCCGTCCTCGCGCGTCAGGCGGCGGACCTTCTCGACCAGTTCGAGGAGCTCGGGACCCTCCTGGCGTACGAGGGTCTCGCCCAGCAGGTCGCCGAGGCGGCGGATGTCGGCGCGCAGCTCGCTGCTGGCTGTACTGGTGGCCTGGCGGCCCTGGTCGTCGGCACTGCTCACAGGTGCGGCTCCTTGCAGTGTTTGAAGCACGTCTGGGAGGGGTCCCGGTAAGGATCCGGGGAGATACAGAGCGGACCGCGCTGTCCGACCGTCTCCAAGGATAGGTGTCACTCCGCGGCGGGGAAGTTTCGGCCACTTGCCGAGACGCTCCTCGCTGCCATACTTACGACGCCGTAGGTTACGGAACCGTAGGGAAGGCGGGAAACGCGTGTGTCGTGGCGGAACTGGCAGCCGCGGTCACAGCGCTCTTGCGCAGCCGTGCCCGTGCACCCTCTTCCACCCCAACCCTCGACCCCACAGGGGACGTGCCCATGACGACAACTTCCGATGCGCCCTCCGAGACCGATGTGATCGACGACGCTCCCGCACAGGGAGCGGGCCCCGCCGGGGCCCTGCCGCCCGCGACGCTGGGCGGTGAGAAGAAGCGTTCGCTCGAACAGCTGACGCTGCTCCTGTTCATCGTCGTCCCGTTCCTCGCCCTGCTCGCGGCGGTGCCGCTGGCCTGGGGGTGGGGCGTGAGCTGGCTGGACCTCGGCCTGCTCGTCTTCATGTACTACCTGGGCTGTCACGGCATCACGATCGGCTTCCACCGCTACTTCACGCACGGCGCCTTCAAGGCGAAGCGGCCGCTGCGGATCGCGCTGGCGGTCGCCGGTTCGATGGCCGTGGAGGGTCCGGTCGTGCGCTGGGTGGCCGACCACCGCAAGCACCACAAGTTCTCCGACGCGGAGGGGGACCCGCACTCCCCCTGGCGTTTCGGTGAGACGGTGCCCGCCCTGATGAAGGGCCTGTGGTGGGCGCACATCGGCTGGATGTTCGACGAGGAGCGGACGTCGCAGGAGAAGTACGCGCCGGACCTGGTCAAGGACCCGACGATCCGCCGCATCTCGCGGCAGTTCCTGTTCTGGACGATCGTCTCGCTCGCCATCCCGCCGCTGGTCGGCGGCCTGGTGACGATGTCCTGGTGGGGCGCCTTCACGGCGTTCTTCTGGGGTTCGCTGGTCCGTGTGGCGCTGCTGCACCACGTGACCTGGTCGATCAACTCCATCTGCCACGCGGTCGGCAAGCGGCCCTTCAAGTCCCGTGACCGTTCGGGCAACGTGTGGTGGCTCGCGGTGCTGTCCTGCGGCGAGTCCTGGCACAACCTCCACCACGCCGACCCGACGTCGGCGCGGCACGGCGTCATGAGGGGCCAGGTCGACTCCTCCGCGCGGATCATCCGCTGGTGCGAGCGGCTCGGCTGGGCGTACGACGTGCGGTGGCCGTCGAAGTCACGCATCGACTCCCGCCGACGGCCGCAGGCCGCTGACGCGGCATGATGGACGACGTGGCGACCGACTCCAGCAATCCCAGCCCTGCCGGCAAAGAGAAGCAGCCCCGGCGTACCCGCCGGACCCGGATGACGGGTGCCGAGCGCCGGGAGCAGTTGCTGGACATCGGCCGCACGCTCTTCGCCGCGAAGGGCTTCGAGGGCACGTCGGTGGAGGAGATCGCGGCGAAGGCCGGGGTTTCCAAGCCGGTGGTGTACGAGCACTTCGGCGGCAAGGAGGGGCTGTACGCGGTGGTGGTGGACCGGGAGATGCGTCAGCTCCTGGACATGGTGACGAGCGCGCTCACCGCCGGGCATCCCCGGGAACTCCTCGAACAGGCCGCGTTCGCCCTCCTCGACTACATCGAGACGTATACGGACGGCTTCCGCATCCTGGTCCGCGACTCGCCGGTGGCACAGTCCACGGGCACCTTCGCGTCCCTGATCTCCGACATCGCGACGCAGGTGGAGGACATCCTGGGCCAGGAGTTCAAGGGCCGCGGCTTCGACCAGAAACTGGCGCCGCTGTACGCGCAGGCGCTGGTCGGCATGGTCGCGCTGACGGGCCAGTGGTGGCTGGACGTCCGCAAGCCGAAGAAGGCGGAGGTGGCGGCGCATCTCGTCAACCTGGCATGGCACGGCCTGGACGGCCTGGAGCCGAAGCCGCGGCTGATAGGCCACCGGAAGAACTGACGCCGGGCGGAGCGCCTTGGGCCGACTTGACGGCCCCCGCTTCCCGGTACGCGGTGACGCCTCGGGCACGCTCAGCACTGGGCGCACCGCCCACAGTGGGCGCCGACCCGGGGCAAACGGGTGGGTGGGTGGGAAACATCCGCCGCGGAGCGGCGGGGCAGGGGATCACGCCGGGGGAAACGGTTCCGTAGCGGCCCGCAGCCGTTCCAGAAACTCCAGCCGGTTCCCGACGGGGTCCCGCGAGTAGAACCGCCGGTGCCCCGGCAGGTTCCCGTCCCAGGTGACCTCGGCGCCGCGCGCGGCCAGCCGGTCCGCGTACGCCTCTATGTTCCGCACGAGCAGCCCCGGGTGGGCCTTGCGGGCCGGGATGAAGTCCTCCTCGATGCCCAGGTGGAGGCGTACGCCGCCCGCCTGGAACCAGCAGCCGCCGCGCGCCCCGAGCGCGGGCGGCTTGGGCGTCTCCGTCATGCCGAGCACGTCGACGTAGTACGTACGCAGGACCGGTTCGCTGCCCGGCGGGGCGGCCAGTTGGACGTGGTCGACGGACGTGAGCATCAGGCACCGCCCTTACGCGCCACCGCGAACACCCGCCGGAAGGGGAAGACCGTGCCGTGGCCGGCGGTCGCCGGGTAGGCCTCGCGCAGGAGGGCCCGGTACTCGGCGAGGAACGCCTCCGTCGCCTCCGGGTCGTCCGCGAGGGCGGTGAGGACAGGACGTAGGCCCGTGCCCTTGACCCAGTCCAGGACGGGGTCCTCGCCCGCCAGGAGGTGGAGGTACGTCGTCTCCCAGGCGTCGACCTCGCAGCCGAGCCCCGCGAGCCGCTCCAGGTACGCCCCGGGCGTCAGCACCGCGTCCCCGTGCCGCAGGCGCCCGCCCAGGCGTCCCCGCCACCGCGCGGACTCGCTCAGCTCCCGCATCAGGACGTGGCTGGGGGCGTCGAAGTTGCCGGGAACCTGGAAGGCGAGGGTGCCGCCGGGGGCGAGCGCGGCGGTCCAGGCGGGGAAGGAGGCCGGGTGGCCCGGCACCCACTGGAGCGTCGCGTTGGAGAGGATCAGGTCGTACGTGCCCGGGGCCGGCGCCCACTCCCTCGCGTCGGCGGCGGCGAAGTCCAGGCGCCCGCCGCCCTCCGTGGGCCCCGCGTACCGCTCGGCCTCGGCGAGCATCTGCCGGGAGTTGTCATAGCCGGTGATGTGCGCGGTGGGCCACCGCCGCGCGAGCAGCCGCGTGACGTTGCCGGGCCCGCAGCCGAGGTCGGCGATGCGCGGCGGGCGGTCCTCGGCGGCGGGCGGGTCGGGGACGCGGCTCAGCAGGTCGAGGAAGGGCCGGGCCCGGTGGTCGCAGTGGCGCAGGTACTGAAGCGGATCCCAGCCGGCATCGGCCGCGACTTCGGCGTTGGATGCGGGTGCGGGCATGAAGGGCCTCCTCGGAAACGGCGGCGTACGCGCTCCACGCGACGCGCTGCCTCCGCATCCTCACCCCTAAGTATCTTGACGTCAAGAGACTTCACGTCGACAGACCCCCTACACTGATCGTCATGGAGGACGAGGTCGATCGACTGGTCGCGGCGTGGCGCAGGGAGCGCCCGGACCTCGACGTGGAACCACTTGAAGTACTCTCCCGCGTCAGCAGACTCGCGCGCCATCTGGACCGGGCCCGCAGACTCGCGTTCTCCGAGCACCAACTGGAGCCGTGGGAGTTCGACGTCCTGACGTCACTGCGCCGCGCGGGCGCCCCCTATCAGCTCTCCCCCGGCCAGCTCCTGACGCAGACCCTGGTGACGTCCGGCACGATGACGAACCGCATCGACCGCCTCGCGAAGAAGGGCCTCGTCGAGCGCCTGCCCGACCCGAGCGACCGGCGGGGCGTGCTCGTGCGGCTCACCACCGAGGGCCAGGACCGCGCGGACCAGGCCCTGGCCGGCCTCCTTGAGCAGGAGCGGGCGATCCTCGGTGAGCTGTCCCGCGCCCAGCGCGGTGAACTGGCGGGCCTGCTACGCCAGTTGACCGCCCCGTTCGACAACATCCCCGGCTAGGTCGACCGGGCCGACGCCCGCGCGCCGGGCCAGGGCGACCGCCGCCAGGGTCGAGTGGACGCCCAGCTTCCCGAGCACGTTCTGCATATGCGTACGCACCGTGTGCGGGGAGAGGAAGAGACGCTCGGCGACGGCCTTCCTGCCCAGGCCCGCCACCATGCAGCGCAGCACCTCGCGCTCGCGCGGGGTCAGGGACTCCACAAGCCGCTCGGACTCGGTGCGGTGCTTGCGGGCCGCCGTCAGCTCGCGCAGGACGCCGGTGAGCAGGGCGGGCGGCAGATGCGTCTCGTCCCGCAGCACGCCTCGGATGACCGTGAGGAGGCGGGAGAGCGAGCAGTCCTTGGCGACCCAGCCCGAGGCGCCCGCCTGCAGCGCGAGGGCCGCGCGGCGCGGGTCGTCCTTCTCGGCGAGCACGACGGTGCGCACGGCGGGCTGGCCCGTACGGACGCCCGCGACCAGGGAGATGCCGTCGACGAGCCCGTCGGCGTTGCCGTCCTGGACGGGGACCGCGGTGGGGGTCCCCCCTGCCCGAGCGAAGCCGAGAGCTTGGGGGCGGGTGCCCTGGAGGGCGCTCGCGGTGGCGCCGAGGTCCGCGTCGACGAGCAGCACGTCGTATCTGCGTCCTTCGGCGACCGACCGCTCCAGGCAGCGCAGCGCAGCGGGGCCGCTGCCGGCCGCCGACACCTCCACATCGGGCTCGGCCGCCAGCGCGGCCGCCAGCGACTCGGCGAAGATGCGATGGTCGTCCACGACCAGAACTCGAATGCGAACCACAGAAACCCCCTTCCCCGCGCTCCCCGAAGGAGCAGGGGATACCCCCGTCGAATACCGTCGGAGAACGAACCGTCGGAGAACGATCGGCGCGGGCACGGCGCCCGGAACAGGGATCGACGCAGCCGCACGGCCGCCGCCGCGCGTGCACCGCCACCCCCATGCCGGGCGTCGTACCCGACTGTCTCGCCCCCTGATCGGCGCCGGCCCCCACCGGCACTGTTCTTCAGAGTAGGGCCGGACGCCGGGAGCGGAAGGTGATTTGCAGAACTGATTGCCCGGCGCGTTTATGGTGAGCCGTATGTTTCGTATGGAGACAGGAGTCGACAAGGAGCGGCTGGCTCAGCTTCGTTCACGGCTCACCGAGGCGAACACGGCGGCGTCCCCCGAGCTAAGCGCCCTGCGCGGCACGGCCGCGGACCAGGAAGTCCCGCTCGCGCTCTGGGTGTTGGACGAGGCGGACGGCCTCGCGGCCGGGCTCGCCGCGCACACCTGGGGTGGCTGGCTGCATGTGAACCACCTCTGGGTCGACGGATGTCATCGCGGTGCGGGCCTCGGATCCCGGCTGCTCGGGGAGGCGGAGCGCGTGGCCCGCGAGGAGCGTGGCTGCGGGGCGTCGCGGGTGGAGACGTGGGACTTCCAGGCGCCGGGCTTCTACCGGAACCGGGGGTACGAGCTGGTGTGCGTGATCCCCGACTACCCGGAGGGCGTCAAGGAGTTCACGCTCACCAAGCGGCTTGGCTGACGGGCCGGTTCAGGCCGCGAGGCCCAGGGCGAGGGCGCCGATCACCGGTGCCGCGTAGATCAGGGGGAAGGGGATGTGCGCGTACCAGCGGGCCCGCACCACGGTGACGACGGCCCCGGTGAAGTACAGGACCAGAGCGATCCCGGCGGCGACCCCGACGAACGGCACGAACAGGCCTGCGAGCAGACCCGCGGCGCCCGCGGCCTTGGCGGCGCCGAGCCAGGGCAGCCACGTCATGGGGATGCCGTAGTCGCCCATGGGCTCAAGGACCCACTTGGAGCCCAGGAAGACCGAGGCGGCCGAGAAGCCGACCATCGCGGCGGCCAGGAGCGTGACGACGACGTGAGCGGTGGACATCAGAGATGCTCCTCATCAGGCAGGCGGCGGAGCGCGGTGACGCCCCGGCCGGGGGGTTGTTCACTGCCATGACGATCCGCTCCGGGCGAATGTGACCGCTCGGCAGAACTGGTCGCTACTTTTCCCGGCGCGCCCCCGCCGACGCCACCGCCGGGAACACGCGCGGCGCCGTGAAGCCCGCCGCGGCGAAGGCCTCCAGGACCGACTTGGTCACCGCGTCGGCGTCCCCGGTCTCCACCAGTACGATCGCCGAGCCGCCGAAGCCGCCGCCGGTCATCCGGGCGCCGAGCGCGCCCGCCGTGTTCGCGGCGCTCACCACCAGGTCCAACTCCGGGCAGGAGATGCGCAGGTCGTCACGGAGCGAGGCGTGGCCGTCGGTGAGGACGGGGCCGATCGCGCGGACGTCACCCGCGTCGAGGAGGCCGATGACCTGCTCGACGCGGTGATTGTCGGAGACGATGTGGCGTACGTAGCGGCGGACCTTTTCGTCCGGCACTTTCCCGAGCACCTGCGGCAGTTCCTCGTACGAGATGTCGCGCAGGTGGCTGACTCCGAGGGCCCGCGCGCCCGCCTCGCACCCGGCGCGGCGCTCCGCGTAGGCGCCGTCGCCGAGCGCGTGCTTCACCCGGGTGTCGACGACGAGGAGCCGCAGCCCCTGGGCCGCGAGGTCGAAGGGGACCTGTGTTATGGACAGGTCGCGGCAGTCCAGGTGCAGGGCGTGGCCGTCGGTGCAGCACGCCGATGCCGTCTGGTCCATGACGCCGCAGGGCACGCCGACGAAGGCGTTCTCGGCGCGCTGGGCGAGGACGGCGAGTCCGGGCCGGGTGAGGCCGAGCCCGAACAGTTCGTCGAGGGCGAGCGCGGTGACGACCTCCAGGGCGGCCGAGGACGACAGGCCCGCGCCCGTCGGTACGGTGGAGGCCAGGTGCAGGTCGGCGCCGGTGACGGGGTGCCCGGCGTCCCGCAGCGCCCAGACGACCCCGGCGGGGTAGGCGGCCCAGCCTCCGTCGGAGAGCGGGGTCAGCTCGTCGACGCGCAGTTCGGCGAGCGGGGTGTCGACGTCGGCGGAGTGCAGCCGCAGGACGCCGTCGGCGCGCCGGGCGACGGCGGCGACCGCGGTGTGCGGGAGGGCCAGCGGCATCACGAAGCCTTCGTTGAGGTCCGTGTACTCGCCGATGAGGTTGACGCGGCCGGGGGCCGACCAGACGCCGTCGGGCTCGTACCCGTACAACTCCTGGAACTGCGCGGCGACTTCGGATGCCGTGGCCATGCGCTGTTACCCCTTTCGCTGGGCGAAGGCCCAGGCGTCGGCGACGATTCCCGCGAGGTCCGCGCGGGACGGGTGCCAGCCGAGCTTCTCGCGCGCGGTGGCGGCGGAGGCGACGAGCACCGCCGGGTCGCCGTCGCGGCGCGGGGCCATCACCTCGGGGATGGGGTGCCCGGTGACCTGGCGGACGGTCTCGATGACCTGGCGGACGGAGAAGCCGTTGCCGTTGCCGAGGTTGCAGATGAGGTGCTCGCCGGGGGTGGCGGCCTCGACGGCGAGGAGGTGGGCCTGGGCGAGGTCGGCGACGTGGATGTAGTCGCGTACGCAGGTGCCGTCATCGGTGGGGTAGTCGTCGCCGTAGACGCTGATCGCCTCGCGCCTGCCCTGGGCGACCTGGAGGACCAGCGGGATGAGGTGCGACTCGGGGTCGTGGCGCTCGCCGAACTCGCCGTACGCGCCCGCGACGTTGAAGTAGCGCAGCGAGACGGCGGCCAGGCCGTGGGCGCCGGCCTCGCCGGTGATCATGTGGTCGACGGCGAGCTTCGAGGCGCCGTACGGGGAGGTGGGGGCGGTCGGGTCGCTCTCCGTGATGGGGGTGCTGACGGGCTCGCCGTAGGTCGCGGCGGTGGAGGAGAAGACGAGCCTGCGCACGTCCGCGTCGCGCATGGCGGCGAGCAGTGCCATGGTGCCGCCGACGTTGTTGTCCCAGTACTTCTCGGGCTTGGCGACGGACTCGCCGACCTGGGAGAAGGCGGCGAAGTGCAGGACGGCGTCGAAGGAGGGGTCCAGCCACTTGGCGGCATCGCGGATGTCGCCCTCGATGAAGGCGGCGCCTGCGGGGACGCCTTCGCGGAAGCCGGTCGAGAGGTTGTCGAGGACCGTCACCTGATGCCCGGCCTCGATCAGGTGCTGGGCCACCACGCTTCCGACATAGCCCGCTCCACCGGTGACCAGGTACTTACCGCTCATGAACTCGCTACCTCTCGCAGTCGCTCGGCCGCGGCTTCCGGCGGCACGTCGTTGATGAACACGCTCATGCCGGATTCGGAACCCGCGAGGAACTTCAGCTTGCCCGAAGTGCGGCGAATCGTGAAAAGTTCGAGGTGGAGGGCGAAGTCGTCCCGGTTGATGCCGTCGTGTCCCTCCAGGCCGCCGAAGGGCGCCTGGTGCCAGGCCGCGATGTACGGAGTCGGGTTCTCCGTCCGGCCGAAGATCCGGTCGAAGCGCCTCAAGAGTTCCAGATAGATCTGTGGGAACTCCGTGCGCGCGCCCTCGTCGAGCCCGAGCAGGTCCGGCACGCGGCGCTTGGGGTAGAGGTGCACTTCGTAGGGCCAGTGCGCGGCGTGGGGCACGAACGCCACCCAGTGCTCGCCGTCCAGGACGACCCGCTCGTCCGCGCTCTCCTTGGCGACGATGTCGTCGAAGAGGTTGTGGCCGCCCGACGCCTCCTTGAACGCGGCGAGCGAGCGCAGCATCAGCTCGGTGCGCGGGGTGACGAACGGATAGGCGTAGATCTGCCCGTGCGGGTGGCCGAGCGTCACGCCGATCTCGGCGCCGCGGTTCTCGAAGCAGAACACCTGCCGCACGGAGGGCAGATGGGACAGCTCGGCGGTCCGGTCGGTCCAGGCCTCCAGGACGAGTCCGGCCTGCTCGGGCGTGAGGTCCGCGAAGGACGCGGCGTGGTCGGAGGTGAAGCAGACGACCTCGCAGCGGCCCGCGTCGCCCGCGAGGGAGGGGAAGCGGTTCTCGAAGACCGCGACGTCGTAGGAAACGTCGGGAATCTCGCTGAGCCGGTCCCCGGCGGACGGGCACAGGGGGCACTCGTCGGCCGGCGGGTGGTAGGTGCGGCCCTGGCGGTGCGAGGCGATGGCCACGGCGTCGCCCATCAGGCGGTCCTCGCGGATCTCCGACGTCGTGGAGACGGGCCGGAGCGGGCGCCGGTCGACGGCGTCACGGACCGCGTCGTCGCGTACGTCGTAGTAGATGAGCTCACGACCGTCGGCGAGACGGGTCGAGGTCTTCTTCACGTCCGGGGCTCCTCACCACCTACTACCCAACAGAACCGAACATAACAAAGCACAAGCAAACAGCTTCGTCAATGCCCGCAGCCCCCACACAGACCCTGGCCGAGAGACCATGGTCTTCCTGGGCCTGGTCGTGATGCCCTTCTACTACCGCAGCGAGCTCCACTCCGTCCCGGAGTTCCTGCTCCAGCGGTTCGACAGGTCCGCGCACCTGCTGGCTCCGCGCTCTTCGCGTTCGCCGCGATACTCATCGCGGGCCAGGACCAAAGACATGCCTGAACTGCCCGAACTGCACGCGGATCATCGGCGGCCTGTCCGTCGTCTACGGAATCATCGTGACGATCACCGGGATCACCGCCTCCGGACGGGGCCCGGGTTCACCGCGGTGGCTCGGACCCCGTCCCCGTGTCCGCGTCGTCGCCGGGCTCCGCGTACGCCGACACGGGGCGCTCGGCGCGGTCCAGGAGGCCCGTGCGCGCGGCGAGCGCGGCGGCCTCCAGGCGTGAGCCGACGCCCAGCTTCATCAGCACCCGCTGTACGTGCGTACGCGCCGTGCTCGGGGCGATCCCCATCCCGGCCGCGATCAGCCGGGTGTCCTCGCCGTCCGCCACCCGCACCAGGACCTCGACCTCGCGCGGCGTGAGCATCTGCAGCAGGCGCTGCCCCTCGTCGTCGGGTTGCGCGGCCGGATTCAGCAGCTCGCTGAAGGCGCCTTGCAGCAGCTGCGGCGCGACGGCGGCCTCCCCGGCGCGCGCCTTCATGATGGCGCGCTCCACTCCTTCGATGCGCTCGTCATGACGTACGTATCCGGAGGCGCCGGCGGCGAAGGCCGCGGCGATCCCGCGCGGGCTCGGCACCGGACCGAGCACCAGGACCTGCACCTGCGGCCGCTCCCGCTTGATCTTCACCACCGGGTCGAACATGCCCGGTTCGGCGGGAGTGGCCGTGCCCAGGAGGCAGACCTCGGGCGCTCTGCTGATCACCAGCTCGGCCGCGCCCGCCGCGGGCGCGGCCGCGGCGAGCACCCGGTGCCCGCGCAGCTTCAGCGCCGAGGCGAGTGCCTCGGCGAGCAGTCGGTGGTCGTCGACCACCATGAGCCGCACACCCATAGAAACCCCCCAGTTCCCGCAGGCCCCCCGGCCCTCCATCTTCCGGAAGCTACACGCTTGTTCGACGTTGCGCGCCCCCTACCCACCAGAAGCGGCCCGGAATGCCGAAATCCAGACCCTTCGGGGGCGGTGGGGAGTACGGGCGGGCGTGACGACGACGGCGGCCGCCCCCTCGTGCTCTTTCGAGGGGACGGCCGCCCTGCGTGGACCTGGGAACCTGTGACTACTTCGCGACGAAACCGAGCGCCACGTAGTCCTTCTCGTCCTTCGAGTAGGGCTTGCTCAGCAGCTTCTTGCCGAGGAACAGGCGCCCTTCGGAGTAGAGGAGTTCGTTCGACTTCGGGACCATGCCGCTGACCGCGTCGGTGACCGCCTCGGACGAGGGGGTCTCCAGGAGCTTGGTCTCCTTCATCGTCTTGCCGTCGAGCGAGACGACCTGCGCGCCCTTCTGGTAGCCGTGCGCCTTGTACGCGAGGACGTTGCCGCCGTCCATGCGGATCGGGAAGATCTCGCCGTTGTCGCCCGCGGTGGCGCGGTCGCTGGTGGACTTGCCGGTGGCCAGCGAGAAGGAGACGATCTCGTTCGTACGGTTGTAGCTCTCGCCGCTGCCGTCGTGCTGGCGGGTCGGGACGTACAGCCGGTCGTTGCCGACCGTGATCGCCCTGCACTCGTTGACCACGTTGACGCCGCAGTCGTGGTCGTACTTGCCGTCCTCCAGCGAGATCTTGGCGCGCAGCTTGCCGTTGCTGCCGAGGGAGAAGACGTCGGTGGCGCCGCTCGCCGTGATCTCGGTGGTGTCCTGGCCGAAGACGACCGGGTTCGTCGAGATGATCTTGGCGTTGTCGATGCCGTCGGCGAGCGGGTACGTCCACTTGTCGTCGCCGGTCTTCGGGTCCAGGAGCTGGACCTTCAGCTGCTCGTCGCCGTACGTGCCGCACTTGCGGACCGCGACCAGCTGGTCGCCGCCGGCGTAGCCGACGTCCTCGCACTTGCCGACCTTCGGCGTCCACAGGGACTTGCCGGTCACGTCCCAGGCGGCGCCGCCGCTGCTGGTGCCCGCGCCGGCGGCGATCGTGGTGCCGGAGATGGTGACTTCCTTGAACGTCGCCTTCACGCCGTTGGTGTCGACGCTCTCCGTCCAGAGCTTCTTGCCGGACTTCAGGTCAACCGCGGAAACGTTGGTGCACTGCTCGTAGTCACCCTTCTTGTTCCGCTTGGCCTCCTCGGTGACGATCGCCGCGATGCCGTCCTCGGTGGTCTCCCGCGACATGGCGCACGTCTGACCGGAGAGCGGGATCGACCACTTCTCCTTGCCGGTGTCCGGGTCGTAGCCGTTCAGTTCGTTGATGCCCGACTTGACGTAGGTGTCGTCGGTCAGCAGCGAACCGGTGGCCTGCCAGATCTGGTCCTTGGGGATCTCCGGCTGGGGCAGCTGCATGACCACCTTGGCCGACGGGTCGGCCGGGGCCTTCTCCTTGGCCGGGCCCGCGTCGGTCGGGGTGTCGCCGCCCCCGCCGCCCTTGCCCTTCTTGCCGCCGCCCTTGCCGTCGGAGTCCTGCGCGGTGTTCTTGGAGTCGTCGTCCTTCGACGAGGACGCGTACAGCACACCGCCACCGACGATCAGCGCGATCGCGACGACCGCCGCGACGATGATCGCCATCTGGCCGCTGAACTTCTTGCCGCCACCGGGGCCGGAGCCGCCGGGCTGCGGCTGCATCGGCATGGTGGGCGGCTGCTGGTAGCCCTGCTGGTACGCGGGCTGCTGCTGGTACGCGGGCTGCTGGTACTGCGGCTGGGCGGGCTGCGTCGGGTAGCCGTAGCTCTGCGGGGGCTGGGGTGCCTGGGGGTAGCCGTAGCCCGCCGGGGGCGCGGGCGGCGGGGCCTGCGGAGGCTGTCCCGGAGGTGCCGGGGGCATCGCGGGCGGCGGTGTCTGCGGGGCCTGCGGGGCGCCGAAACCACCGGCCGGGGGTTCCTGGGGCGCGCCGAAGCCGCCCTGCGGGGGCTCGTTCGGCGGCTGCTGCGGGGGCTGGGGCGGCTGGGTCATGACGTCGTCTATTCCTTGGGGACGCTGAGGGACGAGAGGGTGAACGGGGCGGCGGGGACGGTCACTTGCCGTAGGCGAGCATCAACTTCGCCTGGCCGGCGGTGCTGCCCGTCAAGCTGGTGGTCGAGATGTAGAAGCGCCCGTCCACGTAGTCGACGTCCTTCGAGTAGAAGCCGCTCTCGATCTGCGATGTGCCCTTCGGGTGCTGCAGAAGGGTCTTGGGCTTGTGGGAGCCGGACGTGGCGATGGAGACGACGCGGCCGCCGGAGTCGTACGACGGCTCGACGTACGCGATCAGCTCACCGTTCTCGATCTTCATCGGGAGTATCCGCTCGTCCAGCGGTGACTTGGTGCGCCAGGCCTCCTTGCCGGTGGCGAGGCTGATCGCGACGATCGCGTTGGCGCCCTTGTCGTCGGTCGGCAAGTAGAGGTACTTGTCGTCGTTCGTCACGCCCAGGCAGCCGCCCAGTGCGTTGTCGAGAACCGAAGTGCCGCACTCGGGGGCGAAGTTGTCCTTGGAGCTGACCTCGGAACGGGTCGTGTCGCTCTTCTCCTTCAGCACCGAGATGTTCCACTTCTTCTTGTCCTCGTTGCGGAGGTAGACGATCGTGGGGCTCGTGCCGTAGACCTTGCCGACGCGCCAGCCCTTGGGGAACTTCTTGGTCCACAGGGCCTTGCCGGTCTCCGTGTCGAGCTCCTGCAGCTCGTCGTGCTCGGTGGGAGTGCTTGCGCCGCAGGACAGCGCCATCAGGAGCTTGCCGTCACCGCCGGCGAACCCGCTGGGGAAGCAGGTGCCCTCGTCCTTCTTCTTCGCGACGAAGAGCTTCTTGCCGTCGCTCATCCGCAGCGCCGTGCCGGACTGGTCGCGGCCGACCATCAGCACATCGCCGACGAGGACCAGGTGGCTCTGCATGGAGAAGTCGAAGAGGCCCTCCTCCTTGACCGGCTTGCCCCAGCCCTTGCCGCCGGTCTTCAGATCGATGACCTGGAGCTGGTTGCACTTGGCGCTGCTCTTGGTGCCGTCCTTGTACGCGACGACGATCTTGCCGTCGTCGGTGGCGGTCGGCGTCGCGGCGCAGATCTTCTGCGGGAACTCGATCGGCTTCCAAGCGGCGTCGCCGCTCTGCGCGTTGTAGGCGTACAGCTCCTTGTACGCGGCCTTGACCACGGTGTCGCCCTCGACCCACATGCCCGGGGCGTCGCCGCCGGAACCGGGCACCTTGGGCGCCTCCTTGTACCAGAGGACCTTCGCCTCGCCGGGCCGGCGGCCTTCGTTGAGGTCTTCCTTGCCTTCGTTGCCGTCGCCGTCGCCGGTGCCGGGGTTGACGGGAGCGGATACGGAGGGCTTGGGATCCTTCTCCTTCGCCTCGGGCTTCTTCTCGCCCTCGTCGTCACCGCCGACGACGGCCCAGGTGACACCACCCGCGACGAGCAGCGCGGCCACGGCCGCGACGGCGATCACCAGAAGCTTCTTGCGCTTGCCGCCGTTGCCGCCGCCGGGGGCGCCGGGGCCCCCGGGGAACTGCGGCCGCGCCGGCGGCTGCTGCGGGTACCCGTACTGGGGCTGGGCTCCGTAGGGGCCGGGCTGCTGCGGCTGGCCGTAGGGGCCGGGCTGCGGTGGCTGACTTCCGTAGGGGCCGGACTGCGGTGGCTGACTTCCGTACGGGCCGGGCTGCTGTGGCTGGTTTCCGTACGGGCCGGGCTGCGGCGGCTGCGCGTACGGATTGTCGGCCGTGGGCGGCGGCGGGGTCTGCGGATATCCGTACCCCGGCTGCGGCTGCCCCGGCGGTGGCTGCTGGGGCCCCGGTGGTGGATCCTGCGGAGCTCCGAAACCGCCGTGCGGCGGCTGGTTGGGCGGCTGAGTCATCAGCGCTTCCCCCTTCACTGATTTTCGGCACGCCAAATGGTGCTCAGATCAGCCTTTCTATCACCCTGATGCCGTACAGGACGGGGCCGGTCCTGCCCCTGTTCCCAAGGGAGGACCGGCCCGTGATGCGTCCGTTACGCGAGCTCCACGGTAGCTCTACGCGTCCTCCGCCAGCTCCAGCCAGCGCATCTCCAACGCCTCGCGCTCGCCGATCAGTTCACGGAGCTGGGCGTCCCATTTGGCCACCTTCTCGAAGTCTGTGGAGTTATCAGCGATTTGGGCGTGCAGCTTGGACTCCTTTTCGGACACCTTGTCCAACTGCCGCTCGACCTTCTGCAGTTCCTTCTTCGCGGCGCGGGCATCCGCGGCGGACACCGTCTTCGCCGCGTCGCTCCGCGCGGGGGCGGGAGAAGGGGCCGACGCGGTGGCGGTTTCGGCCATCCGCCGACGCCGCTCCAGATACTCGTCGATGCCGCGCGGCAGCATCCGCATGGTGGCGTCGCCCAGGAGCGCGAAGACCTTGTCCGTGGTCCGCTCGACGAAGAACCGGTCGTGGGAGATCACGACCATGGACCCCGGCCACCCGTCGAGTACGTCTTCCAGCTGCGTCAGCGTCTCGATGTCCAGGTCGTTCGTCGGCTCGTCGAGGAAGAGGACGTTCGGCTCGTCCATCAGCAGCCGCAGCAGCTGCAGCCTGCGCCGCTCACCGCCGGACAGATCACCGACCGGCGTCCACTGCTTGTCCTTGTTGAACCCGAACGTCTCGCAGAGCTGGCCCGCGGTCATCTCCCGGCCCTTGCCGAGGTCGACGCGCTCACGCACCTGCTGCACCGCCTCCAGCACGCGCAGCGTCGGCTTCAGCTCGGCGACCTCCTGCGACAGGTAGGCCAACTTCACGGTCTTGCCGACGACCACCTTCCCGGCGGCGGGCTGCACCTCACCCTCGCTGCGCGCCGCGTCGGCCATGGCGCGGAGCAGCGAGGTCTTGCCCGCGCCGTTCACACCGACCAGACCGATGCGGTCACCGGGACCGAGGTGCCAGGTCAGATGCTTCAGCAGCAGCTTGGGCCCGGCCTGGACCGAGACATCCTCAAGATCGAATACGGTCCTGCCGAGCCGCGTCGTCGCGAACTTCATCAGCTCGCTGGTGTCCCGCGGCGGCGGCACGTCCGCGATCAGCTCGTTGGCCGCCTCGATGCGGAACTTCGGCTTGCTGGTGCGGGCCGGGGCGCCGCGGCGCAGCCACGCCAGCTCCTTGCGCATCAGGTTCTGCCGCTTGGTCTCCTCGGTGGCGGCGATGCGCTCACGCTCGGCGCGGGCGAAGACGTAATCGGAGTACCCGCCCTCGTACTCGAAGACGGACCCGCGCTGCACGTCCCACATGCGGGTGCACACCTGGTCGAGGAACCACCGGTCGTGCGTCACGCAGACCAGCGCCGAGCGCCGCGTCCGCAGATGCTCGGCCAGCCAGGCGATGCCCTCCACGTCGAGGTGGTTGGTCGGCTCGTCGAGGACGATCAGGTCCGGCTCGGCGATGAGCAGCTTGGCGAGCGCGATGCGGCGCCGCTCGCCGCCGGAGAGCGGACCGATGACGGTCTCAAGTCCCTGCGGGAAGCCCGGCAGGTCGAGCCCGCCGAAGAGCCCCGTCAGCACGTCCCTGATCTTGGCGCTGCCCGCCCACTCGTGGTCGGCGAGGTCACCGATGACCTCGTGCCGGACGGTTGCCTCCGGGTCGAGGGAGTCGTGCTGCGTCAGCACGCCGAGCCGCAGCCCTCCGCTGTGCGTGACGCGCCCGGTGTCCGCGTCCTCCAGCTTGGCGAGCATCCGGATCAGGGTGGTCTTCCCGTCGCCGTTGCGCCCCACGACGCCGATCCGGTCCCCCTCGGACACGCCGAGTGAGACGCCGTCGAGCAGGGCACGGGTGCCGTACACCTTGCTGACTGCCTCGACATTGACCAGATTGACGGCCATTAACGCTCCTGAGAGGGGGGACGATCGATCCTCCAGCGTAGTCGCCCGCGGGGACGGGCCGTCGGCCTCTCTGCGGGTACCGGCTCGCTCACGCTTTGTGATGACGGTTCGAGGAAAGCGCGGCTACCGTGGAGACGCAGGCCGAAGAATCCCGGCCATGGGAGGAACCATGACCGCCGAGCCGATTTCCGAGATCTCCGAGCCGGTGTCCGGGCCCCGATGGCCGGTGCCGCCGCCGGAGGGCTGGACCGTGGACGACCTGCACACGCTGCCCGACCTCCCGCCGCACACTGAGTTGATCGACGGGAGCTTGATCTTCGTGAGTCCGCCACGCCTGTTCCACAGCCTCGCCATCGATCTGCTGGTGAACGGGCTCCGCAGCAGCGTGCCGACGGAGATGCGGGTGAGTCGGGAGATGACCGTCGTCCTCGACCGTCGCAACGGCCCCGAGCCGGACATCTCCGTCGTCCGCAAGGAAGCCGTCAAGAGCCGCGATCAGACGTCCTTCCCCGCCGCCGACGTCCTTCTTGCCGTGGAAGTCGTCTCCCCCGACTCGGAGGCACGCGACCGGGACGCCAAGCCGCTCAAGTACGCCGCTGCCGGTATCCGCCACTTCTGGCTGGTGGAGATGGCGGGCCAGGACGATCACCCTGTCGTCCAGGTCTACGAACTCGGCACGGTGTCCGGTACGTACGCCCTGACCGGCATCTATCACGACCGCCTCAAGGTCTCCGTGCCCTTCGACATCGACATCGACCTCAAGGGCATCGACGACCTGTGAGGACGGCGGCGCCCCGCCCCGCCCGCTCCACCAGCAGCCACCCCGCCAGCGCCATCGCCACCGCCGCCGGTGCCGTCACATGGACGGCGATCAGCATCGCCGTACGCCCCTCCAACAGGCCCCCGAAGCCGACCATCGACAGGCCGAGCACCCCGAAGAGGCAGAGGGTGACGCCAAGGGCCGCGGTCGGGCCGGAGGCGGCTCCCGGCGTACCGGCCTCCCTCGCCGCGCCGGGGCGTTCGAAGCGACGGAAGGCCGCCACGAGCGCCGCCGTCAAGGCCGCCGCCAGCGCCATCCGCAGCGGCACCTGCGCCCACCACGCGGCGCTCGCTGGCTCCGGGAGCGGGACGTCGAGGGCGAGCATCATCCCGTACACGCCGAGCATCGCCGTCAGGTGCCACAGGAACGCCGTCATGGAGATGCCGTTCGC
Source organism: Streptomyces sp. NPDC003032 (assembly GCF_053591415.1). Classification (NCBI taxonomy): domain Bacteria; kingdom Bacillati; phylum Actinomycetota; class Actinomycetes; order Kitasatosporales; family Streptomycetaceae; genus Streptomyces; species Streptomyces sp. NPDC003032. Next base: position 138,503 of record NZ_JBSFTT010000009.1, on the reverse strand, counting down.
CGCCACCACGCCGCGCCACACCCGCGGCCTCGCCAGCCAACGCGTCGCCGGGCCCCGCAGCAGTTCCACCGCGCCGACCAGCCACAGGCCGTGGCAGAGCAGGACGAAGGTGGGCGGTGCCATGTTCGAGACGCGCTCGCCGGGCATGCCGACCATGGAGAGGGGATAGGGGCCGAGGGCGACCAGGAGCGAGGCGCCCGCCAGGCCCGCGCCCGCCAGGACGTACGGGAGCCGCAGTCGGCCGTCCGCGCGCAGGAAGCCGAGCTGGTGCACCGCGAGCCAGACGAAGGCGAAGTTCAGGAACTCGACGTAGGGCACGTCCAGTGCGAAGCGCGCCACGTCCACCGCGCCCGCCGCCGCCACGAGCGCGCCGAACGCGCCCCAGCCCCACCGCTCGTGCAGCCGCAGCAGCGGCGGCGTGAAGGCGACCATCGCCAGATAGATGCCGATGAACCACAGCGGCTGGGCGACCAGGCGGAGTGCGATGTCGAGGAGGCCGCCGCCCTGACCGAGGAGCTGCAGGACCAGCGCGCCCGCGCCCCACACCCCTATGAACACCATGGTGGGGCGCAGCAGCCTCTGGAGGCGCGCCCGGAGGAAGGCGGAGTAGATCGATCCGCCCTCGGGTCCGCCCTCGGGTCCGCCCTCGGACCTGCGGCTCAGTGAGCGGTACGACAGTGCGTGCGAGAAGCCGCCGACGAAGAAGAACACCGGCATGATCTGCATCGCCCAGGTGAGGAGTTGCAGCTCCGGCACGACGGCGAGGAGGTTGCCGACCTCGGCGCGGCCGTCTTCGCCGACGGTCACGGCCGCCATCAGCCAGTGCCCGAGGACGACCGTGCCCAGCGAGGCGACCCGCAGCAGGTCGATGTACCGGTCACGCCCGGAGGGCGTCTTCTCGGCCAGTTCGCGAACGCTTGATCCCATGGACGTACGGTCGCGCGCCGCGCCGTCCGCGCGTCAGCGTGCCCGTACTCAGATTCGCGTCTGAGTACTCAGAGCAGCGTGGCGCCCGGAGCGGGCGACTGCGCCACGCGTGCCGTGCGGCAGGTGCCGGAGGCCGTCAGCGCGTCGGCCACCTCGCGTGCGGAGGCGGCCTCGGCCGTGAGGAACGCCGTTGTCGGGCCGGAGCCGGAGACCAGCGCGGCGAGGGCGCCCGCCGCGGTGCCGGCCGCGAGGGTGTCGTGGAGTGAGGGGAAGAGGGAGAGGGCGGCCGGCTGGAGGTCGTTGGTGACCGTGGCGGCGAGGGCCTCGACGTCGCCCTTGCGCAGGGCGGCGAGCAGTGCGGGGGACGCCTCGGGGGCGGGGGCGGCCGGGGTGAGCCGGTCGAACTCGCGGTACACGGCCGGTGTGGAGAGCCCTCCGTCGGCGACGGCGAAGACCCAGTGGAAGTCGCCCCCGACCTCCAGCGGCTGAAGCCTCTCGCCGCGCCCGGTGCCGAGCGCGGCGCCGCCCACCAGGCTGAACGGCACATCACTGCCCAACTCGGCGCAGATGTCCAGCAGCTCCTCGCGGGAGGCCCCCGTGCCCCACAGCGCGTCGCACGCCACGAGCGCGCCCGCGCCGTCCGCGCTGCCGCCCGCCATGCCGCCCGCCACGGGGATGTCCTTGGCGATGTGGAGGTGGACGTCGGGGGAGATGCCGTACCGGGCGGCGAGGAGTTCGGCGGCGCGGGCGGCCAGGTTCGCGCGGTCCAGCGGTACTTGGTCGGAGCCGGGGCCCTCGCAGGTGATCCGGAGCCCGTCGGCGGGCGTGACCGTGACCTCGTCGTAGAGGCCCACGGCGAGGAAGACGTTGGCCAGGTCGTGGAAGCCGTCGGCGCGTGCGGCGCCCACCGCGAGCTGGACGTTGACCTTCGCGGGAACCCGTACCGTCACGCTCACGCGGCGGCCTCCTTGTGCTCGGCGATGCGGGCGAACTCCTCCACGGTCAGCGCCTCGCCGCGTGCCTGGGGCGAGACCCCGGCGGCGACCAGGGCGGCCTCCGCGGCGGCCGCGGAACCCGCCCAGCCGGACAGGGCGGCCCGCAGCGTCTTCCTGCGCTGCGCGAAGGCGGCGTCGACGACCGCGAACACCTCGCGCTTCGAGGCGCTGGTCCGCACCGGCTCGGTGCGGCGCACCAGCGAGACGAGACCCGAGTCGACGTTCGGGGCGGGCCAGAAGACGTTGCGGCCGATGGAGCCGGCGCGCTTCACCTCGGCGTACCAGTTGGCCTTCACGGACGGTACGCCGTACACCTTCGAGCCCGGTGCGGCGGCGAGCCGGTCGGCGACCTCGGCCTGCACCATCACGAGCGTGCGCTCGATGGTCGGGAAGGTGGCGAGCATGTGCAGCAGTACGGGTACGGCGACGTTGTACGGGAGATTCGCGACCAGGGCGGTCGGGGCGGGGCCGGGCAGCTCGCCCACGAGCATGGCGTCGCTGTGCACCAGTGCGAAGGAGCCGGTCTTCTGGGGGAGGCGGGCCTCGATGGTCGCGGGCAGCGCGGCGGCGAGTACGTCGTCGATCTCCACGGCCGTGACGTGGGCGGCGCTCTCCAGCAGGGCCAGGGTCAGGGACCCGAGGCCCGGGCCCACCTCGACGACGACGTCGTCCGGACCTACCCCCGCGGTGCGGACGATGCGCCGTACGGTGTTGGCGTCGATGACGAAGTTCTGGCCGCGCTGCTTGGTGGGGCGTACGCCCAGGGCAGCGGCCAGTTCGCGGATGTCGGCGGGGCCGAGGAGGGCGCCGTGCTCAGTGCTCACCGCACCAGGTTACGGTGCTGTGACTGGCCCCTGGGCCTCGTGCGGTCTCGCCTGCGGCGCCTGTCCCGCCGCTTCGCGGCGGATGTCTCCCACCCACCCACCCGTTTGCCCCGCGTTGGTGCGTGGGCGTAGGGGCGGGGGGTGGGCTGCCCCGCGTTGGTGCGTGGGCGTAGGGGCGGGGATCCCCGCGGATGGCGGTTCGGGGGGTTAGCCGTGGAGGCGGCGGCCGCAGTGGGGCCAGGGGGTCGCGCCTCGCTGGACGTACAGTTTCTTCGCGCGGAAGGTCTGTTCCGATGGTGGGGCGTCCTGGGGGCGGCCCGAGCCGCCCATGCTCTGCCATGTCCTCGTGTCGAACTGGTAGAGCCCGCCATACGTGCCCGAGGCGTCGACCGCGCCGGGGCGGCCGCCCGACTCGCAGCGGGCGAGCGAGGACCAGTCGAGGCCCTCCGCGCCGGCCACCGACGACGGCATCTGCTTCGTACCGACCTTCACGATCCGGTTGCGGGGCTCCTGCACCACCTCGGAGCCGAGCCGCCGCGGCTTCTGCCTGACGCCGTTGACGGTGCGCACCGCGTACGTGATGCGCCGGACGCCCTGCCGTCCGGTCTGCACGACGACCTCCGTGCCGCGGAACAGTGTCGCGTCCGGCGTCTTCTCCACGGCGAAGGGGATGGCCTCCTCCCGCACCTCCTTCGACCCGGTGATCCGCATGACGGTGACCGTCTGTCCGTCGCGCGGGAAGCTGTCGGGCGCCACCGACGTGGTGTCCTGCCCCCGCAGCGTGACCCCGGCCTCCTCGACGGCCTCCCGCACGGTCGCCGCGTTCGTGCGGATGGTCCGCTCCCGCCCGTCCGCCATGACCGTGACGGTGCGTTCCGTGCGGACGGCGAGGTCGAGCCCGGCGCGGCCGATGCGCCGGCTGCGCGAGGCCGACACATGCGCGCCCTCCGCGCGCACCCCGAGCTGGCGCAGGGCGCCGTTGACGGTGCGGGCCGTCGTCCACACCTGGCGCCACTCGCCGTCGAGGGTGAGCCGGACCGGCCGGCCGTAACGGACGGCGATCTCGTCGCCGCTGGCCAGGGCGGTGCCCGCGGCGGGCGCGACGAGGTCGTGGGCGCCGACGGGGATGCCCTCGTCGGCCAGGAGTTCACTGACGTCGTCGGCGAAGGTGTGCAGGGTGCGGGGCTCGCCGTCGACGTTGAGCCGCACGGTCTTGTCGTCGGCGACGAACGCGGAGGTGCCGCCCGCGAGGAAGGCGACGACGAGCGCCTGCGGCACGAGGCGCCGCAACACCTCGGACCGCTCAAGGGGCTCCGGTCTGGAGTCCCTGGGAGGTGCCCTGAACACCTTGCGGCGCGCCGCCCGCCGCGCCGCGGCCCGCCCGCCACCGGTAGCGGCGGTAGCGGCGGTAGTCGTCTGCCGGGGGTGGGGGAAGCCGCCCTGGGACTCGGGCGGGGCGTACGTCTGGCCGTACGCCTGGCCATACGGGTGGCCGTATCCCTGGCCGTACGCGTGGCCATACGGGACGGTCGGCTCATACGCCGTTTCATGCGGCGCCGCATACGGCGCTTCATACGTCTCGTACTGCGAACTGCTCACGATGACGCTCCAGGGGTCCGGACCGGGCGGACAGAACCTAGCGGAGCTTTCGTCACTCTCCAAAGTCGTACGGCTACGTTGTGTCGCGATATCGGGGGCTTTAGTACCTCACCAACGCTTCGTCAACGCTTCGTCTCAGTAATCGAAGGCGCGCGCCGTGTTCGCCGCGACCGCCTCGGCCATGGCGTCCTCCTCGATACCGCGGACCTCCGCCATGGCGCGCAACGTGACCGGAATGAGATACGGCGCGTTGGGCCGCCCGCGGTAGGGAGCAGGGGTGAGGAACGGCGCGTCCGTCTCCACCAGTACGAGTCCGAGCGGCGCGACGGCCAGCGCGTCCCGCAGGCCCTGCGCGTTCTTGAACGTGACGTTTCCCGCGAACGACATGAAGTAGCCGCGCTCCGCGCAGACTTGGGCCATCGCCGCGTCGCCGGAGTAGCAGTGGAAGACGGTGCGCTCGGGGGCGCCCTCCTCCTTCAGGACGCGCAGCACGTCCTCGTGGGCCTCGCGGTCGTGGATGACGAGCGCCTTGCCGTGCCGCTTGGCGATCTCGATGTGGGCGCGGAAGGACCGCTCCTGGGCGGCCATGCCCTCCGGTCCGGTGCGGAAGTAGTCGAGGCCGGTCTCGCCGACGCCCTTGACGTGCTCCAGCGCGGCGAGCCGGTCGATCTCGGCGAGCGCCTCGTCGAGCGCGGCCTCGCCGCCCGCCTCGCGCGCGCCCTGCCGGGACCAGCCGTCTGGGTCGCCGAGCACGATGCGCGGCGCCTCGTTGGGGTGGAGGGCGACGGCCGCGTGCACGCGGTCGTGCTCGGCGGCGGTGCGCGCCGCCCACTGGGAACCCCGGATGTCGCAGCCGACCTGGACGACCGTCTCCACGCCCACGGAGGCGGCCTTGGCGAGGGCCTCCTCCACCGTGCCCGACTGCATGTCGAGGTGGGTGTGGGAGTCGGCGACCGCCACCCGGAGCGGTTCGGGCAGGGGCGGCGGCGCGTCGGCGTTCGTGTCGGCGTTCTTCGAAGGCATACCCCGATCCTACGAAGCGTCGGCCCACCACGGATCGGGGCGGCGGCTCACCGCGCCTTGCGGTGCTGGAAGGGGTGCAGCAGGTCGGACAGGTGCCAGTGGTGCCGGTGCCCGCTTCCGCCGGCGACCGGCACCGGCACCGGCCCCGCCGGCTTCCCCACCCGGCCGCCCTCGTACTGGCGCCGCATCATGTCGAGCACCGACGACACCTGGCCCGCGCGCATGATCCGCACGACATGGCCGCCGCAGTTCAGGCAGGTCGGGCGGGAGAGCGGCGAGGGCACGTGGAGGCCGTCCGCCCGGTACATCACGAATTCGTGGCCCGAGGTGTCCACGTGATGCTCGATCTCGTACGACTGTTCCCAGCCGTGCCCGCAGCGCATGCAGGCGAAGGCGTAGGACTCATGAACGACATTCAGCGCCGTCCGGGGGTGGCCGGTGTCCGCGATCTCACTCATGCCGCTGCTCCTCTTGTCCGAGGGACAGGCACTTGTCCGAGGGACAAGCTCCACCGTCCCTTCGACCAGTGGACGCCTTTCCCGGAGCGAGCGCATCAGACCTGTCGAGCGTTGAAGCCGATTTGGCCATTCCTTAGGAAAAGGGCCTGGTGCGCGGCCCACACTTTGCCTTTCACGATAGTCCTTTGCCCTCCGATGGGCTGCCCTGATCCGCATTCTTTGCCGCGACGACGGCATCGAACACCTCGCGCTTGGGAACGCCCGCGTCGGCGGCGACCGCGGCGATCGCCTCCTTGCGCCGCTCCCCCGCCTCCTCGCGCACACGCACCCTGCGCACCAGCTCGTCGGGGCCCAGTTCGCCGGCGCTCTTCTCGGGGGCTCCCTCGACGACGACGGTGATCTCACCGCGTACGCCGTCGGCGGCCCACTCGGCCAGCTCCTTCAGCGAACCGCGCTTGACCTCTTCGTACGTCTTGGTCAGCTCGCGGCAGACCGCGGCCCTGCGCTCGTCGCCGAACGCCTCGGCCATCGCGGTGAGCGTGTCGTCGATGCGGTGCGGGGCCTCGAAGTAGACGAGCGTCCTGCGGTCCTCGGCGACCTCCTTCAGGCGCGAGAGCCGCTCGCCCGCCTTGCGCGGCAGGAAGCCCTCGAAGCAGAAGCGGTCGACCGGCAGGCCGGACAGGGCGAGCGCGGTGAGCACGGCCGACGGGCCGGGTACGGCGGTCACCTTGATGTCCCGTTCCACGGCGGCCGCGACCAGGCGGTAGCCGGGGTCGGAGACCGACGGCATCCCGGCGTCCGTCACGAGCAGGACGCGCGCGCCGCCCGCGAGGGCTTCGACGAGTTCGGGCGTGCGTGCGGTCTCGTTGCCCTCGAAGTAGGAGACGACGCGGCCGCCGACCTGCACACCGAGCGCCTGGGTGAGCCGGCGCAGGCGCCGTGTGTCCTCGGCGGCGACGACGTCGGCCGACGCCAGCTCGGCGGCGAGGCGCGGCGGCGCGTCGGCGACATCGCCGATGGGAGTGCCTGCCAACACGAGGGTTCCGGGGGAATCTGCGCTTCCTGTCACGGCTCCATCCTCGCAGGGCCCCCGGGCGGGACTCGCACAGTCCGGGCCACGGGCAGGACTCGCACAGTCTGGTTCCCTACGATGGCGCGGTGACCAGTACCGCGTCTTCCCCGGACACCCGCGAGGGCCAGGCAGCCGAGGAGCAGCAGCCCCCCTGGCAGCGGCGGCTGCGCCGATTCGGCCATGTGGCGCGGCCCGGAGAAGACGTCGGGGCGCGGCTGGTGCCCCCGTACACGGAGCCCGGTCCCCGGCTGTGGACGACGCTCGGCCTCTCGAAGGCCGCCGCCGGCCAGGTGGTGCGCTGGTCGGCCTGGATCGGCCCGCTGCTGATCACGCTGGTCGCCGGGGTGACCCGGTTCTGGGATCTCGGCAATCCGAAGGCCGTCATATTCGACGAGACGTACTACGCGAAGGACGCCTGGGCGCTCATCCACCGCGGCTTCGAGGTCAACTGGCCGGACAAGATCAACGACGATGTGCTGCGGCAGGGCGGCGACATCGCGATCCCGCACGACGCGGCGTACGTGGTGCATCCGCCGGTCGGCAAGTATGTGATCGGCGCGGGCGAGTGGCTGTTCGGCTTCGACCCGTTCGGCTGGCGGTTCATGACGGCGGTGCTCGGCACGCTGTCGGTCCTGATGCTGTGCCGGATCGGGCGGCGGCTGTTCCGCTCCACGTTCCTGGGGTGTCTGGCGGGCGCGCTGCTCGCCGTGGACGGCCTGCACTTCGTGATGAGCCGCACCGCGCTGCTCGACCAGGTCCTGATGTTCTTCGTGCTGGCCGCCTTCGGGTGCTTCCTGATCGACCGGGACAAGGCGCGGGCGAGACTGGCGGCGGCGCTTTCGGTGGACGAGGACGGTGTCGTACGCCCTGACGCCCACGTCGCCGAAACGGTGCGCCTGGGGTGGCGGCCGTGGCGGTGGGCGGCCGGGCTCTGCCTGGGGCTGGCCTTCGGTACGAAGTGGAACGGCCTGTACGTCATGGTCTTCCTCTGCCTGATGACCGTCTTGTGGGACGTCGGCGCGCGCCGCGTCGCCGGGGCGGTGCGGCCCTACCGCGCGGTCCTGAAGCGGGACGTGCTCCCGGCGTTCGTGTCGACGGTGCCGGTGGCCCTCGCGACGTACGTCGTGTCGTGGCTCGGCTGGATCCTTTCGCCGACGGACGGCTCCGGCGGCTACTACCGCGACTGGGCGGCGACGAGCGGGCGCGGCGGCAGCTGGACGTGGCTGCCGGACTGGGTGCGCAGCCTGTGGCATTACGAGCACGCGGTGTACGAGTTCCACGTGGGTCTCTCCTCGCCGCACACCTACCAGTCCAACCCCTGGAGCTGGATCGTCGACGGCCGCCCCGTCTCGTACTTCTACGAGTCGCCGCTGCCCGGCAAGGACGGCTGCCCCGCCGGCACGACCGAGAAGTGCGCCCGTGAGGTCCTCGCGCTCGGCACCCCGCTGCTGTGGTGGGTCGCGGCGTTCGCGCTGCTCTACGTCCTGTGGCGGTGGGCGTTCCGGCGCGACTGGCGGGCGGGCGCGATCCTGTGCGGGGTGCTCGCGGGCTATCTGCCCTGGTTCTTCTACCAGGAGCGGACGATCTTCTACTTCTACGCGGTCGTCTTCGTGCCGTTCCTCTGTCTCGCCGTGGCGATGCTGATCGGCGCGGTGCTGGGGCCGGCGGGGTCCAGTGAGCGGCGCCGGGTGGCGGGAGCCGCGGCGTCGGGTGTCGTCGTCCTGCTCATCTTCTGGAACTTCATCTACTTCTGGCCCATTTACACCGGCACCGCGATCCCCATCGATTCCTGGCGGTCCCGGATGTGGCTCGATACGTGGGTGTAGTGGCGCGGTTCTGGACGCCTCCCCATAAGGTGCCGGACGAATGACCTTCCCGGACTCTCCTTTCGGGAAGGCTCCTGGGGAGGGGGCGCATCGTGCGCAAGGGAGCAAAGGCCGCTCTGGTCGGCGGGGTCTTCGCCGTCATGGTGGGGGGCGCCGGTTATGGCACGTACAACTTGGTGAACGGCGTGACCGGTGGCGGCGGTTCGCCGGGGGCGGGTCCGGCTCCGGTGAGGACCGGGCCGCCCAGCAGCGGTGAGGTCCGGGAGACCACGCGGAAGTTCCTCGCGGCGTGGGCCGACGGTGATGTCCGGCGGGCGGCGGCGTACACGAACAACGACGCGGCGGCCTCGCGCGCCCTGACCGGCTACCGCGACGACGCGCGTCTGACGGAGGTGAAGCTCACCCCGAAGCAGGCGTCCGGCACGCGCGTGCCGTTCTCCGTCTCCGCCACGGTGTCGTACAAGGGGAAGAGCAAGCCCTTCGCCTACGACTCCCGGCTGACCGTGGTGCGGGGCGAGAGCACGGGGCGCGCGCTCGTCGACTGGTCGGAGGCCGTCCTGTACCCCTCCCTGGAGGAGGGCGACACCCTGGTGACGGGCGAGGCCGCGGCGCCGCCCATCCAGGCGGTGGACCGCGCGGGCGCCGTCCTGCGCGAGAAGGAGTACCCCTCGCTGGGCCCGGTCCTGGACGAGCTGCGGGCGAAGTACGGGGAGAGCGCGGGCGGCACGGCCGGCGTGGAGCTGTACGTCCAGCACGCCGACGAGGACGCGGGGACGCGCACGCTGCTCACCCTCGCCAAGGGCAGGCCGGGCAAGCTGCGCACGACGCTCAGCGCGGGCGTGCAGAAGGCGGCGGAGCGGGCGGTCCTGCGGTACGACGACTCGTCGGTGGTGGCGGTGAAGCCGAGCACCGGCGAGGTGCTCGCGGTCGCCAACAACCGCGAGGACGCCTGGAACGCGGCGTTCCTCGGCAAGGTGGCGCCCGGCTCGACGATGAAGATCGTGTCGGCGGCGATGCTCATCGACAAGGGCGTCACCAAGGCGGGCGGCGCCGCGCCGTGTCCGGCCACCGCGACCTGGCAGAGCCAGACCTTCCCCAACCTCAAGGGCATGGCACCGAACGAGTCCGCGACGTTCTCGGAGAGCTTCGCGCGCTCCTGCAACACCGCGTTCGTGAAGCTCGTCGACGAGGACGGCCTCACGGACGCCTCCCTCACCGAGGAGGCGCAGAACGGCTTCGGCCTCGGCCGGGGCAACTGGAAGGTCGGCGTCCCCTCCTTCGACGGCGCCGTCCCGGCCTCCCCGGGCCCCGACCGCGCGGCCAACGCCATCGGCCAGGGCAAGGTCCAGATGAACCCGCTGAACATGGCGTCGGTCACGGCGACCGCGATGACGGGCACGTTCCGGCAGCCGGTGATCGTGCCGAGGTCCCTCGACGGCCGTGAACTGGCCACCGCCCGCGGTCTGCCCGCCTCCACCGTCGCGCAGCTGCGCCAGATGATGCACCGCACGGCGGTCAGCGGCACCGGGGCGCGGACCATGGCGAGCCTCACCGGGGACATCGGCGCGAAGACCGGGTCGGCGGAGGTGGACGGCCGGGCGGAGTCCGACAGCTGGTTCACCGGCTACCGGGGCGATGTGGCGGCCGCCGCGATGACGCAGCAGGGCGGGCACGGCGGCGACGCGGCCGGGCCGATCGTCGCGGACGTACTGCGCGCGGGGTAGAGGGCACATCGGGGCACATCGGTCGGGGGCGCAGGGTAGATGGCCCGTGGGACAGGCGTCCGGCCGGGGGAAAAAGTGGTCAAGTGCTTCTCCGTACGCCTCTAAGGTGGCCTTCCGGTGAGGAGCATGGGGGCTCCGGGGAACTGCGGAGGGTTTGTGGGCAAGCGAAGGCGCGCCACCGAGCGCAAGGGCGGCGTCGGATTCAGGAACGTGCGGGTGCGCCAGGGTGTGCTCGGCGGGGCGGCGGCCGTCGTCCTGTGCGGTGCGGGAGCCGCCGCGTTCGCACTCTCCGGCGGCTCGGAGCCGGGCGGCGACTCGACGGTCGGCGAGAAGCCGGTGGCCTCGGGGCCGCCGACCTCCGCCGAGGTGCGCGCCACCTCGCGGGCGTTCCTCGCCGCGTGGGCCAAGGGTGACGTGGCCGATGCCGCCGCGCTGACGGACGACCGGGCGGCGGCGAAGAAGGCCCTGACCTCCTACCGCGAGGAGGGCCACCTCACGCGGGTGCGGCTGACGCCGGGCAAGGCAGGCGCCGTAGGCAAGGCGGGCAAGCGGTCGCGCTCCGAGGTGCCGTTCAAGGCGGCGGCCACGGTCTCGTACAAGGGCAGGAGCGAGCCCTTCGCCTATGAGTCCGAGCTGACGGTCGTACGCAGGAAGAGCGACGGCAAGACGCTGGTCGGCTGGCGTCCCTCGGTCCTGCACCCCGAACTGAGGGCGGGCGACCGCCTGGTCACCGGTGAGGCGGGCGATCCGCCCATCAAGGCGGTGGACCGGGACGGCGCCGAGCTGACGGCGGCGAAGTACCCCTCGCTGGGCACGGCTCTGGACGGGCTGCGCGAGAGGTACGGCAAGAAGGCGGGCGGCAAGGCGGGCGTGGAGCTGAGGGTGGTGCGGGCGGACGGCGAGTCCTCGAAGTCCTCGAAGTCCTCGAAGGGGGACTCCGCTTCGACGAAGAAGGCCGACGCGAAGTCGACGCCCGACAAGACGCTCCTTACGCTCTCCCCCGGCACCCCGGGGACGCTGAAGACGACGTTCAGCGGCTCGTTGCAGGCCGCGGCGGAGCGTGAGACGGCCAAGCGGCAGCGCGCGTCCGTGGTCGTCGTCAAGCCGAGCACCGGCGAGATCCTGGCCGCCGCCAACTCCAACCCGACCGGCTTCAACACGGCCTTCCAGGGCTCCCTGGCACCCGGCTCCACGATGAAGGTCGTCAGCGCGTCGATGCTCCTGGAGAAGAAGCTCGCCGGGGTGGACAAGAAGCACCCGTGTCCGAAGTACGAGACGTACGGCGGCTGGAAGTTCCAGAACGACGACAAGTTCCAGATCAAGAACGGCACGTTCCGGGCGAGCTTCGCGCGCTCCTGCAACACGGCCTTCATCAGCCAGGCCAAGAAGCTGGAGAACGACTCCCTGACCGTGCAGGCGCAGGACGTCTTCGGTCTCGGCCGCGACAACTGGTCGATCGGCGTGCCGTCCTTCGACGGCGCGGTCCCGGTGCAGAGCGACGCCCAGATGGCGGCCTCGCTGATCGGTCAGGGCGGTGTGCGCATGAACCCCCTCAACATGGCGTCGGTCGCGGCGACGGTGAAGTCGGGCACGTTCAGGCAGCCCTACCTGGTCTCGCCCGACGTGGACGACCGCACTCTGGCGACGGCCCCGCGCAAGATGTCGGGCGCGACAGTGGCGGCGCTGCGGGACCTCATGCACTACACGGCGGTGGCCGGCACCGCGGCCGAGCCGATGCGGGGCCTCGGCTCCGACATGGGCGCGAAGACCGGTTCGGCGGAGGTCGACGGCCAGAAGAAGCCGAACGGCTGGTTCACCGCGTACCGGGGTGACCTGGCGTCGGCGGCGGTCGTGCAGCAGGGCGGCCACGGCGGGGAGTCGGCGGGACCGCTGGTGCGGGCGATGCTGGTGGCCGGGGGCTGAGCCGGGGGGCGTACGGCGTACGCCGTACGGAGCGTCGGCGTGCCCGGCGTACTGCATGGCCCCCCCTGTCCGCCATGCGGATACGCGGTCGCATGTCCCGTACACGGACCGCTAGCGTGCCGGACATGAGCGCCACAGAACCCGCCGAACCGGCCGAGCACGCCACGTCCGCCGAGGCCGCCGAGTCCGCGGCCCACCCCCGTTTCGCCGCCGCGCTGCGCGAGCTGGGGCTCGCCGAAGTGGTCGGGCGGGCCCGTCGCTTCCCGGAGCGGACCCGTACCGCGCAGGAGGCGGCGGCCGCGATCGGCTGCGAGTTGAGCCAGATCTGCAAGTCCCTGATCTTCGCGGCGGACGGGGTCCCCGTGCTGGTCCTGATGGACGGCGCGTCCCGTGTCGACGTGGAACTCGTACGCCGGGAGTTGGGCGCCGAGAAGGTCACCCGCGCCAAGGCGGACATCGTCCGGGAGACCACCGGCTACGCCATCGGCGGCGTGCCGCCCTTCGGTCACGCCACCAGGACCCGCGTCCTCGCCGACCGCTCGCTCCTCGGCCACGACGTGGTGTGGGCGGCGGCGGGCACCCCCTACGCCGTCTTCCCCATGGACCCCAAGACGCTGATCGCCCACGCGGGCGGCGCGCTGGTGGACGTGCGCGAGACCGGGAAGTGACCCCGCTGGTCGCGGCGGCGGTGCTGCTCGCCGCCGTCACGCATGCCAGTTGGAACGCGATCGCCCACCACATCACGGACAAGCTGGTCGGCTTCACGCTCATATCCGGCGGCGGCACGCTGATCGGCCTGCTCCTCGCCCCCTTCGTCGCGGTCCCGGCGGCTCAGGCGTGGCCGTACCTGGTCCTCTCCGCGCTCCTCCACGTCGGCTACTACGCCCTGCTCATGCGGTCGTTCAAGCTCGGTGACTTCGGCCAGGCGTACCCCATCGCGCGCGGCACGGCGCCGCTGGTGGTCACCGTCCTCGCGGCGGTCTTCGCGGGCGAGATCCCGGACGGCTGGCAGGCGGCGGGCGTCGCGGTGTCGTGCGCGGGTCTGACGGGCCTCGCCCTGTGGGGCATACGAGGGTCGGGGCGCCGCCCGGACTGGGCGGCGATCGGCGCGGCCCTCGCGACGGGCGTCTCCATCGCGGCGTACACGGTGGTGGACGGCCTGGGCGTACGCGCCTCCGACTCGCCCCTGGGCTACATCGCGTGGCTGATGGTCCTGGAGGGCATCGCGGTCCCGCTCTACGCGGCGTACCGCTGGCGCGGCGAACTCCCCTCGAAACTCCGCCCCTTCGCGGCGGTTGGCCTCCTGGGCGCGGCCCTGTCGGTCTCCGCGTACGGCCTGGTCCTGTGGGCCCAGACGAAGGCGGAACTGGCCCCGATCTCCGCCCTGCGGGAGTCCTCGATCATCGTCGGCGCGGCGATCGGCGCGGTCTTCTTCAAGGAACGGTTCGGGGCACCGCGGCTGGTGGCGGCGGGCCTGATGGTGGCGGGCATCGGCTTGATGCTGCACGCGGGTTGACGTGGAGCGCGTCGGCAGGAGACCGACGCCCGGCGGACGGTGGGCACAGGCTCACCCCGCGGCAGCCCGCCCCGTCGGCTCCGCGGTCGGCAGGCGGGCACAGTGGCGGCAGGCTCGGGCCGAGGCCGCGATCGTCGCGTGGGAGGCGGCGGCGAGCGTCCCGGCGGAGGCGAGCAGGGGCCAGTCCGTGGCCAGGGCGGCGGCCGTCGCGAGAGCGAGCGCCGAGGCCGCCATGGCTCCGCTGGCGGTGGTGCCGGCCCAGGCGACCACGAGCGGGAGCGGCAGCCGGTCCGACGTCGGCAGCCGGCGGGCGAGGCCGCCGGTGGCGGCCAGGGTCGCCGCGGCGAGCACCGCGGCGACGGTCGCGACGAAGGCCAGGTGGACGGCGAGCAGCTGGGCCGTGCGCGGCAGCTGCCAGGCCAGGTCATGGCCCCCGGTCCTGGCCAGGTACCAGCAGCCGACCAGGAAGGGGGCGGTGAGCGTGACGGCGCGTGCGGTGTGCCGGGCCTGGGCGACGGTCAGCTCCCGCTGGCAGCTGGGCAGGAGTTCGTCGACGGTCCCGAACTCCCGTACCGCCTGGCGGGCGGCCTCCTCCTCGGAAAGCCCGGCGTCGGCGTACGCCGCGGCCGTGTCGGCGAGGCCGTCCCGTACCTCGTCGATGAGCCGCGCCTTGGCCTTGGCGGGACCGCGCAGGGCGGCGGTCAGGTCGGCCGCGTACTCCTCGATGAGCCGGCCGGTGGCGCTCACGTCGCGAGCCCGGGACGCGCGCCGCCGGGGTTCAGGACCGAGCCGATCGCCGCGGTGAACTCGCTCCACGCCGCCCGCTCCCCCGCCAGGGTCGCCCGCCCCGCGTCCGTCAACTCATAGCACCGGCGCCGCCGTTCACCCGAGGACTGCCAGCTGCTGCTGAGCAGGCCGAGCCGCTCCAGGCGGTTCAGCGCGGGGTAGATCGTGCCCGTACGCAGCTCCAGTACGCCACCGCTGCGGCGCTGCACCGCGGCGATGATCGCGTACCCGTGCAGCGGGCCCGGCTCCAGTACGGCCAGCAGCAGTCCGTCGAGGTGCCCTCGCACCGCATCCGCCTTCATGGGTAGGCAGCCTACACAAAGTCTGCGTAGGCAGTGTATGTATTGGCAGCCAACTTATTTGGGTTCGTCGTCCGCCCTGGAGGCCCCGCCGTGACCAAGCTGCTGTTGTCCGTACACGTCCTCGTGGCGATCCTGGCCGTCGGGTCGATCACCGTGGCCGCCTCGATGTTCCCGCGCCAGGCGCTGCGGGCGATCGGCGGCGAGGGGCCGGGGGTCGCCGCGCTCCTGCACCGGGTCTGCCGCGGCTACGCGGTCGCGGGCATCGCCGTACCGGTGTTCGGCATCGCGACCGGCGCCCAGCTGGGCGTCCTCGGTGACGCGTGGCTGATCGTCTCGCTCGTCCTGACGGCGGGCGCGGCGGCGCTGCTGGCGCTCGCCATCCTGCCCGGACAGCGGAGTCTGCTCGCGGCGGTGGCGGAGAAGGGGGCGGAGAAGGGGGCGGCGTCACGCGAGGCGGAGACGGCGGCGGCGCGGCCCGTCGCCACCCGGCTGGCGATGCTCACCGGCGTCTTCAACCTCCTCTGGGCGATCGTCGTGGTCCTGATGATCGTCCGCCCCGGCTCCACGACCGGGGCGTGAGAACCATGCGCACCCTACGCGTCGCGGCCGCCGCCGAGGCCGCCTCGCTCGTCCTCCTGCTGGTCAACCTGTTCACCGTCCACGCGCCCGCGCTCTCGGCCCTCCTCGGCCCGCTGCACGGCACGGCGTATCTCGTCGTCATCGCCACTACGTGGACGGTCGCGTCGGTCGCGTCGGTCCCGTCGGCCGTGTCGCCGGGCGCCCGGTGGCGCGCCCTCGTCCCGGGCGTCGGTGGGCTGCTCGCCCTGCGCCGGGTCGAGGGCCGTGCCCCCGCGCACTGACCCTGGCCTACGCCACGTGCGCCACCTACGCCTCCTGATCCCGGAGCGCCCGTATGAGCGCCTGGGCGCGGGGGTCCGCCGTGACGCCCTTGTTCATCCCGTTCGTGACGTACCCGAAGGCGATGCCCGACTCCGGGTCGGCGAAGCCGAGGGCGCCGCCGCGGCCGGGGTGGCCGAAGGAGCCGGGGGCGAGGAGCGGGGAGGCGGCGCCGTGCAGCATGTAGCCGAGGCCGAAGCGGGTGGGGACGACCAGGACGCGGTCGGGACCGGCGGACGCCTCCGTCCGCGCCGCCTCCACCGTCTCCGGGGTGAACAGCCGGGCCGCGCCGTCCACGTCGCCGATGAGCGCGGCGTAGAAGCGGGCCAGGCCGTCGGCGGTGGCGATGCCGTTGGAGGCGGGCAGGGCCGCCGCCCGGTACGCCGGGTCGTTCTCGTCCGGCAGGGGGTCGATCGCCCCGAAGGCGCGGCGGGTCAGCGAGTCCGGGTCGGCGTAGGCCTCGGCGACGTTCCGCTTGGGCCGCATCCGCAGGCCGCTCACCCCGGCGGGCGGTTCGATACGACCCAGCCGGCCGACCCGCGCCGCCTCCGCTTCCGGCAGCCCGACCCAGAGGCCGATGCCGAGCGGCCGGGCGATCTCGGCGGCGATCCACTCCCCGACGCCCTTGCCCGTCACGCGCCGCACCAGCTCGCCGGTGAGCCAGCTGTAGGTCTGCGCGTGGTAGCCGTGGGTGCTGCTGTGCCTGTCGTGGGCACTGTGGCTGCCGTGGGCACTGTGACTGCCGTGAGTGCTGTGGCTGCCGTGAGTACTGTTGTGGGTGCTGTGGTCGTCCGTGCCCGGGTCCCAGAAGGGAGTCTGCGCCGCGACCACCGCCGCGGCGAGGTCCGGGTCGAGCGCCTCGGCGGGCGTCAGCGGACGGTCCAGGGCGGGGACGCCCGCGCGGTGCGCGAGCACGTGCCGCACCAGGACGCCTTCCTTGCCGCGCGCCTTGAACTCCGGCCAGTAGGCGCCGACCGGCGCGTCCAGGTCCAGCTCCCCGCGCTGATGGAGCAGGAGCAGCGCGGCGGACGCCACCCCCTTGGTCGCGGAGCGGACGATCTGCGCGGTGCCGGGCTCCCACGGGGCGTCCCCGGCGGCGAGGTCCCCGTCGGCGTCCTTCGCGCCGCCCCACAGGTCGACGACCTTGCGCCCGTGCCGGTAGACCGTGACGGCGGCTCCTCGCTCGCCGCGCTCACCGAAGTTGCGTACGAAGGCCGCCCGGACCGCCTCGAAACCGTCGGCGACCGTGCCCTGCACCCCACCCATGACGTCGTCCATGTCATGCCCAACAGCCACTGTCAGCCGCTGATTCCCTGCCCTGCGCCCTTCACTGTCTTCGGATCGAAGCCGAAGGGCAGTTCCAGGCGGTGAGCGCTCATCAGGGCCTGGTCGGCGAGGAGTTCGCCCGTCGGGCCGTCCGCGGCGATCGTGCCCTCGCTGAGGACGAGGGCGCGGGGGCACAGTTCCATCGCGTACGGCAGGTCGTGCGTGACCATCAGGACGGTGATGTCCAACAACCTCAGGATGTCGGCCAGTTCGCGGCGCGCGGCCGGGTCGAGGTTGGAGGAGGGCTCGTCGAGGACGAGGATCTCCGGCTCCATCGCGAGCACCGTCGCGACCGCGACCCTGCGGCGCTGCCCGAAGGACAGGTGGTGCGGGGGGCGGTCCGCGAAGTCCGCCATGCCGACCTGGGACAGAGCCTTCAGCACACGGGTCTCCAGCTCCGGGCCGCGCATCCCGGCCGCCGCGGGGCCGAACGCCACGTCCTCGCGGACCGTCGGCATGAACAGCTGGTCGTCCGGGTCCTGGAAGACGATGCCGACCCTGCGGCGGATCTCGGCCATGTGCTTCTTGCCGACGGGCAGCCCGGCGACGGTCACCGTGCCCGCGCCGGCGGTCAGGATGCCGTTCAGATGCAGGACGAGGGTCGTCTTGCCCGCGCCGTTCGGCCCGAGCAGCGCGACGCGCTCGCCGCGTCCGACGCGGAAGTCGACGCCGAAGAGGGCCTGGTGCCCGTCGGGGTAGGCGAAGGCGAGGCCGGCCACTTCCAGCGAGGGTGCTGCGGTCACAGGGTCCATCCCAACAGGCATACGAGGAGAGCGGCGAACGGAAGGGTCAACGCGTACGTCCACTGGGCGCGGTCCGCGGTCACCTCGTCGATGACCGGCATCGACCCGGAGTAGCCCCGGCTGACCATCGCCAGGTGCACCCGCTCCCCACGCTCGTACGAGCGGATGAAGAGCGCGCCCGCGGACTTGGCGAGGACGCCCCACTGCCGCACGCCCCGCGCCTCGAAGCCGCGCGAATCCCGGGCGATCTTCATGCGGCGCATCTCGTCCGTGATGACGTCGCCGTACCGGATCATGAACGAGGCGATCTGCACGAGCAGCGGAGGGAGCTTCAGCCGCTGGAGCCCGAGGAGCAGTGCGCGCAGCTCGGTCGTGGACGCGAGCAGCACGGAGGCGGCGACGCCGAGCGTCCCCTTGGCCAGGACGTTCCAGGCGCCCCAGAGGCCGTTCACGCTCAGGGACATGCCGAGCACGTCGACGCGCTCGCCCTGCGCGACGAACGGCATCAGGACGGCGAAGGCCACGAACGGGATCTCGATCAGCAGCCGCTTGAGGAGAAACCCGGCGGGGACGCGGGCCGCGTACGCGACGGTGCCCAGCAGTACGGCGTACAGCCCGAAGGCCCACATCGCCTCGCGCGGCGTGGAGACGACCACGACGACGAAGCAGAAGACGGCGGCGAGCTTGGTGTGCGGAGGCAGCAGGTGCACCGCCGAGTGGCCGCGCCGGTAGAGCCGGTGAGCGTGACCCGCGCCCATGTCAGATCTTCTCGGGGGCGCAGGCCCCGGGCTCCACTGGAGAAGCGCCGGACGCGGAGTCCTCGGACTCGACCGCCGTCGACGTCGGCCCCGCGTCCCCCGTCCGTCGACGCCGCAGCGTCCAGAACACCGCCGTCCCCGCCACGACCGTGACGCCCACGCCGATCACGCCCGCCAGGCCGCCGGAGAGGCGGGCGTCGGTGATGTCCTTGACGCCGTAGTCGGCGAGGGGCGAGTCCGCGGTGGCGTGGTCCTCGGCCTTCTTGTCGATGCCCTTGTCGTGGGCGACCTTCTCCAGGCCGTCGGGGTTCGACGAGGCGTAGAAGCTGACGAAGCCCGCGAGGACGAGGGAGGCGGCGAGGCCCGCGAGCCACACCTTCCGGTGGGAGCGGGCGGCGACGGGGGCCGGTTCGGCGGCCGGCGCGTCCACCAGTTCTCCGCCGACCCGCAGCTTCAGCGGCCGGGTCAGGCCCCGCGCCCCGTACACGAGGTCGGGCCGTACGGCGATGACCGCGCCCACCGTGAGCGCGGTGATCGCGGCCTCGCCGATGCCGATGAGGACGTGGACGCCGACCATGGCGGTGGCGACCTTGCCGAGGGAGACGTCGGTCGTGCCGCCCACCGCGTAGATGAGGGTGAAGGCGACCGCGGCGGCGGGCACGGAGAGCAGCGCCGCGACGAAGGAGGCGACGGTGACCGAGCGGCGGCCGCGCGGCAGGACCTTCACCAGGCCGCGGAAGACGAGATAGGCGACGACGGTGGTGACGATCGCCATGTCGGAGATGTTGACGCCGAGCGCGGTCAGGCCGCCGTCCGCGAAGAGGACGCCCTGCATGAGCAGGACGACGGAGACGCAGAGGACCCCGGTGAAGGGGCCGACGAGTATCGCGGCGAGCGCACCGCCGAGCAGATGCCCGCTGGTCCCGGCCGCGACCGGGAAGTTCAGCATTTGCACCGCAAAGATGAAGGCGGCGACCAGACCGGCGAGCGGGGCCGTCCGCTCGTCCAGTTCGCGCCGCGCGCCCTTGAGGCTGACCGCCACCGCGCCCGCGGCGACGAGACCGGCCGCCGCGGAGACGGGGGCGTTGATGAATCCGTCGGGGACATGCATGCGCGCACTCCTGGGCAGGGGCCCTTGCAGGGAGGGCAGATCGCTCGTGAACCGTTCGATGACGCTCGTGAACCGTTCAATGATAGGGCCTTGTTGCGAACGGTTTGCAAGAGCACTGAGGTCCCGATACGGCCACGCCCCCCGGGTGCGCCCCGCGCGCCCCCTCAGGGCGGATTTCCGTACATATGGGACATTGGTGAGGAAGTAGGGGAAGTGTTCGCACGTGGAGGAGTTCAGCGATGTCGGTAGTCGAGCAGTACGCACGAGCCCACCTCGTCACGGACTCCTCCGAGGGGCACCGCGCCGTCCACGTCGTCCTGCGCTACGACCCGGAGGCCGACCCGCAAACAGTGCGGATCGGCCTCCCGGGTTCCCGCGAGTGGGTCTTCGCCCGGCATCTGCTCGAAGAGGGCCTACGGGGACCCGTCACCGCCGGTGACACGCACGTCTGGCCGTGCGGCCGGGTGCAGACGGTCGTGGAGCACCACGCGCGGGACGGGGTGACGGTCGTCCAGTTCGACGCCTCGGCGCTGATCCGCTTCCTGCGCCGTACGTACGCGGCCGCCACCCCTGTCACCCACTGAGCCCGGTGACCCCCCGCGGGGCCGGACGACGCGTCAGACGCGTGCCAGCTCCCGGTCCGCGTCCGGGTCGGCGTCCTTGTCGGCCGCCGAACGCAGCCCCTCACCCTCGACGTCGACGTTCGGCAGCGCGCGGTCCAGCCACTTCGGCAGCCACCACGCCTTGTCGCCGAGCAGCGCGAGGACGGCGGGCACCAGCGCCATACGGACCACGAACGCGTCGAAGAAGACCGCGATCGCGAGGCCGAAGCCGATCATCTTGACCATCTGCTCACCGGACCCGATGAAGCCCGCGAACACCGCGATCATGATGACGGCCGCCGCCGAGACCACCCGGGCCCCGTGCCGGAAGCCGGTCACGACCGCCTGGCCGGGCCGTTCCCCGTGGACGTACGCCTCCCGCATCCGCGTCACGAGGAAGACCTCGTAGTCCATCGCGAGGCCGAAGACCACGCCCACCATGAAGATCGGCATCATCGACATGATCGGGCCGGTCTGCTCCACGCCGAAGAGCGATCCGAGCCAGCCCCACTGGAAGACCGCGACGACCGCGCCGAGGGCCGCGAGGACCGAGAGCAGGAAGCCGAGGGCCGCCTTGAGCGGGACCAGGATCGAACGGAAGACGACGATCAGGAGCAGGAAGGCCAGGCCGACGACCAGCGCCAGATAGGGCAGCAGGGCGTCGTTGAGCTTCTGCGAGACGTCGATGTTCATGGCGGTGGTACCGGTGACCATGATCTCGGCACCGGTGTCGGATGTGATCCTCGCGCCGGTGTCGCGGATCGAGTGGACCAGGTTCTCGGTCTCGACGCCGCTGGGCTTGGAGGACGGCACGACGCTGATGATCGCGGTGTCGCCGGCCTCGCTGAACATCGGCGGGGCCACGGTCAGGACGTCGTCAAGGCCCGAGATCGTCCTGGTGATCCGCTGCGCGGCGGCCTCCGGGTCGTCGGCGCCCTTGAGATCGCCGACGACCATCAGGGGGCCGTTGAAGCCCGGTCCGAAGCCGTCCGAGACCAGGTCGTACGCCTTGCGCTGTGTCGTGGACGTCGGCTGCGCGCCGTCGTCCGGCAGACCGAGCTCCAGCTGCGAGACCGGGATGGCCGCGGCGCCCAGGCCCACGACGCCGACGAGCAGCACCGCGATCGGGCGGCGCACGACGAAGCGGGCCCAGCGGGTGCCCATGTTCGGCTTCTCGTCCCCGGCGGCCGCCTTCCTGGCGCCGCCGAAGAGCCGGCTCTTCTCCCCCATCGGCATGACACGCCTGCCCGCGTACCCGAGCAGCGCCGGGATGAGGGTCAGCGCGATGAGGACGGCGATGACGACCGTGCCGGCCGCGGCGAAGCCCATCTTGGTGAGCATCGGGATGTTGACCACGGCGAGGCCGACCAGCGCGATGACCACGGTGAGCCCGGCGAAGACGACCGCGGAGCCCGCGGTGCCGACGGCCCGGCCCGCCGCCTCCTCGCGGTCGCGGCCGTCGGCGAGTTCGCCGCGGTAGCGCGAGACGATGAAGAGCGCGTAGTCGATGCCGACCGCGAGGCCGATCATCATGGCGAGCGTCGAGGTGGTGGTGCCGAGGTCCAGGGCGCTCGCGAGCGCGGTGATCGACGAGACGCCGATGCCGACACCGATGAGCGCGGTGAGCAGCGGAAGCCCGGCCGCGATCAGCGAACCGAAGGTGATGACGAGGACGACCGCCGCGACCGCGATGCCGATGATCTCGGTGGACCCGGTCTCCGGCATGGCCTGCAGCGCGTCACCGCCGACCTCGACCGTGAGACCGGACTCGCGCGCCTCGTCGGTGGTCTTCTCCAGCGCGTCGCGGTCCTCGTCGGTCAGCTCCATCGAGGTGACCTTGTACGAGACCGAGGCGTACGCCGTGGAGCCGTCCTTGCTGACGGTCTTGGCCTGGAAGGGGCTGTCCGCGCGGGCCACGTGGTCCGAGCCGGACTTGAGGGCGCCGACGGTCTTGACGATCTCGGCCTTGTTGGCCGGGTCCGTCACCTTCTCGCCGTCCGGCGCCTTGAAGACGACGCGGGCACTGGCGCCGTCAGCACTGGCCTCGGGGGCGCGCTTCTCCAGGAGGTCGAAGGCCTTCTGCGCCTCCGTGCCCGGTATGGAGAAGCTGCTGGAGGCGGCGGTGGGCGCGGAGGCCGCGCCCACCATGGCGAGGGTCAGGAGCGCCAACCATATGAGGGCGACGAAGTGGCGTCGCCTGAAGGCGAGTTTGCCGAGTTTGTAGAGGAAAGTGGCCACGAGGGCGTACTCCCGGTCAGGTCGTGGTGTCCGGATTGGGCAGGGGGGATCAGCCCGACGACGTGAGCGGTGGCGCGTCAGGTAGGGGTCGGGGGCGAGGGGGCGAGGGGGCGAGGTTCTAGCGGTGGGTCAGACGCCGAGAGCGGGGAGAATCACGGCATCGACGTACGAGGCGAGGAACGCGCGGTCGACCGGGCGGTCCTCGATGAGGTCCCGGGCGACGAAACCGCCGACCATCATGTGGACGACGTACTCCAACGCCGGATTGTCCGCGGCGACCTCGCCGCGCTCCACCGCTCTGCGCAGCAGGTCGCTCAGGCCGGTCAGCTCCGGCTCTATGAGCAGGTTCCGCAGCGCCTGGTGGAGTTCGGGGTTGTCGTGGACGGCATGGAACAGGCCCCGCATCAGCGCGGCGTCCTTCTCCATCTGGCAGTCGTCCGAGCGGTTCACCATCTCGTTCAGGTCGCCGCGCAGCGATCCGGTGTCGATGTCCGCCAGGGACACCGGCTTGTTGTGCCGCAGCGCCTTGGCGACCAGCTCGGGCTTGCTCCCCCACTGGCGGTAGAGGGTGGCCTTGCTGGAGCGCGTACGGGCGGCCACGGCGTCCATGGTGAGGGCGTCGTAACCGACCTCGCGGAGCAGGTCGAGCACGGCCTCGTACAGCTCGGCCTCGCGCTCGGGCGTGATCCTGCTGCGCCGCGCCGTCGCCGCGTCAGCCATGGTCCGCACCTCCTACCCCTCTGAACGAAACGGTTTCGTACGCCATGACTGTACGTCGGCCCTTAGCGAAACGAAACCGTTTCGTACGTGTGCTGCGTCACGCCCCGGCCACGAGTTGCCGGGGCCCCCGGGGCGGAAAAGCATGGTGAGGTGACCGATGAGCGCGACGATGCCCAGGCAGAGCAGACGGACCAGGAAGGCCAGGCGGACCAGGCAGAGCGGACAGGCCAGGCGGACCAGGCAGAGAAGGGCTATCTGCGGTTCCCCCACCTCAGCGGCGACCGCCTCTGTTTCGCCGCCGAGGACGACCTGTGGGTGGCTCCCCTCACCCCCGAGGGCGTCCCGGCCGACCGGGCCTGGCGGCTCACCGTCGACCGGACCAAGGTGGGTCACCCCCGCTTCTCGCCCGACGGCCGCCACATCGCGTACACGACCTGGCGCAGCCTCGACCCGGAGATCCATCTCGCGCCGGTGAACGGCGGGCCCTCGCGCCGTCTGACCTACTGGGGCAGCACCGACACCCGGGTCTGCGGCTGGTCCCCCGACGGCGACGTCCTCGCCGTCTCCTCGCACGGCCAGCCCTTCTCGCACTTCTGCTGGGCCTACAGCGTGCCCGTCGACGGCTCCCCCGGCGGCAAGCTGCCCTGGGGCCCGGTCGCCGACATCGCGATCACCGACACCCTCGCCGACGGCGACTGCGACCGCAAGACGCTGCTCCTCACCGGCAAGCCGCCCCACGAACCGGCCGCCTGGAAGCGGTACCGGGGCGGGGCGACGGGGCGCCTGTGGATGCACGGCGAGCAGATCCTCGGCCACCTCGGCGGGCATCTCGACTCACCCATGTTCGTGGCCGGGCGCATCGCGTTCCTCTCCGACCACGAAGGCGTCGGCAACCTCTACTCCTGTCTGCCCGACGGCTCCGACCTGCGGCGCCACACCGACCACGACGCCTTCTACGCCCGGCACGCCGCCAGCGACGGCGCGCGCGTCGTCTACCAGTGCGCGGGCGACATCTGGCTGGTCGACCAGCTCACCGCGGACTCCGTGCCGCGCCGCCTCGACGTGCGGCTCGGCGGGCCGCGCGCGGGGCGGCGGGTCTACCAGGTCCCGGCCGCGCAGCACCTCGACGCGCTCTCCGTGGACACGACGGGGCGGGCCAGCGCCGTCGTGGTGCGCGGCAGCCTCTACTGGCTGACCCACCGGGACGGCCCGGCCCGCACCATCGCCGACACGCCGGGCGTGCGTGTCCGCCTCCCGGAAATGCTCGGCACCGGCGGTCAGGTCGCGTACGTCACCGACGCGGCAGGCGAGGACGCCGTCGAGGTCGCCTATCTGCCGCGCGCCACCGGCGACCGCCCGCCGCGCAGGCTGGCGGGCGGGGATCTCGGCCACATCCTGGAAATGGTGTCCGACCCCGAGGGCGAGCGGCTCGCCATCGCCTCGAACGACGGCCGCCTCCTGCTCCTCACGGTGTCCGACGAGGCGGTCACCGCGGAGCTGAACCGGCAGATCCATGAGCTGGGGGAGATCCACGAGGCCGCGGACACGGCACAGGAGGGCGGCGGTGAGGTCACCGAGCTGATCCGTTCCGTCAACGGGCCCGTCCGGGACCTCGCCTTCTCCCCCGACGGCAAGTGGCTGACCTGGTCGCACCCCGGCATCGGCCGCTCCCTGCGGCAGATCAAGCTGGCCCGCATCGCGGGACCCGGCCCCCGCACGATCGTCGACGTCACCAATGGCCGCTTCGAGGACGAGAACCCCGTCTTCACCCGCGACGGCCGCTACCTCGCCTTCCTCTCCTGGCGCGGCTTCGACCCCGTCTACGACGTGCACACCGGCGACCTGTCCTTCCCCCTGGGCTGCCGCCCCTATCTCGTACCCCTCTCCTCGGCGACCCCCTCCCCCTTCGCGCTGCTGCCCGACGGGCGCCCGGCGGCGGGCGGCCTCGACCCGGCCGACAGCGGCGAGAGCGACGGCACGACGACCGTGGAGACCGAGGGCCTGGAAGCGCGGGTCACGCCCTTCCCCGTCACCGCGTCGAAGTACTCGGCCCTGCACCCCGTCAGCGGCGGCGGCCTGGTCTGGCTGCGCTGGCCGATCTCCGGCGCGCTCGGCGAGACCTTCGTCAACCCGGCCGACACCTCGGGCCGCCCCACCCTGGAGCACTTCAACATCGCCAAGGCGAAGAAGTCCCAGCTCGTCGAACACCTGGACTGGTTCGCGCCGAGCGGCGACGGCTCACGTCTCGTGGTCGTCGACGAGGGCGACCTGAGCGCCGTGCCCGCCACCGAGCAGGGCGACAGCGACACCACGGTCTGGATCGACCTGCGCCGCATCCTGCACGAGGCCGACCCTGCCGCCGAGTGGCGCCAGGCCTATGAGGAGGCGGGCCGCATCATCCGCTCCTACTTCTGGGACCCGCTGATGTGCGGAATCGACTGGGACGGGGTCCTCGCGCAGTACCGCCCGCTGGTCGAACGCGTCGCGTCCCCCGACGAGTTCGCGGACCTGCTGCGGGAGGTACTCGGCGAACTGGGCACCTCCCACGCGTACGTCTCCCAGGCCCGCCGCAACGAGGGCCCGCCCCACTACCAGCGCGCGATGGGCCTGCTCGGCGCGAACCTCGTACACAGGGACGGCGGCTGGACCGTCAAACGGATCCTGCCGGGCGACTCCTCCGACTCCAAGGCGCGCTCCCCGCTGGCCGGTGCGGGCATCCGCGAGGGCGCCGTCCTCACGCACGTCGACGGCCGTCCGGTCGACCCCGTGGCCGGGCCCTACCCCCTCCTCGCGGCGGCGGGCGGCACGACCGTCGAGCTGACGTTCCGCCCGGCGGAGGGCGGGGGGCGCGCGCGGCGGGTCGCGATCGTCCCCCTCGTCAACGAACGCCCCCTGCGCTATCAGGACTGGGTCGCCAAACGCCGCGAAGTGGTACGGGAGTCGAGCGGCGGCAAGTGCGGCTATCTGCACATCCCCGACATGGGCGGCTCCGGCTGGGCGCAGTTCAACAGGGACCTGCGCCTCGAGGTGTCGCGGCCCGCTCTCATCGTGGACGTGCGCGGCAACGCGGGCGGCCACATCAGCGAGCTGGTCGTGGAGAAGCTCACCCGCAAGATCCTCGGCTGGGACCTCACGCGCAACGCCCAGCCCGTCTCCTACGCCTCCAGCGCGCCGCGCGGCCCGGTCGTGGCGCTGGCCGACGAGGCGACGTCCTCGGACGGCGACATGATCACGGCGGCCTTCAAGCTGCTCGGGCTCGGGCCGGTCGTCGGGCAGCGCACCTGGGGCGGCGTGGTCGGCATGACGGGGCGGCACCGGCTCGGTGACGGGACGGTGATCACGGTGCCGATGAACGCGGGCTGGTTCGACGCGTACGGCTGGTCCGTGGAGAACCACGGCGTGGCCCCGGACCTGGAGGTCCTGCGCACGCCGCTGGACTGGGCGGAGGGGCGGCACGCCCAACTCGACGACGCGGTGAGGCTGGCGCTGGACCTCCTCGAACGGCACCCGGCGGCGGTCCCGCCGGGCTACTCGGACGTCCCGGACCGCCGCCGCCCACCGCTGCCGCCCCGCTCCTGACTCTCCCCCTGACGCTCCCCCCCCCGACGCTCCGTACTTGATCGAAATGCGTGACATGTCCGACCGTGTGAATCTGGTCGAGGCCCCAATCCCCTCACCCACAACGGGAGTGAATCGCATGGGCATCAAGGACCAGTTCCAGGACAAGGCCAACGACCTCGCGGGCAAGGCGCGCGACCGTGCCTCCGAGCGCCAGGACCAGGCGCGCGAGCGCGGCACGCGGGCCCGGGACGAGGCGTCGGAGCGGTCCTCGCAGGCCCAGGACCGGGCCCGTGACGCGGCGCGCGAGCGGCAGGACACGTTCGACCTGGACTACGACGCCTGACGTCGCACCGCGCCGCATCGCGCCGCACTTGAGTGAAGGAGGCCCCCGGGACGCCGGGGGCCTCCTTTTCAATGGAGACAGAGCGCTCCGTCAGCCGTCATCCCCCGGCCCGCGCCCGCTCGTCCGCCGAGCCGCCCGCCCCGACCAGCCCGGTCGAAACGCTCCCGAGCCGCGGCTCGAAGCGCCGCATCTCGCGCTGCCCGACCGCGCCGATGACCCCCGGCAGATAGCCGCGTATGCCCTGCATGCCCCGCAGCCACCACTGCGCGTACACATGGCTGGAGCGGCGCTCGATCCCGGCGACGATCCTGTCCACCGCGGGACCCAGCGGATACGTCTTGTTGGACGGCCACGGCAGCCGCTGCCGCAGCTCCCGCATCACGTCGTCCTGGTCCGCGCCCCGCACCATGTCGGTGTCCGTCCAGGACAGATAGCCGACGCCGACCTTGACGCCCTTGTAGCCGACCTCGGCCCGCAGCGCGTGCGCGTACGCCTCGACGCCCGACTTCGACGCGCAGTACGCCGTCATCATCGGCGCCGGCGTGATCGCGGCGAGCGAGGCGATCTGGAGCAGATAGCCGCGGCTCTCCATCAGGACGGGCAGGAAGGCCCGTCCGGTGACCGCGCTGCCGATCAGGTTGACCTCGATGACCCGGCGCCACGCGTCGGGGTCGGACTCCATGAACGGCCCGCCGCTCGCCACGCCCGCGTTCGCGACGACGATGTCGGCCTTCCCGAAGCGCTCCTTGACCTCCCGCGCGACCCGGGCCATCGCCACATGGTCGGTGACGTCCGCGTGCCAGTGGTCGGACTCGGTGTGCAGCCGCTGCGCGACCTGCTTCAACTCGTCCGGTTCCAGGCCCACGAGCGCGACCTTCGCGCCGCGCGCGGACAGTTTGCGCGCGAGCAGTTCGCCGACTCCGCGCGCCGCGCCCGTGACGACCGCGACCTGCCCCTCCAGGCTGACCCTGCTCATGCGCCCTCCTTCACCTGTACGTGCTTCGGCTGTACGTGCTCCGGCTGTACGTGCTTCACCTGTACGTACGTTCCGACGAGTTCCGTTATGCGCGCCGTGACGGCCTCCGGCGCCTCGATGGGCGTCATGTGCCCGACCCCGGCCAGCTCGGTGAGCCCCACGCACTGGGGCAGCGCGGCTGCGATCCGCCGCGCGTGCACGACGGGCGTGAGCCGGTCGGCCAGGCCGGCGAGGACGGCGGTGGGCGCCTTCAACGCCGCGACCTCGACGTCCAGTTCGAGCGTGCCCAGCACATGTGACCAGCCGTGGCGCACGGCCGTCGGGCACGCGTGCACGATCCGCGCGCACGCGTCGACCTTGTCCGGCGACGCGCCGGGCCCCATGGTCCCGTACTTGAGGATCCGCTTGGCCAGCGGCGTGACCGGTCCGAGCGGCGCCCGCGAGCCGAGCACGGAGCGCGTGACGCGCGTCCGCACCCGCCCCGCCCGCAGCGGCACCACCAGCGACTCGGCGACCAGGCTCGAACTGCCCGTGCTGCACAGCAGGACGGCGGCCGTGTGCTCCCGCACCAGGTCGCGTCCGCCCGCGGCCATGATCGTCATGCCGCCCATGGAGTGGCCGACGAGGACGGCCCGTTCGCCCGGCGCGAGCGTCGCCGCGAGGACCGCTTCGAGGTCGTCGGCGAGCGCCCGCGTGCTGTACCCGTCGGCGTCCGCGGGCGCGGCGCTGCGCCCGTGCCCCCGCTGGTCGTACGTGATCACCCGGTGGCCGTCGCCGAGCGCACGTATCTGCGCGGCCCAGAAGGCCGTCGAGCATGTCCACCCGTGCGCGAGCACCACGGCGGGCGCCCCCTCCGGACCGTGCGCCTCGACGTGGAGACGGGCTCCGTCCGCGGAGACGGCGGTCAGTTCACGGGCGGCGGCGGGCGGCGCGTAGGGTCCGCTCACCGCGTGGGTCAGCCGGCTCATGTCCCTGCCTCCACCTTGGCGCTCACGGGCTTCCTGGCAGGGGAGGACGGCGCCGCCTTCGGCGCCCGCAGCACCTCGTACTCGGAGAGGTCGACCCGCCGCGTCGCCGCCCTGAACTCGGTGGTGGTGCCGGGCCAGACCGTGGTGTTGACGCCGTTCGCGTCGAGGTACCAGCTGTTGCAGCCACCGGTGTTCCACACGGTGCGCTTCATCCGCTCCTGCACCCGGCGGTTCCACGCGCTGACGGCGTCGGGCCGGGCGGCGAGCGCGGCGCGCCCGCCGAGGACGTCGAGCTGGCGCAGATAGTCGGCCATGTAGTTCAGCTGGGACTCGATCATCAGGATCATGGAGGAGTTGCCGAGCCCGGTGTTGGGCCCGATGATCGTCATCCAGTTGGGGAAGCCTGCCGCGGTCGCGCCGCGCAGCGCGTTCATCCCGCCCTTCCAGCTCTCCATGAGGGTCTGCCCCTCGTCGCCCACCACGCGCTCGGCGATCGGCATGTCCGTGACGTGGAAGCCGGTGCCGAAGATGATCGCGTCGACCTCTGTCCCGGTGCCGTCCGCGGCGACGACGGTGCTGCCGCGCACCTCGGCCAGACCGCTGGCGACGACGTCCACATTGGGCTTGGCGAGCGCCGGATAGTAGGTGTTGGAGAGCAGGATGCGCTTGCAGCCGATGCGGTACGTCGGCGTCAGCTTGGCCCGCAGCGCCGGGTCCTTGATCGCCCGGTACATGTTCCGCTTGGCGAGCTGCTCCACCATGCCGAGTTCGTCGGGCCGCTTGGTGAACGCCTGGACCTGCAACTCCCGGATGCCCCAGAGGATCCCGCGCCGCGCCTGCGCGGTGAACGGCAGCCGCCTGTGCAGCCAGCGCTCGGCGCCGGTGATGGGGCGGTCCGCGCGCGGCATCACCCACGGGGGCGTGCGCTGGAAGAGGGTGAGCCTGCCGACCCGCTTCTGGATCTCGGGCACGATCTGGATGGCGGAGGCGCCGGTGCCGATCATCGCGACGCGCTTGCCGCGCAGGTCGTAGCCGTGGTCCCAGCGGGCGGAGTGGAAGACCTCGCCGGGGAAGGTGTCGATGCCGGGGATGTCCGGGGTCTTGGGGTCGGAGAGCGGCCCGGTGGCGGAGACGACGACGTCGGCGGTGAAGGTACCGGTGCTCGTCCGGACCTCCCAGCGCAGCTCCGCGGCGTCCCACCGCACCAGCTCGACCTCGGTGTCGAGGCGGATGTGCGAGCGCAGCCGGAAGGTGTCGGTGACGCGCTCCAGGTACTCCTGGATGTGCTCCTGCCCCGAGAAGGTGCGCGGCCAGTCGGGGTTGGGCGCGAAGGAGAACGAGTACAGGTGCGAGGGCACGTCGCAGGCGCAGCCCGGGTAGCTGTTGTCCCGCCAGGTGCCGCCGACCGCGCCGGCCCGCTCCAGGACGACGAAGTCGGTGATGCCCTCGCGGCGCAGCCGCACGGCGGCCCCGAGACCACCGAACCCGGAACCGATCACCGCCACCCGTACGTGCTCGTGCTCGCGCCCCTGCTCAGGGCCACGCTCGCGCTCGGCCATGCCGCCGCCTCCCGAAGTACACGACTCTGCCAGTAACCACTGGCGCAATGGGGAGCGTAGAACACCCTCGTACTGATGGGTAGGGGTGTGGCCGGAGAAAGTTACCGGCGGTACAACATAGGCTTCCCGCGTGGGAGACCTACCTGTGGGCGACGGCAAGAGCGGCGTACGCGAGTACCGCATGGCGGAGTTGGCCAAGGAGGCCGGCATCACCGTGCGCACCGTGCGCTTCTACCGCGAGCGCGGGCTGATCCCGCCACCACGCCGCGAGGGCCGCATCGCCTGGTACGACGAGCACCACCTGGCGAGGCTGCGCACCATCGCCGCCCTCCTGGAGCGCGGCCACACCCTGAACGGCATCGCGGAGCTGGCCGACGCCTTCGAGAAGGGCCGCGACGTCGGCGAACTCCTCGGCATCGGCGAGCCCACCGAGGAACAGCCGGTCCGCCTCACCCCCGAGGAACTGGCCGACCACTTCGCGGGCGAGGTCACCCCGGAGAACCTCGTCGCCGCCCTCGACCTCGGCTATCTGGGCACCGACGGCGACGAGCTCGTCCACATCAGCCGCCGACTGCTCGACGCCTCATCCACACTCGTACGCAAGGGAGTCCCGCTCGCGGCGGTCCTGGAGGCGGGTCAGCGCGTACGCGAACACGCGGACGCGCTCGCCGAGTTGTTCATCACCGTCATGCGCACCCACACCCCCGACACCGCCGAGGTGGACATCGAGCAGCTGCGCCCGGTGGCCAAGAGCGTGGTGGAGGCGGAGCTGTCGATGGCCCTGGACCGCCGCCTCAAGCAGCCCTGACGGGCTTAAGGATCATCGCGGCAGCCACCAACGCGCCTTGTAGATCCCACCGTTGACGTACTTATAACTGCCGGCCGGACGGTGGACGCTCACCGTCGTCGTCCACCACGTCTCGCCGAGCCCGCTCTCCGGCACGGTGGTCACCACCTGCCCGGTGCGCGGATCGTCGCCGACGGCCTTGACGGACTTCCGGGAGATCTCCCCGGCCCCGGCGAAGTCCCGCGAGAAGACCCCACTGCCGATCTCGTACTGGAAGACGGCCGCGTTCGTCGTCACCCACAGCCGCCCCGGCCGCCCCGCCACGGGGAAGAGATCGTGCCCGCCGGGCGACCGCCCCGGCGTCCCCGCCGGCAGCCCGACCGCGGACGTCCGCGTCAGCACCGGCCGCGCGGCCGTCCCGCCCACCGCGTACGTCACCAGCTCGTCGTCGCCGATCGCCCACAGCACCCGGCGCCCGCCGTCCCAGTGCAGCCCGTGCGCGCCCTTGAGCCGCGCCTCCGCGTACCGCGTGGCGCGCGGGCCCCGCGACGCCGCGTACAGCCGTACGAGCGCGCCCGTGCTGCACGCGACGGCCACATTGCCGTCGGGCAGGATCTCGGCGCTGTGCGGGTTGAACAGGTCGTCGCCCGGCCCGAGCGCCGCGCCCCAGTACCGCCTGCCCGTCGGATGTTCGACGACGGCCACGAAACCGAACGACGCCGTCGTCAGGACGTACGTACGCCTGCGGTGCAGCCGCACCTTCGCCTCGCACGGATACACCCAGCTCACGTCCGGGCGAAGGTCCTTGTACCGAGGGTCGCCGAGCGGCGAGAACTGCCACCGCACCGCCGAGGGGTCGACGGCCGGGTCCCACACGCGCCGCCGCGGGTCGAGGACGAGGACGCGCCTGCTCGCCTGCTCGGTCAGCAGCACGGGCGGCGTCCCGGCGGGGACCCCGCCCCCGCTCGCCCCATACGCCGCCGCGGCGGGCAGCGCCGCCCCGGCCCCGGCACCCGCGGCGCCCAGCACCACGGCACGTCTCGACAGCATCGACGACATGAAGTCCCCCCGAAGCCTCGGCAGTTGGACATGGCGCGATCGCAATCTGCCATGCCGCACGGGCCCGGGACAGCCCTCTGCCGGACTTTATGACCGCGCGCCGCTTCTGCCGCGGGCGGCACACAAGGGCGACCCTTTACAGGTCGTAGACCACCGTGACGGGCGCATGGTCGCTCCACCGCTCGGCGTGGCTCGCGGCGCGCTCCACGTACGCCTTCACCGCGCGCCCGGCGAGACCCGGCGTCGCGACGTGGTAGTCGATGCGCCAGCCCGTGTCATTGTCAAAGGCGCGGCCCCGGTAGGACCACCACGAGTAAGGGCCCTCCACGCCGGGGTGCTGGCCCCGCACGACATCCTCGTACTCCTCGAAGACCTCGCTCAGCCAGGCGCGCTCCTCGGGCAGGAAGCCGGAGTTCTTCTTGTTGCCCTTCCAGTTCTTGAGGTCTGCCTCCTGGTGGGCGATGTTCCAGTCACCGCAGACGACGACATGGCGCCCCTCGGCGGCGGCCCGCTCCTTGAGCTCCTTCAGATACACGAGGAACTCCCCCATGAACCGCACCTTCTCGTCCTGCCGCTCGGTGCCGACCTCCCCCGAGGGCAGATACAGGCTCGCGACCGTGACACCCGGCAGATCGGCCTCCACATACCGCCCGCTGCCGTCGAACTCCACTGACCCGAAGCCGACCCGCACCCGGTCCGGCTCGCGGCGCGTGTAGAGGGAGACACCGGCGCGCCCCTTCGCGGCGGCGGGCGCGTGCACGACATGCCACCCCTCGGGCGCGCGGACCTCGTCCGGCAGCTGCTGCGGCTCGGCGCGCACCTCCTGCAGGCACAGCACGTCGGCCGTACTGCCGCCGAGCCACTCCACGAAGCCCTTCTTGGCGGCGGCACGCAGCCCGTTCACATTCACAGAGGTCACTGTCAGCACAACACTCGCCTTACTCGTCCTTGGCCACTTCCTCCTCGGGCCAGGGGTCAGGCTCCCACACGGGGCACGCGGGGACCGCGCCGCCTCATTTTCGGTGGCTCGGCGGCTCACCGCCCCGGCACACTGGACCCGCGTTCCCCACGCACCCCCCGCTCATCGCATAGAAGTACGATGCCTCGCATGACTATCCAAGATGCCACCGCGGCCACCGCCACCCCCGTCCACCTGCGCGCGGTCACGTTCGCGCACCCCGACGCGGTCGAGCTCAACGACCGCGTCCAGCTCGAATACGCGCAGCGCTACGGCGACGAGGGCGACGCCACCCACCTCGACCCGTCCATGTTCGAGCCGCCACGCGGCCTGTACCTCATCGCGTACGACGAGAGCGGCACCCCGCTGGCCACCGGCGGCTGGCGCGCGATGGACGCGAACGGCGAGGGGTACGACGACGGTGACGCGGAGCTGAAGCGGATGTATGTCACACCCGAGGCGCGCGGCCTGGGCCTCGCCCGCCGCATCCTGGCGGTCCTGGAGGACGACGCGAAGGCGGCGGGCCGCGCCCGCATGGTCCTGGAGACCGGCACGAAGCAGCCGGAGGCGATAGCGCTCTACCTCTCCAGCGGCTACGCCCCCGCCCCGACCAAGTTCGGCCACTACCGCTTCGAGGAGCTGAGCCTGCATTACGTGAAGGCGCTCTAGCCAGGCGCTCCAGCCGGGGGCTCCGGTCCCGGGGCCGACGGGGGCCGACGGGGGCCGACGGGGGCACAACGCAAAGATCCCGTCCAGTTCGATGAACTGGACGGGATCTCATGTGCGGTGGACCTGTGGGGATTTGAACCCCAGACCCCCTCGATGCGAACGAGGTGCGCTACCAGACTGCGCCACAGGCCCTTGCAACGAGTGAAACTCTAGCATCCCGATCCGGGTGCTCGGAAATCCGCTCCTCGCTGGTCAGCGGGGGCGGACCCCACGGCGCCTCACTCGTTGGCGGCGCGGGGCCGGTCCCCGTCCTCGTACTGATCGAAGAGCGGCGTACGCCCGCGCTCGCGGGACCGTCGCGCGGACGCGGCCCGGCGCTTGTCGCTGCGCCCGCCCGCGGCGTCGGCGCCCTCGGCCCCGTCGATATCCCCGGCACCTCCGACGCCTCCGACGCCCTCGGTGCCCTCGGTGCCCTCGGTGCCCTCGGTGCCCTCGGCGGACCGCCGAGGCTCGTCGGCGGCCGGTTCGGCGGTGCTGGAGCGCGCCGAGCTCCAGGCGTCGGGGGCGCCCAGGTCGACGCTGCCGGTGGCGCGCGGGGCGACCGGCGCGGTCACATACGTCGGCAGGGGCACCGGGACCGGGTCCCAGCTGTCGCCGCGGCCGGGCCCGCGCTGCCGCTCGCGCTGCTGGTCGACCCACTCCGCGTGGTCGGTCTGCTCGACGAGGGCGCGGCGGTCGGCGGCGAGCGCCGACAGGCCCGTCTCCGTCCCGGGGTCCGCGCCTTCCCGCGCCTCGTCGACGACGGGCTCCGCGCCGACGGGCCTGCGCCGGGGCTGGCGCTCCCGCAGCCGCCGCGCCGCGGCCTCGGCCCGCTGCCGGTCCATCGTGTACGTGAAGCGGCGCCGCTCCTGGCCCCGCAGATAGACGATGTACGCGCTCAGCAGCACGGCGGGCGCCGCGGGCGCCCACAGGAACGCGAGGCCACCGATCGCGGCGACGACCGTCCCGGCCGTGAAGGCGGCGAAGAGCATCACCGTCGTACGCCGGCGCCGCGCGAGGACCTTCGAGCGCCGGGCGCGCGCGGCGGCCTCCGCCGAGGCGGCACGCCGAGCGCGCGACGCCTGGGCGTGCGAGGGCTGGGCGTGCGAGGGCTGCTCGCGTTCGGGTTCAGGTTCGGACGCGGATTCCGGTGCGGGTTCCGGTTCGGGTGCGGGGCGCGCCTTCTGCCGGGCCGGGGGCTCGACCCGGGCGGCGGGAGACTCCACCGGGACCACCGGGGGCTCCACCGGGACCCGCTCGGGTTCCACCGGGACCGCCTTGGGTTCCACCGGAGGCGCGACGAAGGCCCGGACGTCCACCGAGCCGGTGACGAAGTCCGGGTCGCCGCGCGTCTCGCCTTCTTCGGGCGAGCGGGCTTGCAGGTCCTTGGCGTATCGGCGCTCCATCCCCGCCCGTCCGGACAGCAGCCGGATGGCGGTGCTGAAGCGTTCCGTCGGACGGGCTTCGTTCAGCTCGTCCTGCCTACGGAGCCACATCGGCACCAAGTAGGCGGCCCAGGCCCCGACGATGATTGCGTAGATGAGGCCGCTGCTGCTCACGCTCACACGGTAGAGGGGTTTCGTTGAGGCCATCTGCCAATTGCGCCGGTGTGTCGCACGATCTGGCTGATATCTCGAACTTTTTTTGTGACTGATGCGATCAACAGGGTGCGAAGAGCGTGAAATTAAAGTGTGAGACAAGGCTCATACGAGCCTCATACGATCCCGAGAGGAACCTCAGATGGACCTCAGACGGTCGATCACCGATCAATTTCGAACACGTATTTCATTTACGGCGGTCGGGGCGGGGACCGGTGCCGACTAGGCGGTGTTCCGAGGTCGCGCCTGGTGCCAGCGGTGCAACAACCCCTCGGGAACCTCTTCGGCGGTGAGCGCGAAGACGAGATGATCGCGCCAGGCCCCGTCGATGTGAAGATACCGTGGACGGAGCCCCTCCTCGCGGAATCCGAGTTTCTCCGTGACCCGCCGACTCGGCGTGTTCTCGGGGCGAATACAGATCTCGATACGGTGCAGCCCGACCGCGCGGAAGCAGTGGTCCACGGCGAGCGCGACGGCGGTCGGCATGACCCCGCGCCCCGCGACGGACTCGTCGACCCAGTAGCCGACGTGGCCCGAGCACATCGATCCCCAGGTGATGCCGGCGACCGTCAACTGCCCGACGAGGCGGCCCTGGTACTCGATGATGAACGGCAGCATCCGGCCCGCGGCCGCCTCGGCGCGCAGATGGCGGACCATCTGGCGGTAGGTGGGGCGGTGCACGATCGGGCCGCTGGCCGTGGGCGGCGGAATCGTCGCCTCCCAGGGGCGCAGCCAGTCGCGGTTGCGCCGGTTGACCTCGCGCCACGCGCGCTGGTCGCGCATCTTTATCGGGCGGAGGGTGACATCGCCGTCCGTCAGCTCGACGGGCCAGGAAGGGCTGTTCAGCTCGCACCCCCCGCGGGTCCGGGATGGTCGCCGCCGCGCAGCTGGTCGACGGCGTGCCGCAGCAGCGGCTCCAGGACGGCGAGGCCGTCGCGCACCCCGCCCGTGGAACCCGGCAGGTTCACGATGAGCGTCCTGCCCGCGACCCCCGCGAGGCCCCGGGAGAGCACGGCCGTGGGGACCTTCTCCCTGCCGTACGCGCGGATCGCCTCCGGGATGCCCGGCACCTCGTGGTCGATGACGCGGCGGGTGGCTTCCGGGGTGCGGTCGGTGGGCGAGATGCCGGTGCCGCCGGTGGTGACGATGACGTCGTAGCCCGTCTGCGCGCCGGCGCGCAGGGCCTGCTCGACGGGGTCGCCGTCGGGCACGACCCGCGGCCCGTCGACGGCGAAGCCGAGCGCGGCCAGGCCCTCGGCGATCAGGGGGCCGCCGCGGTCGGGGTAGACCCCGGCGGCGGCGCGGTTGGAGGCGGTGACGACGAGCGCCTTGTACGGAGTGCCCGGCCCCGGGACGGTCGCCGCCGACGGCCCGTGCTCCCGCTCCCCGTCCGCGTGCCCGTGCGCGTGGCCGTCCGTGTGCCCGTGCCGTCCGCTCATGCGCCCGCTCCTTCGCGGCTCCAGTCCCCGGACTTGCCGCCCGTCTTCTCCTCCACGCGTACGTCCGTGATGACGGCGCCCTTGTCGACGGCCTTCACCATGTCGATCACTGTGAGGGCCGCGACGCTCACCGCGGTGAGGGCCTCCATCTCGACGCCCGTACGGTCTGTCGTCTTCACCGTGGCGAGGATCTCTACGGCGTCGTCCGTCACGGAGAGGTCGAGCTTCACTCCGGAGACGGCCAGCGGGTGGCAGAGCGGGATCAGATCAGGGGTGCGCTTGGCTCCCATGATCCCGGCGATCCGGGCGGTGGCCAGGGCGTCGCCCTTGGGGACGCCCTCGCCCCGCAGAAGCTCGATCACCCGCGGCGAGACGAGGACTCGGCCGCTCGCGCGGGCGGTGCGCGCGGTCACGCCTTTCGCGGAGACGTCGACCATGCGGGCCGCGCCCGCCTCGTCGATGTGCGTCAGTCGCTGCTGCTCAGGGGATCCGGGGGTGTCCCCCCGGGAAATCGCGGTCATGTGCTGTGGCGCTCCCGGTCCGGGCCCCGCGCGGTGCGGCGCGCGCGGGCCTGTTGTGCGCGACACGGTACCGCGCGAACGGCGTCCTCAGCCGAGCAGGACCACCTCGACGTCCGTGCCCGGCTCCACCGATGTGGTGTCCTCGGGGACGACGATCAGCGCGTTCGCGTGCGCGAGCGCGGCGATCAGATGCGAGCCGGAGCCGCCGACGGGCGTCACGGTGCCCGCCTCGGTGTCGTGGCCGCCCCGCAGGAACTGGCGGCGCCCCTGGGGCGAGCGCAGTGCCTTGTCCGCGGCCAGCCGCGCGCGCGTGGCGGGCCGGTGGACGTCGGGGAGGCCCATCAGGGTGCGGATCGCGGGGCGTACGAAGAGTTCGAAGGAGACGTACGAGGAGACGGGGTTGCCCGGCAGCGCGAGCAGCGGGGTGTGGTCGGGGCCGATGGAGCCAAAGCCCTGCGGCTTGCCCGGCTGCATGGCGAGCTTGCGGAACTCCACACCGCTGCCCGCCCCGATGCCGGTCTCCTCGTCCGGGTCGCCGACGGAGGTCAGGGCCTCCTTCACGACGTCGTACGCGCCCACGCTCACGCCGCCCGTGGTGACGATGAGGTCGGCGCGGATCAGCTGGTCCTCGATCGTGGAGCGCAGCGTCTCGGCGTCATCGGCGACCGCGCCCACGCGGTAGGCGATGGCTCCGGCGTCGCGGGCCGCGGAGGTGAGGGCGAAGCTGTTGGAGTCGTAGATCTGACCGTCGGCCAGGGGTTCGCCGGGCTGGACGAGTTCGCTCCCGGTGGACATGACGACCACGCGCGGGCGCGGGCGCACCATCACCGTGCCGCGGCCGACCGCGGCGAGCAGGGCGATCTGCGGCGGCCCGAGGACCGTGCCCGCGGACAGGGCGCGGTCGCCGGCCCGGACGTCGCTGCCCCGCGCGCGTACATGCGCGCGTGCGTCGGCCGGGCGGTGCACGCGGACCTCGCCGGAGGCTCCCTCGGGGGCCGCGCTGTGGGCGCGCATCCCGGAGACGGGGCCCTCGCCGAGGCCTCCGTCGGTCCACTCCACGGGGACGACGGCCTCGGCGCCGGGCGGCAGCGGCGCGCCGGTCATGATGCGGGCGGCCTGGCCCGCGCCGACGGTGGGCTGCTCGCCCGCACCCGCGGCCACGTCGCCGATGACGCGCAGGACGGCGGGGAACTCCTCGCTCGCGCCCGCGACATCGGCGACCCGTACCGCGTACCCGTCCATGGAGCTGTTGTCGAAGGGCGGCAGCGAGACGGGCACCGTGACGTCCTCGACGAGGACGCAGCCCTGGGCGTCGAGGAGTTGCAGCTCGATGGGTTCGAGCGGACGGACCGTCGTGAGGATGTCGTCCAGATGCTCTTCCACCGACCAGAGCGCGTCCTGGCCGGTGGGCGGTGTCGTCGTGCTGCTGCTCAAAGTGCTACATCTCCTCGGTGACGTAACTGCGAAGCCAGGCCTTGAAGTCCGGCCCCAGATCTTCACGTTCGCACGCGAGTCTGACAATGGCACGCAGGTAGTCACCCCGGTCGCCGGTGTCATAGCGGCGGCCCTTGAAGACGACGCCGTGCACCGGGCCGCCGACCTTCTCGTCCGCGGAGAGCTGCTGGAGGGCGTCGGTGAGCTGGATCTCGCCGCCGCGGCCCGGCTCGGTCTTGCGCAGGACGTCGAAGACGTTGGGATCCAGGACGTAGCGGCCGATGATCGCGTAGTTGCTGGGGGCGTCGGCGGTGTCGGGCTTCTCGACCAGGTCGGTGACCTTGACGACGTCGCCTTCCTCGGTGGCCTCCACGGCGGCGCAGCCGTAGAGGTGGATCTGCTCCGGGGCCACCTCCATGAGGGCGATGACGCTGCCGCCGTGGCTCTCCTGGACCTCGACCATGCGGGCGAGGAGGGGATCGCGCGGGTCGATGAGGTCGTCGCCGAGGAGGACGGCGAACGGTTCGTTGCCGACGTGCGGAGCCGCGCACAGGACGGCGTGACCGAGTCCCCTGGGGTCGCCCTGGCGGACGTAGTGCATCGTCGCGAGGTCGCTGGACTCCTGGACCTTGGACAGCCGCGCCTCGTCGCCCTTCTTCAGGAGGGCCGACTCCAGTTCGTAGTTGCGGTCGAAGTGGTCCTCCAGCGGGCGCTTGTTGCGGCCCGTGATCATGAGGACGTCGTCGAGACCCGCGGACGCGGCCTCCTCGACCACGTACTGGATCGCCGGCTTGTCGACGACCGGCAGCATCTCCTTGGGGGTCGCCTTGGTGGCCGGCAGGAAGCGCGTGCCGAGGCCTGCCGCCGGGATGACCGCCTTGGTGATCCGGGGGTGGGGGGGGTGAGACTCAGTCATGCGGCCACCATATCCGGTACGTATGTGCGGAATCTGTGGGTCCAGATAATTGAACGGCATATGAGCCCATCAGAAAGGATTTGTGAGCATCCCATGAGCGGAACCGAGGCCGACGGCCAGCCAACCAAGCGCACGTTGCGGCGGGACTTCCTCACGGTGAGAAGCGGGTTGACTGGGGATGACGCGGAGAAGGCGGCCGCGGTTCTCGCCGAGCACGCGCTGGAGCTGGACGAGTTGGCCGGGGCGCGGACGGTCGCGGCGTACGTCTCCGTGGGGAGCGAGCCCGGCACACGCGTGCTGCTCGACGCCCTCCACACGCGCGGGACGCGCGTTTTGCTGCCGGTGCTGCTCGCGGACAACGACCTGGACTGGGCCGCGTACGACGGAGAGGGCTCCCTCGTCCGCGTGCGGCACCCGGGGAAGATCGAGCTGCTGGAGCCCGCCGGGGCTCGGCTCGGGCCGGAGGCCGTCCTGGAGGCGGACGCCGTGCTGCTGCCGGGGCTGGCCGTGGACGCGCGCGGGACACGGCTCGGACGCGGCGGCGGGTCGTACGACCGCGTCCTGGCCCGTCTGGAGCGCGCGGGCGCCGATCCCGCGCTCGTGGTGCTCCTGTACGACTCCGAAGTGGTCGCCCGCGTCCCGGCGGAGGCTCACGACCACCCGGTGCACGCCGTGGTGACGCCCTCCGGAGTGCACCGCTTCCGCTGACCCCTGGAACGCCGAAAGGGCCCTCCACGCGCGCGTGGAGGGCCCTTTCACTGTCTGCCGATCCCGGTCAGGGGCGCAGGACCAGCTTGTCGCTGGTGCCGCGCTCGACCGCCTTCTCCGTGTGGGCCCACGGCAGGAGTTCGCCCTTGGCCCACTTGTCGGTCTGGTCGGTGTAGTGCGCGTTGTACGCGTGCCCCGAGGCGCCGGTGAGGTTGATCCACTTGGACTTGTCGAGGTCCTTGAGGTTCACCACCATGCGCATCGACGGCACCCAGACCACGCCGTAGCCGCCCGCCGCGTTCCAGCCGGTGGCGTTGACCGCCGCCTCACCGCCGCCGAGGTTCCAGGGGCCGCGGTTGAGCACGTACTGCAGCCAGCCGGGGCCTTCGGTGCCGAGCGTCTGGTTCTTCAGCGTGAGGCGGTGCAGCCGGCCCCAGCTCCAGGTGTCGATGTCCTTGCCCAGCTTGGCCGTCAGGTCCCAGCGCGCGTCCTCCATGGCCCGCGCGAACAGCCCGTCGCGGGTCTTGGTCTTCCCGTCGGTGCGGGTCGCCGGCGTCTTCCACCAGTCGTTGGTCTCGTCGTCGAGGATCTTGCGGACCACTTCGTAGTAGCGGTCGCCGCCGTCCGGCTGCGCCGAGTCGGCGTCACGCTGACCGCACTCGCGCACCTTCTTGCCCTCGTCGGCGGGGCCGGTGTTGCCGGCCGGCTCGACGTTCAGGCACTGGCCCTTGACGCGCAGCTCCTTGGGGAGCTTGTTGCCGAAGGCGAGCTTGAGGATGTTGCGCCAGACCGAGTTGAAGTACGCGGCGGCCGCCGAGTCGGCGTCCTGGGTGTAGTCCCAGCCCTCCAGGAGCTTCTGCGCCTCGCGGACGTACTTGTCCTTGACGTCGATCTTCAGCAGCTTGGGCACCAGCAGCTTGGCGATCTCGCTGCTGTTGTCCGTCTGCATGAGGCGCATGTCCTCGGTCGAGATCTTGCCGCCGTTCTTGATCTTCGACTGGATGAGGTCGTCGATGCGCTGGCTGCGCGCGCCGTAGCCCCAGTCCGAGGTGAGCTTGTACGGGTACTTGGCCTTGTCGGTGTCGTCGATCACGGCCTGGTTGGCGGTGACGATGTAGCCGCGCTTGGGGTCGTACTCGTAGGGCAGCGCGTCCTGCGGGATGTAGCCGGTCCAGCGGTACTCGGGGTCCCAGCCGGGCGCCGGGAGCGAGCCGTCGCCCTTGCCGCGGGTCGGGATCTTGCCGGGCGCCTGGTAGCCGATGTGACCGTCACGGTCGGCGTAGATCAGGTTCTGGGAGGGCACTTCAAAAGAAGCGGCCGCCTTGCGGAACTCCTTGAAGTTCTCCGCCTTGTTGAGGTCGAAGACGGCGTCCATGGACTTGCCGGGGCTCAGCGCGGTCCAGCGCAGCGCCACTCCGTAGCCGTCGCCCCGGTCGGGGGCCGCGGTGTCGACGTGGGCCTTCTTGCCGACCTTGACCAGCTCGTCGTCGCGGTCGGAGATGAGCGGGCCGTTGTTGGTCTCGCGGACCGTGATCTTCTTCGACTTGCCGCCCGCGACCTTGATGGTCTCCTCGCGCGAGGTGAAGGGCTTCACCTTGCCGTCGTACTGATAGCCGTCCCCGGCGAACTTCTCCAGGTACAGGTCCGTGACGTCGGCGCCGAGGTTCGTCATGCCCCACGCGATGTCGTTGTTGTGGCCGATGACCACGCCCGGCA
The DNA here is from genome assembly GCF_053591415.1 of Streptomyces sp. NPDC003032. NCBI lineage: Bacteria > Bacillati > Actinomycetota > Actinomycetes > Kitasatosporales > Streptomycetaceae > Streptomyces > Streptomyces sp. NPDC003032. Next base: position 95,882 of record NZ_JBSFTT010000009.1, on the reverse strand, counting down.
TACCCGAGAAGGTGTAGCCCGAGACGTCGTACTGGCACTTGTCGGAGACCGACCGGCAGTGCAGGCCCATCTGGTACCAGACGGAGGGCAGCTGCGGCGCCAGGTGCGGGTCGTTCGCGAGGAGCGGCTTGCCGGTGATCGTGTGGTCACCGGCGACGACCCAGGAGTTCGAACCGATGCCGTTGCCGTTGGGGCCGAGGATCGCGGGGACCTCGTCCAGGGCGTCGGAGACCCCGGAGAGCTGCGACTGGAGCCCGTCGGGCGCCTGGGCGCCACCCGCGAGGCCGGTGCCGGCGGTGCCGCCCGTGCCTGTGGCGCTGCCGGTCCCGGCAGTCCCACCGGTCCCAGGTGTCCCAGCTGTGCCGCTGGCCCCGGACTGGGTGCCGGGGGTGCCCTTCGCGTCGTACTCCTCGGTGATGCCGTCGTACGCGCCCTCTTGGACGATGGGCTTGTTCCGCTTGTACGGGTACTCCGGGTACAGGTCCTTGATCTGCGAGGGGCCGAGGCGGCTCGTCATCAAGGAGCGGTCGATCTCGTCCTGCATGTTGCCGCGCAGGTCCCAGGCCATGGCCTTGAGCCAGGCCACGGAGTCGACGGGGGTCCACTCCTGCGGCGCGTAGTCGTTCTCGAAGCCCAGCGCCGCGTACTCGACGGAGATGTCCTTGCCGTCCTTGCCGTCGAGGTAGGCGTTGACTCCCTTGGCGTAGGCCTGGAGGTACTTCTTCGTCTCCGGGGAGAGCTTGGAGTCGTACTCCTTCTTCGCCACCCGGTGCCAGCCGAGCGTGCGCAGGAACTCATCCGTCTTGACCTGGCTCTTGCCGAACATCTCGGAGAGCCGCCCGGAGGTCATATGACGCCGTACGTCCATCTCCCAGAAGCGGTCCTGCGCCTGGACGTAGCCCTGCGCCATGAACAGGTCGGCGTCGGACTCGGCGTAGATCTGCGGGATCCCGTTCCCGTCGCGCTTCACGTCGACGGGGCCCGAGAGGCCGTCGAGCTTGATCGTTCCCTTGGTCTGCGGGAAGGAGGCGCGCACGGTGCTGACGCTCCAGTACGCGCCGAAGCCGATGCCTCCGACGATGGCCAGGACCAGGACGATCACGACGAGTCGGGCTCGGCGCCCCTTCTTCTTGCCGGACTTATGACCGGAAGAGGCGTTGGTGTTGGAGGGCATCGCTGTCCTTGCTGTCCTTACGCGAGCGGCAGGGCGGGCTGTGCTGTCGAGTGGGCGGCTCTGGGAGCGCTGGAGCAACCATAGGCGCAGGGCGTCCCGGCTCCGGACGCGGAGTCGGGAACCGGACCCCTGAAGATCGTAAGCGCGTTCGAAGGCATCAAGAAGGCGTTAACAATTAGGTAAGGTAACGAAGTACTTGGCTCGCAAGAGGTGCTTGCGCGCGCATGGAGGAAGGAACGGCCCCTGACTGTCCACCACCTCAACCAGCTCCTGCTCGTCTGCTCGCTCGTTCTGCTCGTCGCGGTGGCGGCGGTCCGCATCTCGTCGCGCAGCGGGCTCCCCAGCCTGCTCCTGTACCTCGGCATCGGCGTCGTCATGGGCCAGGACGGCATCGGCGACGTGCACTTCGACAACGCCGAGCTGACGCAGGTCATCGGCTATGCCGCCCTGGTCGTGATCCTCGCCGAGGGCGGCCTCGGGACGAAGTGGAAAGAGATCAGGCCCGCGCTGCCGGCGGCCGCCGTCCTTTCGACCGTGGGTGTCGCGGTGAGCGTGGGCGTCACGGCGGCCGGTGCCCACTATCTGGTGGGTCTGGACTGGCGGCCGGCGCTCATCATCGGCGCGGTCGTCTCCTCCACGGACGCCGCGGCGGTCTTCTCGGTGCTGCGGAAGGTGCCGCTCCCCTCACGCATCACGGGCGTCCTGGAAGCGGAGTCGGGGTTCAACGACGCCCCTGTGGTGATCCTCGTCGTGGCCTTCTCCACGGCGGGACCGGTGGACGACTGGTACGTACTGCTCGGCAAGATCGCCCTGGAGCTGGCGATCGGCGCCGCGATCGGCATCGCGGTCGGCTGGCTCGGCGCCTACGGCCTGCGGCACGTGGCACTGCCCGCCTCCGGCCTCTACCCCATCGCCGTGATGGCGATCGCCGTCGCCGCCTACGCGGCCGGCGCCATGGCGCACGGCAGCGGCTTCCTCGCCGTCTACCTCGCCGCGATGACCCTCGGCAACGCCAGGCTGCCGCACTGGCCCGCCACCCGAGGCTTCGCCGAAGGGCTCGGCTGGCTCGCCCAGATCGGCATGTTCGTCCTGCTCGGCCTCCTGGTCACCCCGCACGACCTGCTCGCCGACACCTGGCCCGCGATCGTCATCGGCCTGATCCTGACGATGGTGGCGCGCCCGCTGGAGGTCGTCCTGAGCCTGGTGCCGTTCCGCATGCCGTGGCAGGAGAAGGCGCTGCTCTCCTGGGCGGGCCTGCGCGGCGCCGTGCCCATCATCTTGGCGACGATCCCGATGGTGAGCGGCGTCGAGGACAGCCAGCGGATCTTCAACATCGTCTTCGTACTCGTCGTCGTCTACACCCTCATCCAGGGCCCCACGCTGCCCTGGCTGGCCCGGACGCTGCGGATCGGCGGCTCCCCGGAGGCCGCCGACCTGGGGATCGAATCGGCGCCCCTGGAGCGGCTTCGCGGCCATCTTCTGTCGGTGGGCATCCCCAAGGGCTCGCGCATGCACGGCGTCGAGGTCGGCGAGCTGCGGCTGCCCACGGGGGCGGCTGTCACGTTGATCGTGCGGGACGGCGAATCGTTCGTGCCGCTGCCGACGACGGTGCTGCGACGCGGCGACGAGCTGCTGGTGGTGGCGACCGACCCGGTGCGGGACGCGGCCGAGAGGCGGCTGCGTGCGGTCGGGCACGGCGGAAAGCTCGCCGGCTGGCTGGGAACCGACGGAGAAAAACACCAATCGTAGGTGGCAGGGGTCTCATCGGCTGTGATCACAGGGGCGGATGAGGCTCTTCCCTGTACGATAAAGGCAATCAATCGAACCACCTGATCGAACCAACTCTGCCTGAAGCAGAGCTGGCGCGACCGTATGGCGGTCGTGGCGCCCCCGCAGTGGGCCCCGGCATCTACCGCAGTTCCGCGCAAGAGGACAGCTCTCGGCGCCGCCGCCCCACAAGGGGGGCCGCGCTACCAGGCGGCAGAAAGGCACGGGCCGTGGCATCCACGGTCACCGAATCCCGCCCGGGTTACGGACAGCTTCTGCGCACCCCTCGCGCCTGGACGTTCCTGCTCCCCGGCTTCGCGGCGCGACAGCCGTTCGCGATGCTGACCATCTCCATCGTCCTGCTGGTGCAGCACACCACCGGCTCGTACGGTGCCGCGGGCGCCGTCTCGGCCGCCACCGGCGTCTCCATGGCGCTGTTCGCCCCCTTCAGCGGCAAGCTCGCCGACCGGTTCGGGCAGCGCGCCGTGCTGGTGCCCGGCGTGCTCGTGCACTCCGCGGCCGTCGTCGCCCTGACGGTGCTCGCGCTCTCCGACGCCCCCTTGTGGGCGCTCTTCGTGGCCGCCGTGCCCGCGGGCGCGTCGACGCCGCAGATCGGCCCCATGGTGCGGGCCCGCTGGGGCGTCAAGCTCCAGGACTCGCCCCTGGCCACCACCGCGGCCGCCTTCGAGTCGGTCACCGACGAACTGACCTTCGTCCTCGGCCCGCTCGTGGCGACCGCACTGTGCACCGGCATCGACCCCTCCGCCGGCCTGCTCACGGAGGCCGGGCTCACGCTGATCGGCGGTCTGCTGTTCGCCGCGCAGAAGAGCACCCAGCCGAAGCCGTCCTCGCAGGACGAGGGCCACGCGCGCGTGGAGCACGTCTCGGCGCTGCGGGTCCCCGGCATCCGGGTCCTGATCGTGACGTTCGTCGGGATCGGCGCCGTCTTCGGCGGGATGCAGGTCTCGCTGGCCGCCTTCTCCGAGTCGATCGGCGAGCCCGGCCTGAACGGCGTCCTGTACGGCACGTTCGCGGCGGGCAACATGCTCTCCGGCGTCGTCTGCGGCGCCATCGCCTGGAAGGTCTCCCCGCAGCGGCGCCTCCTCGTCGCCTACGCGGCGCTCACGCTGATGGCCTCCGGGCTGTGGGCCGCGCACTCCGCGCCGCTCCTCGCCGGGCTCGGCCTGCTGGTCGGCGTCTGCATCGCGCCCGCGCTGATCACCGGCTACACCCTGGTGGACAAGCTCGTCGCGCCGACCGGCCGCACCGAGGCCTTCACCTGGCTGACCGGCGCGGTCGCGCTCGGGCAGGCGGCGGCCGTCACGGTCGCCGGACAGCTGGAGGACCGCTTCTGGGACGGGGCCGGGTTCCTGGTCCCGCTGGGCGGCACGGCACTGGCCCTGGTGGTCCTCGTGACGCTGCGCTCGCGGCTCGTTCCCAAGACCTCGGGCCGCACCGTGGCGCGTGGCGTCGGTCACCGCGTGCCGGTCACGGTGGACTGATCTCGCGGAATAAGTCACTATGGACCGTCGTTAGCACTCATCGAGTGAGAGTGCCAGGAGGAAGCAAGTGCCGACGTACCAGTACCAGTGCACCGAGTGCGGCGAGGGCCTCGAGGCGGTGCAGAAGTTCACGGACGACGCCCTGACGGCGTGCCCGAGCTGCGAGGGACGCCTCAAGAAGGTGTTCTCGGCGGTCGGCATCGTCTTCAAGGGCTCCGGCTTCTACCGCAACGACAGCCGCGGCTCGTCGTCGAGCAGCACGCCGTCGACGGCGTCGTCGAAGTCCGCGTCCGACGCGAAGTCCTCGTCCGACACGAAGTCCACGTCCGACACGAAGTCCTCATCGGCTTCCTCGTCGTCTTCGGGTTCGACGTCGTCGACGTCTACGAGCTCGGCCGCGTAGGGATTCTTCCGGCTTCAAGGCTTTTCTCCGGGACCCCGCCGTTCACCGACGGCGGGGTCCTCGGCGTGTCCGTGCCCGGATACTGTGCGGTCCATGGTGAACACGGCGAACGCGACGCGGGCCGAGATCGGCGTGATCGGCGGCTCCGGTCTCTACTCCTTCCTCGACAACGTGACCGAGGTCCAGGTCGACACCCCCTACGGAGCCCCGAGCGACTCGCTCTTCCTCGGCGAGGCCGCGGGGCGGCGGGTCGCGTTCCTTCCCCGGCACGGCCGGGGCCATCATCTGCCGCCGCATCGCATCAACTACCGCGCCAACCTCTGGGCGCTGCGCTCCGTCGGCGTACGCCAGGTGCTCGGGCCGTGTGCGGTCGGTGGGCTGCGCGCCGAGTACGGGCCCGGGACGCTGCTCGTACCCGATCAGCTGGTGGACCGCACCAAGGCGCGTACGCAGACGTACTTCGACGGGGTGCCGCTGCCGGACCGCAGCGTTCCCAACGTCGTGCACGTCTCGCTCGCCGACCCGTACTGCCCCACTGGGCGGGCGGCCGCGCTGAAGGCCGCCCGCGGCCGTGGCTGGGAGGCGGTGGACGGCGGCACGCTCGTCGTGATCGAGGGACCGCGCTTCTCGACCCGGGCGGAGTCGCGCTGGCACGCGGCCCAGGGCTGGTCGGTGGTGGGCATGACCGGGCATCCCGAGGCGGTGCTCGCGCGGGAGCTTGAACTCTGCTACACGTCGTTGACGCTGGTCACCGACCTGGACGCGGGCGCGGAGACCGGTGAGGGGGTCTCCCACGAGGAGGTGCTCCAGGTGTTCGCCGCGAATGTGGACCGGCTGCGGGGTGTGCTGTTCGACGCGATCGCGGGGTTGCCGGTGTCGGTGTCGGCCGAGGGGGCGCGGGAGTGCCTGTGCGTGGGGGCGCTGGGTGGGATGGATCCGGGGATTCGGCTGCCGTGAGGCTTGAGGACCGGGCGGAACGCCCCCTTCGGGCGGCGGAACTTCCCCTTCGAGTGAGGGAGTTGTCCACAACCGGGGAGTAGTCCACGGGCCTCAGCGGGAATCGGCGCGGGCCTGCATCGTGAGAGCGGAAGTCCAGCTCCTCGTATCGCAGGCGGTGGTTGTCGTGACCCACGTACCTACTCAGGCCCGGCCGGCTGACGGCTGCCCGGTCCCCCACTTCCCGCCCGTGCGGGTGCGCGGCGGGCACCCGCGGCTGCGGCGCCTGCTGCGCCACCGGCGGCGGGCCCTGGCCGTGGGGCTGGCGATGACCGCCGCCACCCTCGCGGCCTCGGCCCCGCCGGACACGGGTCGGGCGCGGGACTCCGCGGCGGCCGCTGAGCCCTCGGCGCAGCCGCCGCCCCCGGAGACGGTGACCGCGCCCGTGCGGATCGCGGACGGGGCCGCCGTGGGGCTGCTGCGCCCCGGCGACCGGGTCGACGTGATCGCCGCCGAAGGGCCGCCCGGGAGCGGCGCGAAGCCGCGCGTCGTGGCGGCGGGGGCGCGGGTCTCCGAGGTGCCCGAGCAGGCGGAAGGGCCCGCTGAGAGCGGGGCGTTGGTGGTGCTCTCGGTGCCGCGCGACACGGCGGCGCGACTGGCCGGAGCCGGGGCGAGTGCCCGCCTGGCGGTGACGCTGCGATGAGCGTCCCTGTTCACGATCGCACTGACACCCGGTCGCGTCGCTCGTCCGGGAGAGCGGATTGGACAGGCCGTCCACGGTCTGACGTAGGTTGCGAAGCCGTCTGTTCCGCAGCCCGCACACGCAACGAAAGGCCTCGTGGTGAGCGAGAAGAAGGTACCGGGCGTCTGGGAGGGCTTCAAGGCCTTCCTGATGCGCGGCAATGTCGTCGACCTGGCGGTCGCGGTGGTCATCGGCGCCGCGTTCACGAACATCGTGAACTCGGTCGTGAAGGGCGTCATCAACCCGCTGGTCGGTGCCTTCGGGACGAAGGACCTCGACCACTACAGCTCGTGCCTGAAGTCGCCCTGCGAGACGAACGCCACCGGCGAGGTCGTCTCGGGCATCCCGATCATGTGGGGTTCCGTGCTGAGCGCGATCCTCAGCTTCGTGATCACGGCGGCCGTCGTGTACTTCCTGATGGTGCTGCCGATGGCCAAGTACCTGGCGCGGGCGGCCGCCAGGAAGGCCGAGAAGGAAGGGACGAAGGAGGTCATGGAGGTCTCCGAGCTGGAGGTCCTCAAGGAGATCCGCGACGCCCTGGTGGCACAGCGCGGCTCCGGGCCCCGCAAGGAGTAGCCCCGCAAGGAGTAGCCCGGCGAGGAGTGGCCCGGCCCCGGCCTCAGAGCTGGTGGGCTCAGAGGTGGTGGGGCGGCTTCTCGTCGAGGAAGCGCGCCAGGTCGGCGGCGCTGTCGCCACCGGACTCGGCCCGCTCGCCCCACCCTCGGTCCGTATCGTCCGAAGACTGCTGCGACAGCGGATCGTCGAAGACCAGCGTGTTCTTCGGCTTCTTCGGCTCCTCCGGATCACGCGATCCGTGGGCGGGGGCGGTACTCATGCCTCCAGGGTACGTCGGCCGCACCGGACAGCCGCCGTCAGACGCCCCCGAGGCCCTGACCTGCGAGGCCGAGCGGGGCCGGGCGGGATACGCGTGTGGCGCGGCCCGGATCGACGTCCGTCTTCTGGTGTTCTGGGCGCATGACGTCATCCCCCCACTCCGCCGACTCCCCCGGCACCCCGGGCACTCCCGGCACTCCCGGCAGCCCCACCTCCCGCCCCACGCCGCCGGGCTTCTCCAAGCCGCTGCGGCCGCTCCTCGCCCGCCGACGGGACGAGAAGCACCGCGCCGCGACACCGCTGGAGCTCTTCTTCGACCTCTGCTTCGTCGTGGCGGTCGCGCAGGCCGGTGCCGAGCTGGTGCACGCGATCGCAGAGGGGCACGCGGGCGAGGGCATCCTCAGTTACGCGATGGTGTTCTTCGCGCTGTTCTGGGCCTGGGTCAACTTCTCCTGGTTCTCCTCGGCGTACGACAACGACGACGTGCTGTACCGCGTGGTCACGCTGATCCAGATCGCCGGTGTCCTCGTCTTCGCCGCCGGGGTCTCCCGGGCCTTCCAGGACCACGACTTCCTGCTGATCTGGCTCGGCTACCTGATCATGCGGATCGCGCTCTCCTCGCAGTGGCTGCGCGCGGCCGGGGCGGCGACCGGTGCCGAGCGGACGACGGCTCTGCGGTACGCGATCGGGGTGGTGATCTGCCAGATCGGCTGGTCGGGGCTGCTGTTCCTGCCGGAGGACGCCCGGCCATGGCTGTTCCTCGTGATGGCGGTCGCCGAGATGTGCGTGCCGGTGATCGCGGAGCGGAAGTACACCACGGCCTGGCACCCGCACCACATCTCGGAGCGGTACGGACTGTTCACGATCATCGTGCTCGGCGAGACGATCGCGGCGGCGACGGTCGCGGTGAAGTCGGGCATCGAGGAGAACGACGCGCTCGACGAACTCCTGCCCATCGCCGCGGGCGGGCTGCTCATCGTCTTCGCCGCGTGGTGGATCTACTTCGTCGTGCCCGCCCACGGGCGGCTGCACGGCAACCACCAGGCCTTCCTGTGGGGTTACGGCCACTACGTGATCCTCGGCTCGGCCGCGGCGATCGGCGCCGGGATCGAGGTGGCGGTCGAGCAGGCCGTGGGCCAGGCGCCGCACCTCTCGACGCTGGCCGCGTCCGCCGCCGTGACGGTCCCGACGGCGCTCTATCTGATCACCGTGTGGGCGCTGCACGCCCGGTACTTCAAGGTGGGGCTCGCCCAGCAAATGGTGCTGCCGGTGAGCGCGTTGGCGACGCTGGCGAGTACGTTCGCGGGGCGTTGGGCGGTGCTCGTGGCGGGTCTCGTGGCGACGGCGACGGTCGTGACGGGGGTGACGCTCACCGCCCGCATGAAACGCGCCGCCCGGGCCTCGTGAACCCGTCGCGCGTGATACGCATCGGCGTATGACTACTGACTCCCTGACCGATGTCGCGGGCCTGCGCGTCGGGCATGCCACGCTCACCGGCGACGGACAACTGACCGGGACGACCGTCGTGTTGGCGCCCGAGGGAGGCGCCGTCGCCGCCGTGGACGTGCGTGGCGGCGGGCCCGGCACCCGCGAGACGGACGCCCTCGACCCGCGCAACCTCGTGCAGCGTGTCGAGGCCGTCGTCCTCACCGGCGGCAGCGCGTACGGTCTGGACTCCGCGTCCGGGGTGATGGCGTGGCTGGAGGAGCGGGGCCGAGGGGTGCGGGTCGGCGCCGACCCCTCCCACGTGGTGCCCGTCGTCCCCGCCGCCTGTGTCTTCGACCTGGGCCGGGGCGGCGACTTCAGGGCCCGTCCGGACGCGGCGACCGGGCGGGCCGCGGTGGAGGCGGCCGCGCGCACCGAGCCGTTCACGCCCGTCGAGGAGGGCAACGTCGGCGCGGGGACCGGCGCGGTGGTCGGCAAGATGAAGGGGGGCATCGGCAGTGCGAGTGTCCGCCTCGACTCGGGCATCACGGTCGCGGCGCTGGTCGTGGCGAACGCCGCGGGGTCGGGGTTCGATCCGAAGACGGGTGCGCTGTACGGGCAGTACTTCGCGGGGCAGCGGGTCGGTTACCCCGCGCCGGAGGTGCACGAAGAGGCCGCGCGGCGCCTCGCCGAGGCCGCCGCCGGGAACGGGCCGCCGCCCCTCAACACCACACTCGCCGTCGTCGCCACCGACGCCCAACTGACCAAGGCGCAGGCGCAGAAGCTCGCCGGCACCTCGCACGACGGCATGGCGCGCGCCGTACGGCCCGTCCATCTCCTGAACGACGGTGACACGGTCTTCGCCCTCGCCACGGGGGAGCGCCCACTGGACGCCCGCAGCCCGCTCGCGCTCAACGAGATCCTCGCCGCGGGCGCCGACCTGGTGACGGCCGCGATCGTGCGGGCGATGCTGGCCGCGGAGTCCGTCCGGACGCCGGGCGGTACGTTCCCCGCGTATCTCGATCTCTACGAGAAGGAGCGCGCGTTGGGCACCTGATGTGCCCGTTCTCACACCCTCCGGAGGGAACCACTCTGCGCCGTGGGGCGCTCTTCAGTCGTACTGGATCAGAACGTACTGGATCAGAACACGTACTTGGAGCAGCCCGTGACAAGGTCGGTCATAGTCAACCCCCGGCGCCGTGCCCTGCTGGCCGCCACCGCGCTCGCCGCCGTGGGCGCGCTGACCCTCACGGCCTGCGGGGGCGACGCGGGCGCCGAGGACGACAAGAAGGGCGGGAGTTCCGCCGCCAAGGGCGCCGACATCACCATCTCCTCGAAGGACGGCGCCACCGACGCCTCGATCAACGCCACCGGCGTGAAGGTCAAGGGCGGCAAGCTGACCAGCGTGAAGATGACGTCGGTGACGTCCGGCGCCGCGGTCGAGGGGGCCATCTCCGGCGACGGCACCACCTGGAAGCCCAAGGGCCAGCTGGAGCGCGGCACGAAGTACAAGGTCACCGCCAACGCCAAGGACCCCAAGGGCAACGCGGCGACGGAGAACGCGACGTTCACCACCGTCTCCTCGGCCAACAGCTTCATCGGCAGCTACACCCCGGACGGCGGCACCACGGTCGGCGTCGGCATGCCGGTCTCCTTCAACTTCGACAAGGCGATCACGGAGAAGAAGGACGTCCAGTCGCACATCACGGTGACGTCCACCAGCGGCCAGAAGGTCGTCGGCCACTGGTTCGGCAACCAGCGCCTCGACTTCCGGCCCGAGGAGTACTGGAAGGCCGGCTCCAAGGTCACCATGAAGATCGACCTGGACGGCGTGAAGGGCGGGAACGGCATCACCGGCGTGCAGCACAAGACGGTCACCTTCACCGTCGGCCGCGCGCAGGTCTCCACCGTCGACGTCAACGCCAAGAAGATGACGGTCGAGCGGGACGGCAAGGTCATCAAGACCATCCCGATCTCCGCGGGCAGCGCGTCGAACCCGACGTACAACGGCAAGATGGTGATCTCCGAGAAGTTCACCCAGACCCGTATGAACGGCGACACGGTCGGCTTCGGCGGGGAGTACGACATCAAGGACGTGCCGCACGCCATGCGGCTCTCCCAGTCCGGCACCTTCATCCACGGCAACTACTGGGGCTCGCCGTCCATCTTCGGCAGCACCAACACCAGCCACGGCTGTGTCGGTCTCCAGGACGCGCGGGGCGCCGGCGACCCCAACACGCAGGGCGCCTGGTTCTACAACAACTCCCTGATCGGTGACATCGTGACGGTCAAGGGCTCCCCCGACAAGACGATCGCCCCGGACAACGGCCTCAACGGCTGGAACATGTCGTGGAGCGAGTGGACGGCGGGCAGCGCGAGCTGACACCCTCTCGGCGGCTCCGGCGCCTCCGGCGCCCGCCCCGGCGCGCACCTCGCGCACCCCTCAACTGAGCGAGCCACGTGGGAACTTCCCACGTGGCTCGCGCGTTTTCCCGTTCCCGGGCATGATGTCGGACCCAGGGGCTACGGTATGCACTCACCAGGTGACATGCAGCAACGCCGGGAGAAGCCTTGAGCGTTCCGTACGAAACGGCGTACCAGCCACCCGAGTCGCCCGAGCCACACTCTCCGGAGGAGCACCTCGAGCGACTCCTCGGCCGCGCCCTGAACTCTTTCGACCTGCCGGACGAGGTGATAGGCCGCCTCGACTCGGCCCTCGCGTACGACAGTTCCCTGCACTCCGCGCACCACAGCGCGGGGCTGCACCGCGAGACGTACAGACACACCTGGCTGCTCGCCGACGCGTCCGTGCTCACGCTCTGGGAGCTCGTGCACAACACGACGCCGGGCAGCGCCCCGACGTATGAGATCTACGCCGACGAGGAGGAGGCGGGCGTCGCCACGTCGCGGCTGCCGCTGCCGCCCGACCCGCCCGTCTGCGGCCGGCCCGTCGTGCTCCAGATGCCGGCCGACTCCGTGCCCCGTCACTCGTACGTCCCCGACGACTCGGCGGACCACGCGCGCCGGCTGCTGCGGCGCGCGGAGAACGACGACCGCCCCGGCGAGGACATCGCGCGCCTGCTGCGCGCGGCGTTCGCCCACCAGATAACGCAGGCCTTCGGCCGCCCCGGCCTGAGCGGCGAGGCGCGGCTGAGCTTCTCGCTCTACGAGCACGCGTTCCTGCTCTTCGACGGCGGCGAGATCAGCCTGTGGGAGGTCGAGCACACGCTGACGCCCGACGGACGCCATATGTGCGAGGTGTACGCCACCGAGGAGGCGGCCCGCGCCGCGATGGAACGCAGGGCGACGGGCGCGACGCCGGGCCAGTAGGAGGGCTCCGGGCCGGGAGCTATGAGCGTCCGTCGCCGTACTGGCGTACGAGTCCGGCGAAGGCGGCCCGTTCGTCCGCCGTGAGTTCCACGGTCTCCGCGCGCGGTGGGCCCTGCTGGGCCGGGATGGGGCCTCCCCTGCTCGAACGGAGTGGAGAGCTTGGGGAGGCCTGGTCCCTGCGCATCACCCGCACCAGACCGACGGCCCAGGCCACGGTCGCCACGGCGAGCACGGTCACGCCTATCTGCTGAACGATCGAGACATCCCGGAACATGCGGCCCAGTAGACAACAAGGGCAGGGACTTCCGACAGGGGGGTTATGGGGCTTAGGTCCTGAAGTGACGCAAGTCGCACAAGTGGTCGCCAAATCCCCGTCGCGCGTCAACGTGCCGAGCTGCGGCGTCAGGCGGTCGCCGGGACGCCCTTCCCGTCGGCCGGGGCCGCCCCCGCGTCCGCAGGCTTCGTCTTGCGCGCGCCCGCGCCCTTGAGCAGGACCACCACGACCGTGGAGACGCAGACACCGGCGGCGATCGCCACGAGGTAGAGCAGCGGCTGCCCGATCAGCGGGACCACGAAGACACCGCCGTGCGGGGCGCGCAGGGTGCAGCCGAAGGTCATCGACAGGGCGCCGGTGACCGCGCCGCCCGCCATCGACGCGGGGATCACCCGCAGCGGGTCGGCGGCCGCGAACGGAATCGCGCCCTCGGTGATGAAGGAGGCGCCCAGGAACCAGGCCGCCTTGCCGTTCTCCCGCTCGGTCTTGGTGAAGAGCCCGCCGCGCACGGTCGTGGCGAGCGCCATGGCGAGCGGCGGGACCATGCCGGCCGCCATCGCCGCGGCCATGACCTTGAGGCTGCCGTCGGTCGGATGGGCGAGGCCGCCGACCGCGAAGGCGTACGCGACCTTGTTCAGCGGGCCGCCGAGGTCGAAGCACATCATCAGGCCGAGGATGACGCCGAGGATGATCGCGTTGGCGCCGGAGAGGCCCTCCAGCCAGTCGGTCAGCGCGCTCTGCAGGGACGCGATGGGCTTGCCGACGACGAGGAACATCAGGAAGCCGACCACCGCCGAGGAGATCAGCGGGATCACCACGACCGGCATGATGCCGCGCAGCACGGCCGGGACGCGGACCCGCTGGACGCCCATGACCACGGCGCCCGCGATCAGGCCCGCGGCGAGACCGCCGAGGAAGCCGGCGTTGATGGTGACGGCGACCGAGCCGCCGACGAATCCGGGGACGAGGCCCGGCCTGTCGGCCATGCCGTACGCGATGTAGCCCGCGAGGACCGGGACCAGGAAGGCGAAGGCCAGCCCGCCGATCTGGAAGAGCAGCGCGGCCCAGCTGGTGTGGTCCGTCCAGATGAAGTGCTCGGCGACGGACGGCGCCTTGTCGATCTTCCAGCCGCCGATGGCGAAGCCGAGGGCGATGAGGAGGCCGCCCGCGGCGACGAAGGGGACCATGTAACTCACGCCGGACATCAGCCATTTGCGGAGCTTGGTGGCGTAGCCGTCGCCGCTCTCACCGGTGTCGTCCACCGGGCTCGGGTCCTTGGCGTCCGCGGTCGTCTCGCCGCGGGCCGCCTTCGCGCGGGCCTGTGCGATCAGTTCCGCCGGGCGGTTGATGGCCGCCTTCACGCCTACGTCGACCGTGGGCTTGCCCGCGAAGCGGGGCTTTTCCCTTACGGGGATGTCGTGGGCCAGGATCACCGCGTCCGCGGCGGCTACGACCGCCGGGTCCAGGCGGGTGAAGCCTGCCGAGCCCTGCGTCTCCACGGCCAGCTCTATGCCTGCCTCGCGGGCCGCGTTCTCCAGGGACTCGGCCGCCATGTAGGTGTGGGCGATGCCTGTGGGGCAGGAGGTGACGGCGACTATGCGGAAGGGCTGCGGCGCGGGTGTCTTCCCATCCGCGTGCGTGTCGCCGCGGACAAGGGCTGTTGCCGTCTCCGCGTCCGTCGTGGCCCGCAGTGCGGCCGTGAAGTCCGCGTTCGTCAGTTGTCTCGCCAGCGACGACAGGATCGTCAGGTGGGCGTCGTCCGCGCCCGACGGGGCCGCGATCAGGAAGATCAGGTCCGCCGGGCCGTCCGGCGCCCCGAAGTCGATGCCGCGGGCCGAGCGGCCGAAGGCGAGGGTCGGCTCGGTGACGTGGGCGCTGCGGCAGTGCGGGATGCCGATGCCGCCGTCCAGGCCGGTCGGCATCTGCGCCTCGCGGGCCGCGACGTCGGCGAGGAATCCGTCCAGGTCGGTCACGCGCCCGAGGGCCACCATGCGCTCGGCGAGGGAGCGGGCCGCGGCTTCCTTGGTTTCTGCGGACAGGTCGAGATCGAGGTCGACCAGATCCGCGGTGATCACGTCGGTCATCGCGGGCTCCTTGGCTTCGTTCGGGGGGCGTGGGGGGCGTAGGCGTAGGGGCGGCTCATGAGGCCGGCTCTGTCAGTACGCGGTCCAGCGGGACGTCGGCCGTCACGGTGACCGCGTCCGGCCTCAGGTCCGAGGGCGACGGCATCACGCTGCCCGGGAGCTGGACCGCGGCGGCGCCGTGCGCCACGGCCGAGGCGAGGGCGCGCGCGCCCGTGCCGCCCGCGATCAGGAAACCGGCCAGGGAGGAGTCACCGGCGCCGACGTTGCTGCGTACGGTGTCGACCGGGGCGCTCGCGAAGTACGCGCCCGAGGCGTCGACCAGGAGTTGGCCGTCCGCGCCGAGGCTGGCGAGTACGGCGTGCGCGCCCAGTTCCCGGAGTTCCTCCGCCGCCTTGACCGCGTCGCCGACGGTGGCGAGGGGGCGGCCGACGGCTCCTGCGAGTTCTTCGGCGTTGGGCTTGACGACGTCGGGGCGTTCGGCGAGGGCGGCGAGCAGGGCGGGGCCCGAGGTGTCCAGGGCGATACGGGCGCCCGCCGCGTGGGCGCGGGACACCAACTCGGCGTACCAGGAGGGCGCGAGCCCGCGCGGGAGGCTGCCGCAGCAGGCGACCCAGTCGGCGCCGACGGACTTCTCGCCGACGGTGGCGAGCAGGGACTCCTGCTCTCCCACGGAGAGTTCGGGGCCGAGGGCGTTGATCTTCGTCAGAGTGCCGTCCGGCTCCGCGACCGCGATGTTGGAACGGGTCTGCCCGGCCACCGGCACCGGGGCCGCCTCGATGCCCTGCTCGTCGAGGAGCCGGGCGACCAACGCGCCGGGCGCTCCGCCGAGCGGCAGCACGGCGACGGTCCGCACGCCCGCCGCCGCCACGGCCCGCGAGACGTTGACGCCCTTGCCGCCCGGGTCCATACGGTCACCGGTGGCACGGACGACCTCACCCCGGTCGAGGGAGGGCACCTCGTAGGTGCGGTCGAGGGAGGGGTTCGGAGTGACGGTGAGGATCATGCGCGTACCACTTCCGTGCCGGCCCGTTCGATGGTGGCGGCTTCGTCGGGGGCGAGGCCGGTATCCGTGATCAGTAGGTCCACGTCGGTGAGGTCGCCGAAGCGGGCGAAGTGTTCCTGGCCGTGCTTGGCGGAGTCCGCCAGCAGGACGACCCGGCGGGCCGCGGCGACGGCCGCTCGTTTCACGGCGGCCTCGGCGAGGTCGGGGGTGGTGAGCCCGGCCTCGGCGGAGAAGCCGTTGGCGGCGAGGAAGAGGACGTCGGCGCGGATCTCTCCGTACGCCCGCAGGGCCCAGGCGTCGACGGCCGCGCGCGTACGCTGCCGGACCCGGCCGCCGATGAGGTGGAGCTGGATGCCGGGGTGGTCGGCGAGGCGGGCGGCGGTCGGCAGGCTGTGCGTGACGACGGTGAGCGTCGACTCCAGCGGGAGGGCCGCCGCGAGCCGCGCGACGGTCGACCCGGCGTCGAGGACGACGCTGCCCTCGGCGGGCAGCTCGGCGAGGGCGGCGCGGGCGATGCGGTCCTTCTCGTCGGCGGCGGTGCCCTCGCGCTCGGCGAGGTCCGGCTCGAAGTCCAGGCGCCCGGCCGGTATGGCCCCGCCGTGCACGCGGCGTACGAGCCCGGCGCGGTCCAGGGCCTTCAGGTCGCGGCGGATGGTCTCCGCGGTGACCTTGAACTCCTCGGCCAGCGACAGCACGTCGACCCGCCCGCCGTCCCGCGCGAGCCGCAGGATCTCCTGCTGCCGCTCCGGTGCGTACATGTCCGTTTGCCTCCGCCGCATGCCCGAGTCTGTGGTTTCAGTCGGAGAGTACGGCTGGTTTTCGGGAAAGTAAACACCTTCGGGCGTGATGTGGACACGGACGGACTTCTGGCGTTGCGTGACCTCACGGTTCTACGGCCAGGGAAACGCGTCCAGTGCACCCAGGCAGCGTGCCGCCAGCGCGGTCGGGCCATCGGGGCCATCGGCGGGGGCGTCGCCCGCGGCCCAGGTCTCGACGGCCACCCGTACCGCCGCGCTCGCGACGGCCGCGGCGAGGCTCAGCTCAAGGGCCGGCGGCCCGTCCCCGCCCGTCCGCTCCACGAGGACCGCCAGCAGCGTCTGCTCCGAGGCGTGGCACGTGTCCGCCCACACCGCGCGCAGCGCCGCGCTCTGCTCCGACATCCGCAGCAGCGAGCGCACCCACTCCAGGGATTCCGCCTCACCCGCGTCCCCGGCGGCGAGCGTGTGGGCCACCGCGCGCCGCAGCGCGTCCGGCACCGAGAGGCCGTCCGGCGCCTGCCGCACCGCTTCCGCCCACTGCTGGGCACCGGCGGTGAAGAGCGGGGCGACCGCCTCCTCCTTGGTGGCGAAGTAGCGGTAGAAGGTGCGCGGCGCGACGCCCGCGGCGCGGGCGATGTCCTCGGCGCGGGTGGCGCGGAGTCCGTCGGCGGCGAAGAGCGAGGCAGCCGTGCGGGCGATGTCGAGGCGGGTCTCGGTCTTCCGCCGCTCCGTGAGTGAAGGCTGCGGGGATTGCCGGGACTGAGCTGACTGGTCTGACTCTGACTGAACTGACTGCGGCGAACGAGCGGACATGACAGGCACGTTATGCCAGCGCCCACCCGGGGGCCTCACGGGCACAAGTTGCCCCTATGGCAGAATCTGCCAACACGAAGGCTACGGGACCGGCCAGGCCCGTAGAACCGTAGAGGCAGAGGTGGCAACAGCGGTGCGTCGTCGGCAGTTCCTTCTCCACACGGCCGGGCTCACCGGCGCCACCGCTCTCGGCACCGCCGGGCTCAGCGCCTGTTCCGCGGAGACCGGGACGCCCCTCAAGCTCCTCGTCGCCAGCTACGACGACAGCGTCGGCTCCTCGATCGGCGACCAGTGGGGCAAGGTCGTCGCCGCCTTCGAGAAGGCGCACCCGGACATCCAAGTCGACCTTGAACGCGTCCCGTTCGCCAAGCTCGACCAGACCCTGGCCCGGCGCGTGAAGGACGGCGACGCCCCCGACATCGCGCAGTCCAACTTCTTCGCCCCGTACGCCGAGGACGACAGGCTCTACGGCGCCGACGACCTCTTCGACGTACGCACCGAGGGCGACTTCATCCGCTCGTACGCGGAGGCGGGCATGGTCAACCGCGTCCAGTACGGCCTGCCCTTCCTCGCCAGCACCCCGCGGCTCTTCTACAACAAGGCCCTCTTCAAGCAGGCCCGCACCAAGGCCCCCCGCTCCTGGGCCGAACTGCACGACGCCGCCAAGGCGTTGAAGGCGATCGGCGTCCCGACCCCCTACGGGCTTCAGCTCGGCCCGGAGGCCGCCGAGGACGAGGCGCTGGCCTGGCTGCTCGCGGACGGCGGCGGCTACTCCGGCCTCACCGGCTACGACTTCGCCAACCCCAGCAACATCGACACGCTGACCTGGCTGCGGGACAACCTCGTCGGTGAGGGCCTGGCGGGCGCGGACCCCTCGAAGCTCTCCAGGACGGACGCGTACGCCCAGTTCCTGCGCGGCAGGATCGGCATGATGATCGCGCATCCGGTCCTGATGGGCGCCGCCGACCAGGCCAAGTTCCCTTACGCGCACGCCCCGTTCCCCAAGAAGCTCGGCGGCGCCGCGCCGCCGGTGGGGCTGAACGACTGGCTGATGGCGTTCAAGCGGAACGGGCGGCGCGAGCAGTGCGGCACGTTCCTGAGCTATCTGTACGGCAGCAAGTCCGCGGTGGCGTACGGCGGCGGGCAGTCCGCGCTGCCGGTGACCAGTTCGGCGTCGGACGCCCTGCGCAAGGACCCCGGGCAGCGGCCGATGTGGGACTTCATCGACCAGATGCCGCAGGCCCGCTTCCAGCCGACGAACCTCGGCTCGTGGCCCGAGGTCAGGGCCGCCGTGCGCGCGCGGATCGGCGAGGCGGTGGCCAAGGGCGGCAGCCCGAAGGCTGTTCTGGAGTCCTTGGACACGACGGCGGCCCAGGCAGAGCTCTAGCGCTCCGCCGGGCTCGGCCGGGTCAGCCCCGCGCCCCTTTCGGGGCGCGGGCGGCCTCGGCCTCCCGGTCAAGGGGCCAAGGGGCCAAGGGTCAGGGAACCAGTGCCGGCTCCTTCTCCGGGAGTTCGGCCGCGGGCATCGGCTCGTCGCCGCCCTCCACGTGCTGCCTCGGCTTCGCCGGGAGCGCGAACATGATCAGGAAGATGACCGCGAGCACGCCCGCCGCCCACCACAGCGCGTTCTGGAACCCGGCCATGTACTCCGCGGGGAGCCGGCTCGGCGCGACCCGCTCGTCGATCACCCCGAAGAAGACCACCGACACCAGGCCGAGGCCGAGCGCGGTGCCCATCTGCTGCACGGTGTTGATGAGCCCGGAGGCCGAACCCGCGTGCTCCTGCGGCACGTCCGAGAGGACCGCGTCCGTCAGCGGCGCCACGATCAGGCCCATGCCGACGCCCATCACGACCAGTGGCAGCGTCATCTGCCAGGGCGCGATGTCCGCGCCGTACCGGTCCGCCTCCCAGATGTAGATCAGCAGGCCGGCGGCCATGGCCAGGGCCCCGGCCTGGAGGACCTTGCGGCCGAAGCGGGGCACGAGCTTCTGTACGGACAGGCCGGCGGCCGCCGAGACGGCGATCGAGAACGGCACACCGGTCAGGCCGGCGCGCAGCGGGGTCCAGCCGAGGCCGAACTGCATGTACAGGGTCCAGACGAGGAAGAAGATGCCCATCACGACGCCGAAGACGGTCTGTACGGCGATGCCCGCGGCGAAGCTCTTCACCTTGAACAGCGACAGCTCGATGAGCGGCGAGCCGTCCTTCGCGGTCTTCCACTTCTCGTACGCGATGAGGGCGCCGAAGACGACGAGCGCGCCGGCCATCATGACGTATCCCCAGGTCGGCCAGCCCAGCTCGCGCCCACGGGTCAGGGGGTAGATGAGCATGAGCAGGCCGAGCGTGACCAGGACGACGCCGACGAGGTCGAGCTTGAGGGCCCTCGGGGCCTTGGACTCGGTGATGAACTTCCGGCCGAGGATGATTCCGGCGATGCCGACCGGCAGATTGATGAGGAAGATCGGCCTCCACTCCAGGCCGAGGATGTTCCACTCGGTGAGCAGCGCGCCCAGCAGCGGTCCGGAGACCGCGCCGAGCCCGACGACCATGCCGAAGAGCCCGAAGACCTTGCCGCGCTCGTGGGCGGGGAAGGTCGCGTGGACGATGGACAGCACCTGCGGGACCATCAGCGCGGCCATGCCGCCCTGCAGGATGCGCGAGGCGACCAGCATCTCCGGGTTGGCGGCGAAGCCGCAGAGCGCGGAGGCGACGGTGAAGCCGGTGATGCCGATCAGGAAGAGCCGCTTGCGTCCGTGGATGTCTCCGAGCCGCCCGCCCGTGATGAGCCCGGCGGCGAAGGCGAGGGTGTAACCCGCGGTGATCCACTGGATCTGGCTGAACGAGGCGCCCGCGTCCCGCTGGATCGACGGAATCGCGATGTTGACGATCGTGACGTCGACCAGGTCCATGAAGGCGGCGGTCATCACGATGGCCAGGGCGAACCAACGTCGCCGGTCGGCGGTGGCCTCCTGCCCCACGGGGGCGGAAGTGGTGCTCGGTGAAGTCATGGGAGGAGGCTAGGACGCGTATAGGTCAGCTCGTGTCCTAGTTCTGCGGCATCGTGGACGTCATGACGATGGATGAGATGGCGGGCGTGACGACGGACGCGGCTTCGGCCTTCCCGGACGCCGTGACTTGGGGCGGCCCGGAGGCCGTGACTTCGGGCAGCCCGGGGGGCGCCGCGTGAGCGCGGCCGGGGCCGATACCCCCGCGCGGCTGTTCCAGTTGCTGTCCCTTCTTCAGACGCCCCGGGAGTGGCCCGGCGGTGAGCTATCCGAGCGGCTCGGTGTCAGCAGGCGTACCGTGCGGCGGGACATCGACCGGCTGCGGGACCTCGGTTATCCGGTGCGGGCCAGTCAGGGCGCGGCCGGCGGCTACCGGCTGGTCGCGGGCAAGGCCATGCCGCCGCTGGTCCTCGACGACGAGGAGGCGGTGGCGATCGCGGTGGGGCTGCGGGCCGGGGCGGGGCACGCGGTGGAGGGCGTGGAGGAGGCGTCCGTACGGGCGCTCGCCAAGCTGGAGCAGGTGTTGCCCGCCCGTCTGCGCCACCGGGTCTCCGCGCTACAGATCGCGACGACCCCGCTGACCAGCGGAGACGGGGCGAGTATCGCGCCGGAGACGCTGACGGTGATGGCGTCGGCCGCGGCGGGCCAGGAACGGCTGCGGTTCGCCTACCGGGCGGGTGACGGGACGGAGTCGCGCCGCCTGACGGAGCCGTACCGCCTGGTCTCGACGGGGCGGCGCTGGTATCTCGTGGCGTACGACATCGACCGCGAGGACTGGCGGACCTTCCGCGTCGACCGGGTGGCCGACCCGTTCGCCACGGGGGCGCGGTTCGTGCCGCGGGAGCTGCCGAAGGGGGACGCCGCGGAGTTCATCCGCCAGTCGGTCTGGCGGGGGCAGCAGTCGTACGAGATCGATGTGACCTTCGCCGCGCCCGCGGAGTTCGTCGTGGCGCGGCTGCCCTCGGCGCTCGGCACGGTGGAACCGCTGGACGAGCACCGCTGCCGTCTGCGCGGCACGGCGACGGACTCCATCGAATGGCTGGCGGTCCGCCTGGCCCTGGTGGACTGCGACTTCACGGCGCACGGCCCCGCGGACCTGGTGAGCTGCCTCAGAGACCTGGGCACCCGCCTGTCCCGGGCGACGGAACAGCCGCCGGGCCCGCCGGGGTGAGGAGGCAGCCACCAACGCCCCCGGCAGCACAAGCGCCGTACCCGAACGGCAAAACCCGGGGCGGCCCAGCCAATGGCCCGCCCAAGGCCGGCCGCCTAGGCCACCGCGTCGAACCCGGTGTCCCGCGCCAGCTTCTTCAGCTCGAGAAGCGCGTGCTTCTCTATCTGCCGGATCCGCTCACGGGTGAGCCCGTGCTCCTTGCCGACCTCCGTCAGCGTCCGCTCCCGCCCGTCCTCGATGCCGTACCGCATCTTGATGATGGAGGCCGTGCGCTGGTCGAGGCGGCCGAGGAGGCCGCCCAGCTCCTCGCTGCGCAGCAGCGAGAGGACGGACTGCTCGGGCGAGACGGCCGAGGTGTCCTCAAGGAGGTCACCGAACTGGGTGTCGCCCGTGTCGTCCACGCCCATGTTCAGCGAGACCGGGTCGCGCGCCCAGTCCAGGACGTCGATGACGCGCGCGGGCGTCGAGGCCAGCTCGGCGGCGATCTCCGCGGGCTCCGGCTCCCGGCCGTGCTCGCGGTTGAACTCGCGCTGCACGCGGCGGATGCGGCCCAGCTCCTCCACCAGGTGGACGGGGAGGCGGATGGTGCGGGACTGGTCGGCTATCGAGCGGGTGATTGCCTGGCGGATCCACCATGTGGCGTACGTGGAGAACTTGAAGCCCTTGGCGTAGTCGAACTTCTCGACCGCTCGCACCAGGCCCGCGTTCCCCTCCTGGATGAGGTCGAGGAGGGGCAGTCCACTGCGCGGATAGCGGCGGGCGACCGCGACGACGAGGCGGAGGTTCGAGCGGATGAAGACGTCCTTGGCGCGCTCACCGTCGGCGACGAGGGCTTCGAGCTCCTCGCGGTCCGCGGTGATCCTGCTCTCCTCGACCTCGCCGTCCAGGATCTTGCGGGCGTAGACACCCGCCTCGATGATCTGGGACAGCTCCACTTCCTTGGCGGCGTCGAGCAGTGGCGTACGGGCGATCTCGTCGAGGTACATGCCGACCAGGTCGCGGTCGGCGATCTCCCCGCCTACAGCGCGAACACTGCGTGCCGCGTTGGTCTCGCCGGAGGCGGACTTGCGACGGGCGACGGCACGGGTTGCCATGCGTGCTCCCTTGCGTGTGGTTGTCCTGGTCGGCCCTTTACTGGGACCTCTGTGGCGGATGGCACACCCTCGGGTGCCCTGCATCCGATGGAAACAACGACTGGAATCCGGACAGAATTCCCAAGCCGCACATCTTTTTTCCTGACGGTGCAGTACCCTGTCGCGCCACAGGGGGAGGCCGGATGATGTCAGAGCGTACAGAGGTGCAGGTCAGGCCGGGGGTCGAGAGCGATCTCGAAGCTCTCACCGACCTCTACAACCACTACGTACGTGAGACGGCCGTCACCTTCGACACCGTCGTCTTCCTGCCGGAAGAGCGCCGCCCTTGGCTGCTCTCCCATCCCGAAGACGGCCCTCACCGCCTCTTGGTTGCTCAGGAGCGGGATTCCGGCGCCCACCCGGGCCGGCTGCTCGGGTACACGACCAGTAGCCCTTTCCGCCCGAAGCCCGCTTACTCCACTTCCGTGGAAGCAAGCGTCTACTGCGCGCCGGACGCCGCGGGCCGCGGCATCGGCACGCTGCTCTACAAGGCACTCTTCGAGGCCTTGGAGGGGGAGGATCTGCACCGCGCCTACGCGGGGATCGCCCGGCCGAACGAGGCCTCGGTCCGGCTCCACGAACGCTTCGGGTTCCGGCACGTGGGGACGTACGAGGAAGTCGGCAGGAAGTTCG
This sequence comes from Streptomyces sp. NPDC003032, assembly GCF_053591415.1. Classification (NCBI taxonomy): domain Bacteria; kingdom Bacillati; phylum Actinomycetota; class Actinomycetes; order Kitasatosporales; family Streptomycetaceae; genus Streptomyces; species Streptomyces sp. NPDC003032. The sequence continues at coordinate 72,895 of NZ_JBSFTT010000009.1, read as the reverse complement.
GGCGGTACTGGGACGTCGACTGGTACGAGCGTCCCCTCGGCCCCCGGACCTAGGGCGCAAGGCCGTTACGGGCCGACGCGTCAAGGGCCTACCGTCCCCGCATGACCGACACCGAGACCGGCACCGATGCCAACACCGGCACCGACACCACAGGCGTCCTCGACGAAGCCCTTGAGCGGCTGCACGGCTTCGGGCCCGAGCGGCTGGGGCGGCTCACCAATCACGCGCCGATGGCCGTCGAGGCGCTCGCCGCGCGCGGGCAGTCGGGGGCGGTCCACCGGTGGCTCGATCTCTACGCCCCGAAATTGGAGGAATTTCCCGCTCCCGTCGCACCGATCACCGGCGCCGACCGGCACACCGCGCTCGGAGATCCGCGCCGGGCGGCCGACTGGATCGCCCACTTCCGCCGCGAGGTCGAGGAGAGGCCCTGGCGCGACGTGCTCGCCGAGTGGTGGCCGCTGCTGCTGCCCGGGATGTACGGAGGTTCGACGCACCCGGTGATCCGGGTCGGTCACGCCGCGCGGTCCCTGGAGCGGGGCGCCACCGGGCCCCGCCTCGCCGAACTCGCGCACGGCCTCGGCTACTGGGCCGCCCGGCACCGCCCGGTCACCGGCGTCACCCCGCTGCCGGGCGCCGACAGCGCGGCCGACGCCCTGGACGCGGTGCCGCCCATCGCCGACCGGACCGAAGGCGGCTTCCCCGCCCGCCTCGGCCGCGTCCGGGGGCTGCCGGTGTGGGCGGCCTCCGTGGACGGCCCCGAGGAGGCGCGGCGCAGGCTGACCGAGCTGGTGCGGGCGGCCACCCACCGGTACGCCACGCACGGCCACGGCGAGGAGACGATGCTGGTGCACGCGGCGACCGCGCCCAACGCCGTGCTCCGTGTGCTGCCCGCCCTGCCGCGCGGCCTGTGGGTGCCCAGCCTGCGGGCGGCCTGGACGGCCTCGGCGGCGGTCACGGCCATGTACGCGCCGGACGCGCCCCTCGCGTATGAGCCGCCCGGCACGTTCTCCCCCGAAGAGGTTGTGGAGCGGGCACTCGCGCACGGTGACGAGCATGTCATCAAGCTGACGGATACCGCGTTGGACGTCGGCGACGAGCGGGCTCTGGCAGCGGCCCTGCGGGCGGTTGAACTGAGCGAGCCGCTCAGTTAGGTACTCCCCGTCGGCCCCCTTGCCTCAGCCGAACTGCACCGACCTCTTCGCCAGACCCATCCAGAAACCCTCGATCACACTGCGCTGCCCAGCGAGGTCCCCCGTGGCCTCCGCCGCGCCCAGCGTCACGAAGAGTGGGGCGAAGTGCTCGGTGCGGGGGTGCGCGAGCTGTCCGGACGGGGACTTGTGGGCGAAGTCGAGCAGCGCGTCGACGTCGCCCGCCGCCAGGGCCTCCTGGCCCCAGGCGTCGAACTCGGCCGACCAGGACGGGACGCCGCCCTGTCGCAGCGCGGCCAGGTTGTGGGTGAAGAAGCCGCTGCCGACGACCAGTACGCCCTCGTCGCGCAGCGGCGCGAGCCTGCGGCCGAGGTCCATGAGGCGGCGCGGGTCCAGGGTCGGCAGGGAGATCTGGAGTACGGGGATGTCCGCGTCGGGGTACATCTCCACCAGCGGGACGTACGCGCCGTGGTCGAGTCCCCGGTCCGGCACGTCCTGTACGGGAACGCCGGGTGCGCGCAGCAGTCCGCGTACGGACTCGGCCAGTTCCGGCGCGCCCGGGGCCGCGTACGTCACCTGGTAGTAGTGCTCGGGGAAGCCCCAGAAGTCGTACACGAGCGGCAGCGTCCCGGTGGCGGCCAGCGCCAGCGGGGCCTCTTCCCAGTGGGCGGAGACCATGAGGATCGCCCGGGGGCGCGGCAGCCGCGCGGACCAGGCGGCCAGCTCGGCGGGCCACAGCGGGTCGTCGGCGAGCGGTGGGGCGCCGTGGCTGAGGTACAGGGCGGGCATGCGGGTCATCGCGCGCCTCCAGGGCTCAGGGCTCTTCGTGAGGGTAGCTACTTGAAGTCTCAAGCTCTATGGTGCGACCGTACGCGTGGTTCGTTCAAAGTTCAAGGAAGGGCCTCGTACAGTGGAGTACATGGATATGGCACCCACTCCTTCCCCGGACGGCGAGCCGCGCTGGCTGGACCGCGACGAGCAGCGCGTCTGGCGGGCCTACCTCCAGGCGACGACGCTCCTCGACGACTTCCTCGACCGTCAGCTGCAGCGCGACGCGGGAATGCCGCACATGTATTACGGGCTATTGGTCCAGTTGTCCGACGCCCCCCGGCGGCGGCTGCGGATGACCGAGCTGGCCAAGCTCATGAAGATCACCCGCTCCCGGCTCTCGCACGCGATCGCGCGTCTGGAGAAGAGCGGCTGGGTGCGGCGCGAGGACTGCCCCTCCGACAAGCGCGGGCAGCTCGCGATCCTGACCGACCAGGGCTTCGAGGTGCTCGGCAGGACCGCCCCCGGCCATGTCACCGCCGTACGCCAGGCCCTCTTCGACCGGCTCACCCCGGAACAGCAGAAGTCCCTCGGCGAGATCATGACGATCGTCGCCGAGGGACTTCAGCCGGAGGAGGCCGGAGCCGACCTCCCCTGGCTCCGCTAGGAGGCCGCCGGGCTCAGTGGGCCATCACCGGGATCTTCACCTCGTCCTCGGCGCCTTCCGCCGGGTCCCCGGAGGCCGAGGGGCCGCCCTGGTGCCCGGTGTTGATGAACGTCGCCGCGATCAGCGCGGAGACCGCCAGGATGCCGACCGCCCACCAGATGGCACTGGTGTACCCCTCGACCATGGCCTGCGCCTGGACGAGCTTCGGGTTGGCGGCACCGGCCGCGTGGTCCGCGATGTACGCGGAGGTCGCGGAGGCGGCGATGGTGTTCAGGAGGGCCGTGCCGATGGCGCCGCCGACCTGCTGCGAGGTGTTGACCATCGCGGAGGCGACACCGGAGTCACGGGCCTCGACGCCGTGCGTGGCGAGCGACATGGCGGGCATGAACGCCGTACCCATGCCGAGGCCGAGCATCAGCTGCGCCGGCATGATCAGCCCGGTGTACGAGGAGCCGACCTCCAGCTGCGTCAGGAGCAGCATGCCGACGGCGGCGAGCAGGAAGCCCGGGCCCATCAGCAGACGCGGCGGTACGCGCGTCATGAGGCGGGCGCCGATCTGCGTGGAGCCCACGATCATGCCCGCGATCATCGGCAGGAAGGCGAAGCCGGTCTTGACCGGCGAGTAGCCCTCGACGATCTGCAGGTAGTACGTGAGGAACAGGAACAGGCCGAACATCGAGATGATGGCGAGGCCCAGCGAGAGGTAGACGCCACCGCGGTTGCGCTCGGTCAGGACGCGCAGCGGGAGCAGCGGCGACTTGACCTTGGCCTCGGTGAGGACGAACGCGGCGAGCAGCACGACCGACGCCACGAACATGGTGATGGTCACGGTGTCCGACCAGCCCTCGGACTCGGCGCGGGTGAAGCCGTAGACGAGCGCGACCAGGCCGAGGGTGGACAGGACCACGCCGGGGATGTCGAGCGGCGAGCGGTTGCGGCCGCCGGCCGGCTCACGGATGACGAAGTACGCGCCGAGGGCGGCGACCACCGCGAACGGGATGTTGACGAAGAAGGTCCAGCGCCAGTTCAGGTACTCGGTGAGGAAGCCGCCGAGGATCAGGCCGACGGCGCCGCCGCCACCGGCGATCGCGCCGTAGATGCCGAAGGCCTTGGCGCGCTCCTTGGCGTCGGTGAACATCACCGCGAGCAGGGAGAGCGCGGCGGGCGCGAGCAGCGCGCCGAACACGCCCTGGAGGGCGCGGGCGCCGAGCATCATGGCCTCGCCGGTCGCGGCGCCGCCGAGGGCGGAGGCCGCGGCGAAGCCGATGAGGCCGGTCACGAAGGTGCGCTTGCGGCCCCACAGGTCGGAGATGCGGCCGCCGAAGAGCAGCAGGCCGCCGAAGGCGAGCGCGTAGGCCGTGATGACCCACTGGCGGTTGCCGTCGGATATGCCGAGGTCCTGCTGGGCGGAGGGCAGCGCGATGTTCACGATGGTCGCGTCGAGGACGACCATCAGCTGCGCGAGCGCGATGAAGACGAGGGCTTTCCAGCGCCTCGGATCTGTTTCAGACATGGAGGTGGCCACCTAGCGGTACGAAAGTGATGAGTCAGTAACGGCGGTAACGGTGATGAGCGTTCGCGGAAAGTCAGCTCCGCCGGAGGTCTTCCAAGGTCGCCGCCTCCCCCGGAAGCTCCGAACGGGCGGGAGCCATCAGGCCGTCCAGGAACAGCTGGAGATGGCGGTGGACGAAGCGGTCCATGTTCGGGCAGGCCGTGCCGGGCAGCGGCCGTCCGAGCTGGGAGAGGGCGATCATGAGATCGCCGACGGCGATGTCGGTGCGCAGCTGTCCGGCCGCGCGGGCCCGGCCCACGAGGTCCTCGATGGACTGCTCCAGGCGCTCACGGGCATCCAGCAGGTCGGGGTGGTCGTGGTCGAAGACGGACGACAGCATCGGGCACAGGGCGCCGATCCGTTCGTCGGCCGCGGCGTGCACGAAGGTGCGCAGCGCCGCGAAGGAGGCGCTCGCGTCGGCGGCGGCCGTGGCGATGCCCTGCTCGGCGTGGGCCGCGACGCGGTCGGTGACGAAGAGGACGACCTCGCGCACCAGCTCGGCGCGGTCGGCGAAGTTGCGGTAGACCGTGGCGTTGCCGACGCCCGCCCGGCGCGCGACCTCGTCGAGGGGTACGTCGGGTCCGTACTCCACGAACATCTCGCGTGCGGCGGCGACGATCCGCTCCCGGTTGCGCAGGGCGTCGGCCCGCGGGCGGGGGGCCCGGCGCTGCGGGGCGGTGGCGGTGTCCACTGCGGCTTCTCCTCTGGTCGTCGGATGTCGGCGGTGCGATGCGGGCGGTGCGGGGGGCCGCGGACGATGCGGGGAGCCAGTCCCCGTTTCGCGCGAACACACTTCTAAACGGGGAAGGACTCCCCGGATATTTCCCGCCCCGCCCTGAACTTCATGTGACCTGAGTCACATATGAACCGGCGAGAAACCCACGATCGGTCCCGCCCAGCGAGCGCCCGCGCACCCCCCGGCACAGGGTGATCGGACAGGGTGCAGCCAGGACCGGCGGCTGCCGCGGAGTGAAGGGCAACGTATGCAGCAGCCGATTTGGCGGCGGATACGCTCCACCCGCCGCGGTGTCGCCCTCGCCTCGGTCACGGCACTCGCCCTCGCGGTCACGACCTCGGCGAGCACCGGACGCCTGATGGAGGACTCGCCCAGCGCGGCGGGCCCGGTGTCGATGGCCCGGGGCACCACGCTCGGCCCGTGCATGATCAGCGGCGCGATGGGCGTACAGATGTCGGAGGGCGTGCCCACTCCGCCCGGCTACACCCGCTCCACCGGCACCGTCCGGGCCCTGAACCTCATGGTCGACTTCTCCGACGCGCCCGGTCAGGGCAGCGCGATGGACCGTCTCGCGGAGTTCTTCCCGCAGACCGCGCAGTGGTTCCGCACCAGTTCCTACGGGCGCCTCGACTACCGCCCCGAATCCCCCGTGCCGGACTGGCTGCGGATGCCGAAGCCCTTCGCGGAGTACGGGATAGAGCGCGGCGCCCCCTTCGACCCGGGCTACCGGGGACTCGTGGAGGACATCGTGGCGGCCGCCGACCCGGACGTGGACTTCCGGTCGTACGACCTCGTGAACATCCTGGTCACCCCGAACGCGGGGCCCTCCGCGCTCGACACGGTCCTGTCGGTGACCTTCGCGGGCAACCACGAGGCGCCGGTCGCGGACGGCGTGCCCGTCTCCAACGCGTCCTTCGTCTACAGCCGTCAGGACGACGGATCGGGCAGCTACCACGAGACGGGCTACCGCGTCCTGCCCCACGAGAACGGCCACGTCTTCGGCCTGCCCGACCTCTATACGCAGGACGGCGGCGGCGCGGTCGGCCACTGGGACATCATGAGCGAGGACTGGGGCGCCAACAACGACCTGCTCGCCTGGCACAAGTGGAAGCTGGGCTGGCTCGACGACGACCAGGTCGGCTGCGCGTCGAAGCCCGGCACCACCCAGCACGTCCTGACCCCGCTGGCCCGCTCCGGCGGCACCAAGCTCGCCTTCGTCCCGCTGAACGCGAAGACGGGGTACGCGGTCGAGGTCCGCACCCGGGACGGCAACGACGAGGCGGTCTGCAAGGCGGGCGTCCTGGTCTACCGCGTGGACGCGGACGTCGACACGGGCCACGGCCCGGTCACGGTCTCCGACTCCACGGCGGAGAGCGGCGGTTGCACCCGCCGGCCCAACGTCCACGCCGAACTCTCCGACGCCCCCTACGGGGCCGGCGAGACCTTCACCGACCGCGAGACGGGCGTGCGGGTCGCGGTGGCGGACGTGACGGACGACGGCGACTACCGCGTGCACGTCACGCGGCCGTAGCGCCGTTTCCGCTTCCTGCCCCGGCGTTCGTGCCCGCTCCCGGCACGGTCTGCTGCACCTGCCGCAGGAACGCGGCGTTGCTCGGGGTCTTCTTGATGCGGTCCAGCAGCGTCTCCAGGGAGCTCGCGCCGTCCCGGCCGAGCAGGGCGCGCCGCAGCCCGCGTACGGCAGTCAACTCATCGCCCGGCACGAGCAGTTCCTCGCGTCGCGTGCCGGAGGGCGTGACGTCGACGGCCGGGAAGAGGCGCCGGTCGGCGAGGGTGCGGTCGAGCCGCAGCTCCATGTTGCCGGTGCCCTTCAGCTCCTCGAAGTAGTAGTCGTCGGCGCGCGATCCGGTCTCCACGAGGACGGTCGCGAGCATCGTCAGGGAGCCACCCTCCTCAGCGAGGCGTGCGGCACCGAAGAGCCGCTTCGGGCCCTGGATCGCCGCCGCGTCGACGCCGCCGCTGAGGGTCTTGCCGCCGCCGGCCGCCGCGTTGTTGTACGCCCGGCACAGCCGCGTCAGCGAGTCGAAGAGCATGACGACGTCGCGTCCCTGCTCGACCAGGCGCTTGGCGCGCTCCACGGCGAGTTCGGCGAGCGCGATGTGCTGCCTGGCGGGCCGGTCGAAGGTCGAGGAGAGCACCTCGCCGTGGACCGAGCGCCGCATGTCGGTGACCTCCTCGGGCCGTTCGTCGAGGAGGACCACCATGAGGTGGCACTCGGGGTGGTTCTCCGCGACCGCCGCGGCGATCTGCTGGAGCAGTACGGTCTTGCCGGTCCTCGGGGGCGCGACGATCAGGCCGCGCTGCCCCTTGCCGACGGGCGCGACGAGGTCGACGAGCCGCCCGGCGACGCCCGCGCCGGTGGTCTCCAGGCGGAGCCTTTCGCGGGGGTGCAGCGGGGTGAGGTCCCCGAAGCGGGGCCGCCCCCGCAGCTCCTCGGGCACGCGCCCGTTGACCCGGTGGACGCCGGTGAGGGTCCGGGCCCGCCCGGCGCACTCGCCCTCGACGAAGTCACCGCCGCGCAGGGCCAGTTGATGGATGAGCGGGGCGGGCACCTGCACGTCGTCGGAGCCGGGCAGACACCCGTCACCGCGGAGGAACCCGCGCCCGTCGCGGGCGATGTCGAGAACCCCGGTGCAGGTCAGGACGGTGGAGCGGGTGGTGGAAGCGGTACGCGTGACTCGTTCGGTCGCGGTGGCGGTCATGAGAGTGGTCCTTTCGCGGACATGCGAATGAGGGGGCCCGACGGGGCGGCGATGACCACGCCCCGTACGACGGGCAGAAGGGAAACTGCTGCGTGAGCAGTGAGGGAGAAGGCCTGATCGGCCTGCCGGATCCCGGAAGAGGGAGAAGAAAAACCGGTACGGGCGCCCTGATACGAGCCGGGGCGTACACACGTACTGATGGCAAGGTAGCACACGAGACGAAGAACGCGCACGCACCGAAAAAGCCCTACGCCGCCGCATGATGCGGAGCAACGGGCAGGTGGGCGGGGAACACCCCGCCGCGAAGCGGCGGGTTCAGAGCAAGGTCACCCCCGGGCGGGAGCCCGAACCGCCGGGACCACCACCGGCGCCCCATCCACCGCCGACCGCAGAATCTCCGCGTCGATCCCGTAGAGCGTCTTGACGAGCCCCGCGTCGACCACGTCCCGCGGCGCGCCCGTCGCCACGATCCGCCCCGCCAGCATGGCGACGACGACGTCCGCGTACCGCGCCGCCGCCGCGAGGTCGTGGACGACCATCACGATGGTCCGGCCCTCCGCCGCGACCTCCCGCACCAGGTCGAGTACTTCCACCGCGTGCCCGATGTCGAGCGCGCTGGTCGGCTCGTCGAGGAGGACGACCGGCGTCTCCTGGGCCAGCGCCATGGCGAGCCAGCACCGCTGCCGCTGCCCGCCGGACAGCTGGTCGAGGCGCCGCTCGGCGAGTTCCGCCGTGCCGGTGGCTTCGAGCGCCCGCGTCACGGCGCGCTCGTCCTCGGCGGACCACTGGCGGAACAGCCCCTGGTGGGGGTGGCGCCCGTACCGTACGAGACCCGCGACGGTCACCGCCTCGGGCGCCTGCGGCGACTGCGGGAGCAGGGCGACGCGATGCGCCGTCTCGCGCTGCTTGAGCTTCCAGAGGTCCGCGTCGCCCGCGAACACCCGCCCGGACAGGGGCTGGTGGAGCCGCGCCATGCAGCGCAGGAGTGTGGACTTGCCGCAGCCGTTGGGGCCGACGATGGCCACGACCTGGCCGGATTCGACCGTGAGGTCGACGCCGTCGACGGCGGTGTGCGTGCCGCCGTATCCGGCGGTGAGCTGCTCGACGCGGAGTTCCACGGATGTGCCTTTCCGGCTTCGAGGGGCTCACCCCTTGCCAATTTGACCTAAGGTAAGGCTAACCTTAGCCAAAACCATGGTCGCTGACGACCACTCCATCATGTCCCCTTGAACCCGGAGCTGTTGATGACCGTCCCCCGCCGCCCCCTCTCCACCGCCTCCCGACGCGCGACCCAGTCGGTCGCCGCGCTCGGCGCGGCGGCGCTGCTCCTGACGGGCTGCGGCTCGGACGACGGCTCCGACAAGGACTCCGCCAAGGGCGGCTCCGGCTCCTCGGACACCCGCACCATCAAGGACGCCACCGGCAAGGCCGTGAAGGTCCCGGCCCACCCCAAGCGCGTCGTGACGCTGACCCAGGAGGACCTGGACGCCGTCCTCGCGCTCGGCGTGAAGCCGGTCGGCATCACCAACGGCCAGGGCCTGGACAAGCCGCCGGCCTACCTCGCCGACAAGGTCGAGGGCATCGACGTGGTCGGCAATCTGCTGCAGCCCGTCATGGACAAGGTCGTCGCGGCCAAGCCCGACCTGATCCTCGCCGGTGACATGCAGGACGAGCAGGTGCTCAAGCAGCTGCGCGAGATCACGCCCGCGACCGTCGTCACGATGGCGCCCACCGACGACTGGAAGCTGACCCTGCGGGGCATCGGCAACGCCGTGGGCGAACTCCCCAAGGCCAACAAGGTCATCGGCGACCACGAGGCCGCCGCCAAGAAGGCCGGCAAGGAGCTGGGCGCGAACAAGGGCGCCGAGGTCTCCATCGTCCGCTGGAACCCGGACGGCCCGAGCTGGATGGAGAACAAGCAGTTCGCCAGCGGTGTCGCCCTGGAGATGGGCCTGAAGCGGCCCAAGAACCAGAACAAGGACGGCAACGCGCACACCCCCTCGCTCAGCCTGGAGAAGATCAACGAGATCGACGGCGACTGGCTGTTCCTCTCCACGCTCACGTCGGACGGCGAGAAGGCCCTCAAGGACGTCCAGAAGAAGCCCGCCTACAAGGACCTCGGCGCGGTCAAGAAGAAGCAGGTCGTGACCGTGGACGGCTCGGTCTGGTCGACCCGCGGCGGCCCGCTGGCCGCCGACGAGGTCATGAACGACATCAGCGAGGCGCTCAAGAAGAAGTAGCGCGCCCGGAGCGGGCGTTCGCGAAGTCCGCCGCCGTCCAGGCCATCCCCAGCGCGCCGTCGAGCAGTGCCTGCTCGGCGGCCGGCGAGACGGCGGCCGCCGCGAACTCCGGTTCGTGCGGGCCGCAGGCGCCGCCGCTGATGTCCAGGACGGGGTGGATGGACGGCACGAGGTGCGAGACGTTGCCCATGTCCGTGCAGGCGAACGGCTCGCGCTCGACGGGTTCGGCACGGCCGAGCGTCCGGGCGTTCGCCTTCCACAGGGCGATCAGTTCCGGGTCGCCGCGGAAGTCGAGGTAGTCGGGCTCGGGCCGCTCCAGGGTGACGTCGCAGCCGGTGGCGAGAGCCCCGGCGCGGAAGCAGTTCTCGACCCGCTCCCGCAGTTCGCGCAGGTCCTCGGCGGCCAGGGCGCGGATCTCGTACTCGGCCGTGGCGCGGTCCGGTATCGCGTTCGGTGCCGTGCCCGCGGCGGTGGTGATGCCGTGCACCCGCCACTGCGGCGGGAGCTGCTGGCGCAGCAGGCCGAGCGCGACCTGCGCGACGGTCAGGGCGTCGGCGGCGTTGCGGCCCTCGTGCGGGTTGAGGCTGGGATGCGCGGACCTGCCCGTGTACGTCACCGAGAGCGTGCCGAGCGCGAAGGAGCGGAAGTCGGCCATCTCGAACGGGCAGGGGTGCACCATCATCGCCGCGTCCACGCCGTCGAAGGCGCCCGCGTCGATGAGCAGCGCCTTGCCCGCGCCGCGCTCCTCGGCGGGTGTCCCGAGCACGCGTACGGTGAGCCCGAGTTCATCGGCGTACGGGGCGAGGGCGAGGGCCGCTCCGACACCGGCGGCGGCGATCAGGTTGTGGCCGCAGGCGTGGCCCAGGCCGGGCAGCGCGTCGTACTCGCAGACGATGGCGACCGTGACGGGTCCGGAGCCGACGGTCGCACTCACGGCGGTCTCCAGGCCGAAGGCGGGCGTGGTCACGGCGAAGCCGTGTCCGGCGAGGAGTTCGGCGCACCAGGCGGCGGCGCGGTGCTCCTCGAAGGCGGTCTCGGGGTGGGCGTGGATGCGGCCGCTGAGGGCGAGCAGGGCGTCGCGGTGGGCCTCAACGCCCTTGCGCAGGGCGGTCTTGATGTCCGTGGGGGCGGTCGTCTTCTCCATGGCGAGCAAGATAACTTAGGCTAACCTAAGTTCATACCGGTAGGTCCAGGTTCCGGTCCAGGTCCAGGTCCAGGTTCATGTTCAGGTTCACGGGAGTCGTCACACACATGCATCAGCGCCCTGACCGCCTTCCCCTGCTCACCGCGCAGGCCGGCATCCTCTACGCGCAGCAGCTGGCCCCGCAGAGCACCGCGCTCAACACGGCGGACCGCGTGGAGATCCAAGGCCCCCTGGACACCGGCCTCTTCGAGGCAGCGCTCCTGCGCACCATGGCCGAGGCCGAGACGCTGTCGCTGCGGGCGGGCGAGGACGCGGCCGGTACCCCCTGGCAGGAGGTCCGCCCCGACGCCGTGCCGGTGACGCTGCACCACCTGGACCTGCGCGCCGAGGCACACCCGGAGCAGGCCGCCGAGGCTTGGATGCGCGCCGACCTCGCGAGACCCGTGGACCTCACCGGCGACCGAGCCCAGGCCCAAGCGCAGGCCCAGGGTCAGGCCCAGGGCCATGCCGCGAGCGGCCTCGTCACCCAGGCCCTGATCCGCCTCGCCGACGACCGCCACTGGTGGTACCAGCGCGTCCACCACTTCGCCGTCGACGCCTACGCCCTCCAGCTCATCGGCAGCCGCGTCGCCGAGCTGTACACCGCCCTCGCGACCGGGCAGGAGGAGCTGCCCGAACGCCGGTTCGCGCCGCTGGCCGAGCTGGCCGACGAGGAGCGGCACTACCTCGGCAGCGAGCAGTACGCCACCGACCGCGCCTTCTGGGCCGAGCGCACCGCCGGGCACACCACCCCCGCCACCCTCGCCGCCCGCGCCGGAACCTCCGATCTGCCGCACCGCCGCGCCACCGACCTGCTCGACGGCTCCTTCGACCGCGTCAGCCGTGCCGCGCAGGCCGTGAAGGCCACCTGGGCCGAGCTGGTCATCGCCGCCACCGCCGGGCATCTGCACCGCGTCACCGGCGCCAAGGACATCGTGCTCGGCCTTCCGCTGACCAACCGCCGCGGCCCCGCCGCCCTGCGCACCCCGGCGATGACCGTCAACGTCCTGCCGCTGCGCATCGCCGTACGCCCCCGCGACACCGGCGCCGAACTCCTGCGCCGCGTCGTCCTGGAGGTCCGCGCCGTCCGCCGCCACCAGCGCTACCCGCAGGCCGACCTGCGCCGCGACCTCGCACTCGGCACGGCGGGCGAGCCGCTGACCGGGCCCATGGTCAACATCAAGCCGTTCGAGACCGACCTGGACTTCGCGGGCCTGCCCGGCACCGTCCGCAACCTCGCCGCGGGCCCCGTCGAGGACCTCGCCGTCGGCGCCGCACCCCGCGCCGACGGCACCCTGCGCATCACCCTGGACGCCAACGCAGGACGGTACGAGGACGCCGAACTCGCCCGTCACGAGCGTGCGTTGGTCACGTACCTGGACGGTCTCGCCGAGCTGCTCCTCTGCGACCCGCACCGGCCCATCGGCACCCTCGACCTGCTCACCCCCGACGAGGTCCGCGCGGCCACCGCCGGGCGCGCGGAGGCGCCCGCCGAGCACACGCTGCCCGAGGTGTTCGCCGCGCAGGCCGCCCGCACCCCCGAGGCGGTGGCCGTCCGCAGCGGCGGCGCCACGCTGACCTTCGGCGGGCTCGACGCGGCGGCGAACCGGCTCGCCCACCGTCTGGCCGCCGACGTGGCACCCGGCACGCCCGTCGCCCTCGCCCTGCCCCGCAGCACCGACACGGTCGTGGCGCTGCTCGCCGTACTGAAGGCGCGCGGCGTCTGCCAGCCGCTGGACCTCGGCCATCCCGCCGCGCGGACCCTGGACGTGCTGGCCGACGCCCGCCCCGCGTACGTCATCGGGACCCGGGCGACGCTCGCCGCGCTCCCGGACCACGGCCTGCCCGTACTGGCGCTCGACGACCCGGACACGTCGGCCGCGCTCGCCGCCCTCCCCTGTGACGCGCCCGCCGCCTCCCCGCGCCTCGCTGACCCCGCCTACATCATTCACACCTCCGGTTCCACGGGACGCCCCAAGGGCGTCGTCGTCACCCACGCCTCGCTCGCCAACCTCCTCGCCGGGCACGGCTCCGACCACATCGCGCCCGCGGTCGAGCGCGCGGGCCGGGAGCGGCTGCGGGTCGCGCACAGCGCGTCGTTCGCCTTCGACGCGTCGTGGGACCCCGTCCTGTGGATGGTCCACGGCCACGAGCTGCATCTCCTCGACGACGCCGCGTACCGCGATCCGTCGGTGCTCGCCGCGTACGTCGACGAGCACCGCGTCGACTACCTCGACGTCACCCCGTCCTACGCCGAGGCGCTCGTCGCCGAGGGCCTCCTCGACGAGGGCAGGCACCACCCCGCCGTCCTGGTCGTGGGCGGCGAGAGCGTCCCCGCACCGCTGTGGGAGCGGCTCGCGTCCACGGCAGGGTCGCGGCCCATCAACCTGTACGGACCGACAGAGACGACCGTCGACGCGTACTACTGGCTGCCGGAGCCCGACGGGAGCACCACCGGGCACCCGGTGCGCGCCTCGCGCGTCTACGTCCTCGACTCCTCCCTCCGTCCGACGCCCCCCGGCGTCACCGGTGAGCTGTACGTCGCCGGGGCGTGCCTCGCCCGCGGCTATCTCGGGCGCCCGGACCTGACCGCCGAGCGCTTCGTCGCCGACCCGTTCGGGGCGCTGCACGGCGACCCCGGCGGCCGCATGTACCGCACCGGGGACCTCGTGCGCCGTCGCGCGGACGGCACCCTGGAGTTCCTGGGACGCGGCGACGACCAGGTGAAGATCCGCGGCTTCCGCATCGAACTCGGCGAGATCCAGGCGCGCCTGGCGGACCACCCGGCGGTCGCCCAGGCCGCCGTAATCGCCCGCGACACCGCGCATGGCAAGCGACTCCTGGCCTACGCGGTGCCGCGCGACGCCCGCGCCGTCACCCCGGACGGAGTCTCCACCGTCACCCCGGACGGACCCCCCACCGTCACCCCCGACGAACTCCGCGCCCACCTCGCCGCGGCCCTCCCCGAGCACATGGTCCCGGCCACGGTCACCCTCCTCGCCGAGCTGCCGCGCACCGCCAACGACAAGTTGGACCATCGGGCCCTGCCCGACCCGGAGCCCGCGGTCACCCCCGGAGGGGACGCCGGCAGGCGCCCGAGCGACCCGTACACCGAGATCCTCCGCGGGCTCTTCGCCGATGTCCTCGGGCTGGAGTCCGGGTGGCCCTCAGCCGACGCCGGGTTCTTCGATCTCGGCGGTCACTCGCTGCTCGCGGGGCGCCTGGCCGCCCGTATTCGTGAGCGGTTCACCGCCGCCGTCGGTATCGCCGACGTCTTCAAGGCGCCGACTCCCGCCGCTCTCGCCGCGCTGGTGCGCGCCTCGGCCGCCTCCGGCAGCGAAGCGGCCCCGCTCGTCCCCGTCCCCCGCACCGACACCCTCCCCCTCTCCCCCGCCCAGCAGCGCCTGTGGTTCCTGCACCGCCTCGAAGGACCCAGCCCCACCTACAACATCCCGCTCGTCCTCACCCTGAACGGCCCCGTCGACCACGCCGCGCTCCAGCTCGCCCTGCACGATCTGACCGCGCGCCACGAGACACTCAGAACGGTATATCCCGCCACTGACAACGCCCCTGAGGACCAGCCCCACCAGCGCATTCTCGCCGCCGACCACCCCCTGGCCCGCCCGACCCTGCACCGCGAGCCCCTCGGCGCGGACGACGCGGACGCCCTCAGCCACGCCGTGCGCCACTGCTTCGACCTCGGCGCCGAACCCCCGCTCCGCGCCACCCTGTTCACCGACCCGGCGAACCCCGCCCGTCACACCCTGCTGCTCCTCCTGCACCACATAGCGGGCGACGGCGCCTCCACCACCCCCCTCGCCCGCGACCTCGCGACCGCCTACACCGCCCGCGCGGCCGGCCGGGCGCCGGAGTTCGCGCCGCTCCCCTTCCAGTACGCCGACCTCGCCGCCCACCAGCAGAAACTCCTCGCGGACGGCCTGGCGCAGACCCACCTCGCGTACTGGAAGGGCGCCCTCGCGGGCCTGCCCGACCAGCTGGAGCTGCCCGCCGACCGGCCGCGCCCGCCCGTCGCCTCGTCCCAGGGCGGCACCGTACCCTTCCGCCTCACCCCCGCCACCCACCGCGCCCTGAAGCGTCTCGCGGCCGCCACCGGCACCACCGTCTTCATGACCGTCCAGGCCGGTCTTGCCGCGCTCCTCACCCGGCACGGCTGCGGCACCGACATCCCGCTCGGCACGCCCGTCGCCGGGCGCGACGACGACGCGACCGCCGACCTCGTCGGGTTCTTCACCAACACCGTCGTGCTGCGCACGGACACCTCCGGCGACCCCGGCTTCCGTGCGCTCCTCGACCGCGTGCGGGGCGGGACACTCGCCGCGTACGAGCACGACGTACTCCCCTTCGACCAGCTCGTCGAGGAGCTGAACCCGCCCCGCTCCCTCGCCCGTCACCCCCTCTTCCAGGTGATGCTGGCCTGGCAGTCGATCCCGGACGGGCGGTTCGCGCTCGGCCCGGACACCACGGCCCGGCTGACCGCCGTCCCGTCGGGCACGGCCAAGTTCGACCTGACCCTGAACGCCGGCGAACTGGCCGACGAGCAGGGCATATCCGGCTTCCTCGAATTCCGTACGGACCTCTTCGACCGCGCCACCGCCGAGGCCCTGGCCGCCCGCCTGGCCCGCCTCCTCACCGCCGCGGCCGAGGCCCCCGACACCCCCCTCGGCCTCCTCCCCCTCCTCAGTGCCGAGGAGCACCACCACGCCCTGGTCGCCGTCAACCAGCAGGCCGTACAGGCACGTACAGAAGAACCCGCCACCCTCGCCGACGTCTACGAATCAGCCGCCGCCCGGCACCCGCACCGCACCGCCGTCTCCCACGACGGCCACGCCCTCACCTACGCCGAACTGTCCGCCCGCGCCCACCGCCTGGCCCGCCTCCTCGCCGCCCGCGGCATCGGCCCCGGCTCCATCGTGGCGCTCGCCCTGCCCCGCTCCGCCGACCTGGTCACGGGCCTGCTCGCGGCCGCGCTCTCCGGCGCCGCCTACCTCCCCCTGGACCCGGACTACCCCGCCGACCGCCTCTCGTACATGCTCGGCGACGCCCGCCCCGCCGCGCTGCTCACCGACACCGCGACGGCGCCCCGGCTGCCCACCGAGGCCCACGCGCTGCCCGTGATCGCGGTCGACGGCGACGCCCCGGCCGCGTACGACGAGACCCCCCTGGC
Source organism: Streptomyces sp. NPDC003032 (assembly GCF_053591415.1). Classification (NCBI taxonomy): domain Bacteria; kingdom Bacillati; phylum Actinomycetota; class Actinomycetes; order Kitasatosporales; family Streptomycetaceae; genus Streptomyces; species Streptomyces sp. NPDC003032. Next base: position 56,696 of record NZ_JBSFTT010000009.1, on the reverse strand, counting down.
CCAGAGCGACCGCACCCGCCCGCTCACCCCCGACGACCCCGCGTACGTCATCTACACCTCGGGATCGACGGGCCGCCCCAAGGGAGTCGTCGTCACGCACCACAACGTGACGCGGCTGCTGACCGCGACCGACCACTGGTTCGGCTTCGACGAGAACGACGTGTGGACGCTCTTCCACTCGTACGCCTTCGACTTCTCGGTGTGGGAGCTGTGGGGCGCGCTCAGTCACGGCGGCAAGGTCGTCGTCGTACCGCATCTGACCAGCCGCGACCCTGGCGCCTTCCGTACGCTCCTCGCCGACGAGGGCGTCACCGTCCTCAACCAGACACCGTCCGCCTTCTACCAGCTCGCCGCCGCCGACCGGGAGGCGCGCGACGGCCGTGCACTGGCCCTTCGCTACGTGGTGTTCGGCGGTGAGGCGCTCGAACTGGCCCGGCTCGACGACTGGTACGAACGGCACGGCGACGCCGCGCCCACCCTCGTCAACATGTACGGCATCACCGAGACGACCGTGCACGTCTCCTACTTCGCGCTCGACCGCGCGAAAGCCGCCGCCTCCACGTCGAGCACCATCGGCGTCAACATTCCCGACCTGCGCGTCTACGTCCTCGACGACCGCCTCCAGCCGTGCCCGCCCGGCGTCACCGGCGAGATGTACGTCGCCGGTGAGGGCCTGGCCCGCGGCTATCTGGGCCGGCCCGACCTGACCGCGACCCGCTTCGTCGCCGACCCGTACGCGCATCTCTTCGGCGAGCGCGGCGCCCGCATGTACCGCTCGGGCGACCTCGCGCGCCGCCGCGCCGACGGAAACCTGGAGTACTTCGGGCGCGCCGACCACCAGGTGAAGATCCGCGGCTTCCGCATCGAACTCGGCGAGATCGAGGCCGTCCTCGCCGCGCACCCCGCCGTCTCGGACGCGGCCGTCGTCGTACGCGAGGACGTGCCCGGCGACAAGCGGCTCGTCGGCTACGCGGTCGTCTCCGACGGCGGGACCACAACCACGACCACGACCGCGACCACGACCGCCGTCGAACTGCGTGAACACACGGCCGGCGAACTGCCCGTCCACATGGTCCCCTCCGCCGTCGTCCTCCTGGACCGGCTGCCGCTCACCAGCAACGGCAAGCTGGACCGCAAGGCCCTCCCCGCGCCGGAGCGGCCCGCCGCCACCGACGCGGGCCGCGCCCCGCGCACCCCGCGCGAGGAACAGCTCTGTGCGATCTTCGCGGAGGTGCTCGGCGTCACGACCGTGGGCATCGACGACAACTTCTTCGAGCTGGGCGGGCATTCGCTGCTCGCCGTGCGCCTCGCGGGCCGCGTCAGGGCCGCGTTCGGCACGGAGGTCTCCATCGGTACGGTCTTCCAGTCGCCGACACCTGCCGGGCTCGACGCGTTCCTGGACTCCGGGAGCGGGCAGGCCGACCCCCTGGACGTTCTGCTGCCCCTGCGCCCCGCCCGCGACGGCGACCGCGCGCCGGTCCACTGCGTCCACCCGGCGGGCGGCCTGAGCTGGTGCTACGCGGGCCTGATCCGCCACCTCCCGCCGGACGTGCCGATCTACGGCCTCCAGGCGCAGGGCGTGGGAGCGGCCACCGCCGCCGACGCGCTGCCCCGCACCCTGGAGGAGCTGGCCGCCCACTACGTCTCCCGCCTTCGCGAGGTGCAGCCCACCGGCCCCTACCGCCTCCTCGGCTGGTCGACCGGCGGCATCATCGCGCACGCCATGGCCACGTACCTCCAGGAGCTGGGCCACGAGGTGGAGCTCCTCGCCATCCTCGACGCCTACCCGGCGGAGGGCTTCCGCGAACTGCCCGAGTCCGACGAGGCCGAGGCCCTGGAGTCGCTGCTCACGATGGGCGGTTACGGCCCCGACAGTCTCGCGGGCAAGGAGCTGACCACCGGGAATGTCATCGACGTACTGCGCCGCGAAGGCAGCCCGCTGGCCGCCCTGCCGCCCGTCACGTTCGAGGCGCTGCGCGACATCTACCTCAACACGAACCATCTCGTACGGGCCTACGACCACCGCCGCTTCGACGGCGACGTGCTGTTCTTCCGGGCGACCGTCGACACGATCGACGAGACGCTCACGCCCGAGACGTGGGCACCGTACGTCGGCGGGCGCATCGCGAACACGAACGTCGCCTGCTCGCACAAGGACATGACCCTGCCCGAGCCGATCGCGCACATCGCGCGCGTACTCGCCGACCGACTGACCGAGCTGGAGACCCCGCGATCATGAGTGACGCCCCCGCCAACCCCTTCGACCGCGAAGGGGAGTTCCTGGTCCTGGCCAACGACCGCGGCGAGCACTCGCTGTGGCCGCTCTTCGCCGCCGTGCCCGAGGGCTGGTCCACGGCCCACGGCCCGTGCCCGCGTCAGGACGCCCTGGACTGGGTCAACAGCCGGTGAGCGGCGGCCTGCTGGTCAGACCCCGGATACGCCCGAAGGTCGCCGTCGTCCTCGTCTACACGGCCGCGATGTGCATGAACGGCCTGGACTCGACGATCGTCAACCCGGCCCTGTTCACCATCGCGGGCGACTTCGGCCGCCCGGTGTCGGCGGCGAACACGGTCGAGACGGCGTTCCTCGTCGCGCTCGCCCTCGCCCTCCCCGTGGCGGGCTGGCTCGGCGACCGCCTCGGCACGAAGCGGGTCTTCCTCGGCTCGCTGGCCGTCTTCACGGCGGCCTCCGCGGTCTGCGGTCTCGCGCCGGACCTCACCACCCTGGTGGTGGCGAGGGCGGCGCAGGGCCTGGCGGGCGGGCTGCTCACGCCGGTCGGCATGACGCTGCTCTTCCGCGCGTTCCCGCCGGAGGAGCGGGTGAGGCTGTCGAAGGTCCTGATCGTGCCGACCGCGCTGATGCCCGCGCTCGGCCCGCCGCTCGGCGGCTTCCTCACAGAACACCTCTCGTGGCACTGGCTGTTCTTCGTGAACGTGCCGGTCGGCGCGGCGGCCGTGCTGCTGGGTGCCGTGTCCCTGCGTGAGCACGTCGAGGGCGCGCCGGGCCCCTTCGACCGCGTCGGCTTCCTCCTCGCCACCCCGGCGCTCGGCCTCCTCACGTACGCGCTCGGCTTCGGCCCCTCGCACGGCTGGTCCCAGCCGTCGGTGGCCGTCAGCGCGGTGGCGGGCGTGGCCCTGCTGGTCGCCACGGCCGTCCACCAACTCCGCGTACGCGAGCCGCTTCTGCGCCTCCGGCTGCTCGGCGACCGCGTGTACGGAGCGGCCTCCGGGCTCGCCCTGGTCAGCGCGGCGGGCCTGATGGGCGTCCTCTTCGTCTTCCCGCTGCTCTACCAGGCCGCGCTCGGGGCGTCCGCGCTGGACGCCGGGCTGAGCGTCTTCCCCGAGGCGCTCGGCCTGATGCTGGCGTCCCAGGCGGTGGACCGCCTGCTGCCGAGGCTCGGCCCGCGCCGCCTCGCGGTCCCGGCGCTGCTCCTCGCGGCGGGCGTCTTCGCGGCGCTGGCCGCGCCCGGGGTGGCGGAGAACGCCTGGGCCGTGCGGGCGCTGATGTTCGCGGTGGGCCTGGTCCTCGGCACGGCGGTACTGACCATCCAGATCGCCGGTTTCGAGGACATCGCCCCCGCCGACATGGGCCAGGCGATGGGCCTCTTCCAGATCGTCCGCACACTGGGCGGCGCGCTCGGCATCGCGGCGTGCGCGGCGGTGATCGGCGGCCACGGAGTGAGCTTCACGGACGCCGGCCCGTACCGCGTGGCGGTCCTGGTGACGGCGGGCTTCGTGGCGGCGGGGGCGCTGCTGGCGATGCGCCTACCAAAGACGGCGGCGGGGCCACCGCCGGGGTGAGGGTGCGCCCCCGCCTGGGCGGGAGTCGGCCCCCGCCGGGGTGAGGGTCGGCCCCCCGCTCGGACGAGTGTCGGCCCCCGCCGGGGTGGGAGTCGGCCCCCGCTCCGGCGAGTGGCGGCCGCCGCCCGGACGAGAGTCGGCCACCGCCCAGGTCAGAGTCGGCCCCCGCTCGGGCGAGTGGCGGCCACCGCCGGGGAGACAAGCCCCCGCCCTGGGGACAGTCAGCTCCGCCCGGGGTGAGAGTCAGCCCCCGCCGGAGAGATCAGCCCCCGCCCGGACGAGAGTCGGCCACCGCCCAGGCGCGAGTCAGCCCCCACCGGGGAGAACAGCTCCCCACCCAGACGCGAGTCCGCCCCCGCTCGGGCGAGTGGCGGCCACCGCCGGGGAGACAAGCCCCCGCCCTGGGGACAGTCAGCTCCGCCCGGGGTGAGAGTCAGCCCCCGCCGGAGC
>NZ_JBSFTT010000009.1:0-52351 GCF_053591415.1 Streptomyces sp. NPDC003032 | reverse complement strand
GGAGAGATCAGCCCCCGCCCGGACGAGAGTCGGCCACCGCCCAGGCGCGAGTCAGCCCCCACCGGGGAGAACAGCCCCCCCACCCGCGAGATCAGCCCCCCAGCAACTTCGCCAGCCCCGCCGCCAGGCCGCCCCGCCAGCAGGCGTAATCGTGGCCGCCGTTGAACTCCTCGTACGTGACGTCGTAGCCGCGGGCCCGCAGGACGTTGCGCAGGCGGCGGTTTTCGGCGAGGAGCATCCACTCCTGGGCGCCCACCTCCAGGTGGAGGCGGACCGGGCGGTGCGGGGTCCGGGCGTACTGGCGAGTGAGCCACTCCGGGCCCGCGCCGTCCGGGGCGTTCTCGTCGGGCCACCAGAAGGAGCCCGACTGGCTGAGCGCGCGGCCGAAGCGGTCCGGGCGGCGGTGGGCCGCGTACGCCGCCGTGAGGCCGCCCGCGCTCTGGCCTGCGATGAGCGTGCGTTCCGGGGGCGCGGTCACGTCGTACGCGGTCGCCGCCCACGGCAGCAGCACGTCCGCCAGCCAGTCCACGAAGTCGCCGCTACAGCTCAGATCCTCCATGCGCCGGCCCATCGTGTCGACGAGGACCGCGGCCGTGGGCGGCACGGCACCCTCGGCGTGCAGCGCGTCGAGCGTGTCGCCGACGCGCAGGACCGGGCCCCACATCTCGCCGTCCAGGAGTACCGCCAGAGCGCGGGGCGGCTCCTGCGGCAGGTGGAGGGTGACGCGCCTGCCGTCCACCTCGGCCTCGACGGACTTCCCGGCCGCCTTGGCACGGCGGTTCACGTACGGCTGGGGCGGCGCGTCCGGGAGCGACATCACGGAGGCGGGACTGCGGCCGTCGCGGGCGGGCAGCCGCGGGTCTCCGTTGAGCGGGTCCGGCACGGCCTCGTCGAGGACACGCAGCCACGCCTCGCGGTCGGTGCGGAGGGTGTCCTGCCGGGTGCCGTGGGCGACGTAGAACTGGTACGAGGCCCGGTGGTCGGCCCGCAGCCGGTGGCCGAGCGCCCAGACGTCCGTGCCGGGCAGCCGCTCCATGAGGTGCGGGGTGAGGTCGCCCGCGTGGCGGTCCTTGTCAGTGACGGTGTGGAGCAGGGCGAGGACGTCCGTGGCGGGGTGCGCGGGGTGCGCGGAGTGCGCGGAGTCGTCCCGCCAGAGGAAAGTGACGAGGCGGTACGCCGGGTCGCCTGCCGGGTCCGGTTCGACGAGGGGCGCCCCCGTGGTCTCGATCCGGTTCCAGAAGTCCCGTTCGGCGCCGGGTATGCGGGCTCGTACGGCCTGGAGGAGCGTACGAAGCAGGGGACTGCGCAGCACAGCGGGGACCTCTCTCGGAGTTCGGGGGCTCATACGGCTCAGACGCGCGTCGCCGCCGAGCGGCCGAGCAGCACCCACAGCAGGAACGGCCCGCCGAGGACCGTCGTGACGATGCCGACCGGCAGCTCCGAACCGTCGAAGGCGATGCGGCCGAGCGTGTCGGCGACGACCACGAGGGCCGCGCCGGTCAGCATCGAGCCGACCAGCGGCACCCGCAGCGGGCCCGCGAGGCGGGAGGCGATGACGGGCGAGGCGAGGGCGACGAAGCCGACGGGCCCGCAGATGCCGACCGCGAGGCCGGCGAGGGCGACGGCGAGGAGGAGGCAGATCAGGCGGGTGCGCCCGGCGTTGGAGCCGAGCGACGCGGCGGTGTCGTCGTCGAAGCGGAGTACGCCCAGGTGGCGGGCGACGGCGAGGGCGAGCGGGACGAGGACGGCCAGGCCGATGAGGACGGGGACGGCGACGGAGTAGCCGCGGCCGTTGAGGCTCCCGGAGGTCCATACGTACAGCGAGCTGGCCGAGTTGAGGGAGCGGCGCGAGAGGACGACCTGCGTGGCGGCGGAGGCGAGCGCGGACATGGCGAGGCCGACGACGAGCACGCGGTAGCCGCGCTGCCCGAGCCCGCCGGAGACGAGCGTGACGACGACGACCGCGACGAGCGCGCCGATCGGGCCCGCCCACCAGGCGCCGAAGGACCCGGAGGCGCTGAAGGTGACGGAGATCAGGACCGCGGCCGTGGCGCCGTCGTTGACGCCGAGGAGTTCGGGGGTGGCGAGGCGGTTGCGGGCGAGGGTCTGGGTCAGGCACCCGGCGAGGCCGAGAGCGGCGCCCGCGGTGAGCCCGGCGACGATGCGGCCGAGGCGGAACTTCTGTACGAGGAGTACGTCGAAGTGGTCGCCGTAGCCGAAGACGGCGCGGAAGGTGCGGCTGACGCCCATGTCGCTCTGCCCGGCGTACGCGGAGAACACGACGGCGACCAGGAGCAGCGCGGCGAGCAGCAGCGAGGCGAGGGTCGCGCGGCGGGTGACGAGGAAGGAGAGGGGGCCGCGGCGCAGGACGTAGGTGTCGGCGGGGCGGAGGCGGGGGGCTGGGGTTCGGAGGGTGCGCTTCTTCGGCAGTCGCGGGGTGGCGCGCTTCGGGAGGCGCAGGCCCAGCAGCCGGCGGGACTTGGACGGAGCGGCCTCCTCCGTCGCCGGTTCCGTCATGCCCATCGTGGCGAGCTGCTTGGAGCGGACGATGAGGATCAGTACGGGGGCGCCGATCAGCGCCACGATGACGGAGACCGGCGCCTCGTACGGGCGCGAGACGACGCGGGCCGCGACGTCCGAGACGGTCAGGACGCAGGCGCCGACGAGGCCCGCGAGGAGGAGCCGGGCGGGCAGACGGGTGCCCGCGATGGCGCGGGCGAGGAAGCCGGCGAGCAGGCCGAGGAAGGAGATGGGTCCGGCGAGCGCGACGGCGGCGGCCGTGAGCAGGGTGACGGCGACGGCGACGACGGTACGGATCAGGGGCGGCCGGTGGCCGAGGCTGCGGGCGAGGTCGTCGCCGAGGGCGAGGGCGGACAGCGGCCGGGCGACCAGCAGCGCCACCAGAAACCCGGCCGCGAGGACCGGCGCGAGCCGCCCGAGCTCGCCGTACCCCTCGACTCCGGCGAGCGAGCCGAGCACCCAGAAGCGGAACTTGTCGTAGGTCTCCGCGGAGTTGACGACGATGACGCTGGTGAGCCCGCCGAAAGTGGCGCCGAGCGCCGATCCGGCGAGGACGAGCCGCATGGGAGAGCCGCCGCCCTTGCGTCCCGCGATGAGCAGCACAAGCCCGCTCGCGACCACGGCGCCCACGAACGCGCAGACCAGATAGGCGTAACCGGAATCGAATCCGAGCAGCGCGATGCCCGCGACGACACCCAGTGAGGCACCGGCGTTGACGCCGAGCAGGCCGGTCTCGGCGAGCGGGTTGCGGGTGACCGCCTGCAGCAGGCACCCGGCGACGCCGAGGGCGCCGCCGACGAGCAGCGCGGTGAGCGTACGCGGGATACGCAGGTCGCCGACGACGAGATCGAGGCGTGAATCGCCGCGCGCGCCGCCCCGGTTCAGGAGGTAGTCGAGGACTCCGCCCGGGCCGACCTCGCCCGCGCCGACGCAGAGTGAGAGGACCGCGAGCAGCAGCAGGGCGAGGGTGAATCCGGCGATGGCGAGACCGACGGTGCGGCGCGCGGCGCGGCGCTCGGGCGCCTGTCCTGGGCCGTGGTTGACCGGTCCGGGGCCGTCGATGACCGGTCCGGGGGCGTCCTTTTCGGCCAAGTCGCCCGGCGCTTCGGATGGTTGAGGTGCTCGCGGTGTGGTGCCCACGGTCGGCATGCGCATAAGGTGAGGCTAGCCTAACTATGTCGACGGCGTTGCGACCTCTGGGCAGTAGTTATACGTTAGGTTAGGCTTACCTAAAAAGCAGGGGGAGGTCGCTCACACATGCCTGAGCACATACCGTACGAGTCGCACGCCGAGGGCGAGTTCGCCGGGCGTACGGCTCTGGTGACCGGCGCGGGCCAGGGCATCGGCGCCGCGGTCGCCACCGCGCTCGCCGCCCGCGGCGCGCACGTCGTCGCCACCGACCGCTCGGCGCACGGCGTCGACGAACTGGCCGCCGCCTCCCGGGGCTCGGCCGGCACGGTCACGCCGCGCGTCATGGACGTCACGGACCCCGCCGCCGTCACCGCCGTCATCGACGACGTCGTACGCGAGTACGGCGCCCTCGACCTCCTCGTGAACGTCGCGGGCATCCTGCGCGCCGCGCCCGTCGCCGAACTGACCGACGCCGACTGGGCCGACACCTTCGCCGTGAACACCACCGGCGTCTTCCACACCTCGCGCGCCGCCGCCTCCCACATGACGGCGCGCGGCTCCGGCTGCATCGTCACCGTCGCCTCCAACGCCGCCGGGATCCCCCGGACCGGCATGGCCGCGTACGCCGCTTCCAAGGCGGCGGCCACGATGTTCACCAAGTGCCTCGGGCTTGAGATCGCCCGCAGCGGGGTGCGCTGCAACGTCGTCGCGCCGGGCTCCACGGATACGGCGATGCAGCGGGCCCTGTGGCCCGAGGGGCAGGCGGAGGTGCCGCTCAGCGTCATCGACGGTGACCCGGCGACGTACCGCACGGGTATCCCTCTCGGGCGGATCGCGGCCCCTCAGGACATCGCGGAAGCGGTGCTCTTCCTCGCCTCGGACCGGGCTCGGCATGTGACCTTGCAGGAGCTTTATGTGGACGGGGGCGCGACGCTGCGCTGAGCTTCGCGCGGTGTACTGGCCCGCCGCTTCGCGGCGGATGCTTTCCCACCCTCCCACCCGTGCGCCCCGCGTTATGGCCCCCCCCGTAGGAACACCCGGCCCCGCCGAGCCGCCCAGCAACCAGGGGTCACCGCCCCCAAGAAATGGAGCCCCCCGTGTCGACGGCACCCGAAGTCGCCACGCACGTCACGACGGCCGAGCAGGCCCACCCCGCCGTAGGAGCGGCCACCGCCCTCCTCGACGCCTACACGCCCGGCGAACGCTTCCTCGCGACGCCGACCCGCACCCTGCTCACCGAGGGCGGCGTCCACGCCCACGTCCCGCACGACGAGAGACCCCTGCCGCAGCGCGTCGCCGCCACCCTGGCCGACGCCCGCCGGTCCGGGATCACCAAGCCGTACGTCGTCGGCGCCGTCCCCTTCGACCACACCGCGCCCGCCGCCCTCGCCGTCCCCGAAGCGCTGCGCACCGCGCCGCCGTTGACCGCGGACCCGCTGATCGCGCTGCCCGCCGAGACACCGGACGCCACCGACTGGCGGATCCGCCCGGTACCGGCCCCCGAGGAGTACGGCGCCGGAGTGGCCGCCGCCGTCGAGCGGATGTGGCGCGGCGACTTCAGCAAGGTCGTCCTCGCCCGCACCCTCGAACTGACCGCGCCCGCCCCGCTGAACATCCCGTTGATGCTCCAGCGCCTGGCCCGCCGCGACCCCTCCGGCTACACCTTCGCGCTGCCGACGGCCCCCGGCCGCACCCTGATCGGCGCCAGCCCCGAGCTGCTCGTATCGCGCCGGGGCCGCCAGGTCGTCGCCAACCCCCTCGCCGGTTCGACGCCCCGCAGCGACGACCTCGCCGAGGACGTGCGCCGCGCCGCCGCGCTCCTGGAGTCCGCCAAGGACCTGCACGAGCACGCGGTCGTGGTCGACGCCGTGCACCAGGCGCTCGCCTCCTTCTGCACGGACCTGACCGTCCCGGCCCGCCCCACCCTCATCCGCACGGCGACCATGTGGCACCTGTCCACCACGGTCACCGGCACCCTCGCGTCCCCCGACGCGTCCGCCCTCGAACTGGCCTGCGCGCTGCACCCCACCCCCGCGGTCTGCGGCACCCCCACGGCCACGGCGCGCGAGGTGATCCGCGGGACGGAGCCGTTCGACCGCGGTTTCTTCACCGGCATGATCGGCTGGGGCGACGCCAACGGCGACGGCGAGTGGGTCGTGACGATCCGCTGCGCCGAGGCCGAGGAGCGCTCCCTGCGGCTGTACGCGGGCGCGGGCGTCGTCGCCGCCTCGGACCCGGCGGCGGAGACCGCGGAGACGGGCGCGAAGTTCCGTACGTTCCTGAACGCGGTGGGGGCGGAGCTGTGAGCGCCGCCCTGGAAGCCCCGATGTGGCCCGAGGAGTTCGCCGCCCGCTACCGCGCCGCGGGCTGGTGGCGCGGCGAGACCTTCGGCGGGATGCTGCGCGACCGCGCGGCCGAACACCCCGACCGGATCGCGATCGTCGACCCCGCCGGGGACCGCCGCTGGACCTACGGTGAACTGGACCACCGGGCCGACCGCCTGGCCGCGGGCCTGCTCGCCCGGGGCATCGCCAAGGGCGACAAGGTCGTCGTCCAACTCCCCAACATCGCGGAGTTCTTCGAGACCGTCTTCGCGCTGTTCCGGATCGGCGCGCTGCCGGTCTTCGCGCTGCCCGCGCACCGCGAGACGGAGATCCGCTACTTCTGCGAGTTCACCGAGGCCGCCGCGTACGTCATCCCCGCCGAGCACGGCGGCTTCGACTACCGCGACCTGGCGGCGAAGGTCCTCGCGGACGTCCCGACCCTGCGGCACGTCTTCGTGGCCGCCGGCGACCCGGGCGCCTTCGAGGCCCTGTCCGACGTACCCGTCGACCCGGTGACCGTCCCAGACCCGCCCGCCTCCTCCGACCTGGCGTTCCTCCAGCTCTCCGGCGGCTCGACGGGCGTACCGAAACTGATCCCCCGCACGCACGACGACTACATCTACTCGCTGCGCGGCTCCAACGAGCTGTGCGCGGTCGACGCGGACTCCGTGTATCTGGTCGCCCTCCCCGCGGCCCACAACTTCCCGCTCTCCTCGCCCGGTTCGCTCGGCGCGCTCCACGCGGGCGCCCGCGTCGTCCTCTGCCCGCAGCCGAGCCCCGAGGCCGCCTTCCCGCTCATCGAGTCCGAGGGCGTCACCATCACGGGCCTCGTCCCGCCGCTCGCCCTGGTCTGGACGGAGGCGGCGCCTTCATCGACGTACGACCTGTCCAGCCTGGAGGTGCTCCTGGTCGGCGGCGCGAAGTTCAGCGAGGAGGCGGCGCGCCGCGTGCGGCCCGCGCTGGGCTGTACGCTCCAGCAGGTCTTCGGCATGGCGGAGGGCCTCGTCAACTACACGCGCCTGGACGACCCCGACGAGACGATCGTGACCACGCAGGGCCGCCCGATCTCCCCCGACGACGAGATCCGGATCGTCGACGACGAGGACAACGACCTGCCCGCGGGCGCGACCGGCCACCTGCTGACCCGCGGCCCGTACACGATCCGCGGGTACTGGAAGGCGCCCGAGCACAACGCCCGCTCCTTCACCGCCGACGGCTTCTACCGCACCGGCGACGTGGTCCGCCTCACCGAGACCGGCCACCTGGTCGTCGAGGGCCGCGCGAAGGACCAGATCAACCGCGGCGGCGAGAAGATCGCGGCCGAGGAGGTCGAGAACCACATCCTCGCCCACCCGTCCGTGCACGACGCGAACGTCGTCGCCGAGCCCGACCCCTACCTGGGCGAGCGCACGTGCGCGTACGTCATCCTGCGCGCCGACGCCGAGCCGCTGAAGCCGGTCGCGGTCAAGAAGTTCGTACGGGGGCGGGGCCTGGCGGCGTACAAGGTGCCGGACCGTGTGGAGTTCGTGGACGCCTTCCCTCAGACGGGCGTAGGAAAGATCTCCAAGAAGGACCTACGGGCGGCGGCGTCGGCGCAGCCTGTCCCCACGGGGTCCACCACTCCCACCCCGCCCACGCAAGCCTGAACGGAACTACTCACCACCATGGCCCTCCCCGCCATCACCCCGTACCCGATGCCGTCGGGCGACGAGCTGCCCGCCAACCGCGTCGACTGGAAGGTCGACCCGTCCCGCGCCGTGCTCCTCGTCCACGACCTGCAGAACTACTTCCTGTCGGCGTACGACCGCGACGCCTCGCCCGTGCCGGAACTCCTCGCGAACGTGGCCGGCTTGAAGCGACAGGCCGACCGGCTCGGCGTACCGGTCCTGCACACCGCGCAGCCCGGCGGCCAGACCCCCGAGGAGCGCGGCCTCCAGCAGGACTTCTGGGGTCCGGGCCTGCCGGACGACGCGCAGGCGGCGGCGATCGCCCCGGAGATCGGCCCGGCGCCCCCCGAGACGGTCCTCACCAAGTGGAAGTACAGCGGCTTCGTCCGCACGGACCTCCTGGAACGGCTGCGCGAACAGGGCCGCGACCAGCTGGTCATCACCGGGATCTACGCCCACATCGGCGTCCTGATGACGGCGTGCGACGCGTGGATGCGGGACATCCAGGCGTTCGTGGTCGCCGACGCGGTGGCCGACTTCTCGGCGGACGACCACGCGATGGCGCTGCGCTGGGCGGCGGGCAGGTGCGCGGTGGTCACGACGACGGGGGCGGTCTTCGGAGACGGAGGCCACGCGGGCCGCGCGGGAACGACGCCCGACCTCGGCGGCACCACGGCCCCTACCGCCACCACCGCCGCCGTCACCACCACCACCACCGAAGCGTGAAGGCAGGGACCACGACCATGACCACAACCCCTCCCCCTCTGACCCTCGACCAGCTGCGCGCGGACGTGGCCGACGTCCTCGGCGAGGACCCCGCGGACATCCCGGCCGACGAGAACCTCGTCGACTACGGTCTCGACTCCGTACGCCTCATGACCCTGCTCGGCCGCTGGCGCCGCGACCACGGCGTGACGGCGTCCTTCGCGGACCTGGCGGAGGAGCCGGCGCTGGAGAAGTGGGTGCCGGTACTGACGCGGGGGGCGTAGCCCGGAAGGCGGTGTCAGAAGGCGGAGTTGCCGAACCACCGGCCAAGCAGCCCCGCGTCGCCGCCGACTTCGTAGGCACCGGAGTCCCACGCGAGCCGCCCATAGATGAGCAGAAGCAGATCGGCGGCGCGAGCGTGTACGGAGGCGTCCACCGAGGCGTCCGCGTCCGGCTGCCCTCGCTCGACGAGGCCGAACCCATCGGCGCGCAGCTGAACGAGCCATTCCTGACCAACGTCAGTAGCCCGAAAGCGAATGACTTCACCCTGGCCGCGCAACTGGGCGACTCCGGGGGCATACGGCGTGGCGAAGGGCAGGTTGACGAGGAACTCGTCCACGCCGTCGGCGGCCAACGCCGGGTCGATCACGGTCGGCACCCCGAGGGCGGCCTCCGCGTCGGTGCGGTGCACGAGCGTCTCGTACAGCATGCGCCGCACCCAGAACCGGGCGTGCGGGTCGGCGCCCCAGACCCACATGGGGGCGTCGGGATCGACCTCGGCGAAGGCGCGCGCGGCGAGGTCCGCACTGGCGGCGAGCCAAGCGGCGTACGCGTCGTGGGACTCCGGCAGCTCCAACTCCACCGCCCGCGTCCTGGGCGGCTCCCGCACACGCTCCCGCAGAAGCACACAGAACCACCGCTGCACGCTTCCGATATGCCGCACAAGGTCAAGCAGGGTCCACCCCGGACACGCGGGCACGGGGGCGGAGAGATCCGCCCCTTCCAGAAGGGCCACGAACCGTTCGCTCTCGGCCGCCACGGCACTCCGGTGAACGTGAACGCCAACATCAACGGACACAGTCCCTCACGCCCCCTTCTCCGGCCTCGGCCCCGTCGAGCGCGGCGGTCAACGCGTTGAGCCGGGCCCGCAGATCCCGCACCTCGTCCAGCGAGAGCCCGGTGGACGTGGCAATGGCACGAGGCACGGCAAGAGCCCTCTCCCGCAGCGCCGCCCCCTGCCCGGTGAGCCGCACCCCGACGGACCGCTCATCCTCGACACTCCGCCGCCGCTCCACGTGCCCGGCGGCCTCCAGCCGCTTGAGCAGCGGCGACAACGTCCCGGAGTCCAGCCGCAGCCGCTCCCCGATCTTCTTGACGGGCAGTTCGCCGTGCTCCCAGAGTACGAGCATCACGAGGTACTGGGGATAGGTGAGCCCCAGGTCCTTGAGCGCGGCACGGTAGACCCCGTTGAAGGCGCGGGCGGCGGCGTGCAACGAGAAGCAGATCTGAGAATCAAGCCGCAGAAAGTCGTCGTCCTCGTCACGGGGCACACCGCTCAGAGCCCCGTAGTTCGCGTCGTTCTCCATACCCTCACACTACAACGACCCCGCCGCACCCAATTAAGTTGCCCACAACTAAATAGCGTGCTCTACTCATACTGGACGGCAGGCGGCGCTCCAGCAGCCACCGGCTGGCAACCGCACAGAGGACAGGACCGGACAAGACCGGACAGGAAGAGGAGACCCCATGGACGCGCTGTACACCGCTGTGGCCACCGCCAACGGCCGAGAAGGCCGCGCCGTCAGCTCCGACGGCCAGATCGACCTCCCCCTCGGCTTCCCCGCCGCCCTCGGAGGCAACGGCAAGGGCACCAACCCCGAGCAGCTCTTCGCCGCGGGCTACGCGGCCTGCTTCGCCAGCGCGATGGGCAACATCGCGCGCCAGGAGAAGATCGACGTCTCGGACGTCTCGGTGACCGCCGAGGTCAGCATCGGCAAGGACACCGACGGAGGCTTCGGCCTCGCCGTGGTCATGCGCGCGGAACTCCCCGACCACTTGCAGGGCCCCGCGGGCGAGGACCTCCTGAAGAAGACCCACGAGTTCTGCCCCTACTCGAAGGCGACGCGGGGCAACATCCCGGTGGAACTGGTCATCGAGTAACCCCACGCCAGAGCCCCCCTCCGAACAACCCCCCGACCCCGAAACGACCACCCGCTACACTGACGGCGGTGCCGCGGTCCGTCCGGACTCGCGCCACCATGCCCGGCCTTCGTAGCTCAGGGGATAGAGCACCGCTCTCCTAAAGCGGGTGTCGCAGGTTCGAATCCTGCCGGGGGCACCAGGTCAGAACGGCTAAGGCCCAGGTCACGGATGCTGAATCCGGCCCTGGGCCTTCGTCTTGTGCACTCTGGCTACGCCTTGGGACAGCCTCGCGCTGCCTCATTACCGGAGTCGATGGGGATAACCGGGTCTGACCCGGCGCGCATCCTGCTCAGCATGGGCTTCCAGGATGCCGCATGGGCGAGTGCGCGCCAGGCGGCGGTCATGCCGGGCCGTCCTGGTCGGACTTGCGGGGGCCGCGGTGGTCGTACACCACATCCCGTCCGGCGGACGTCTGCCGCCCCTGTCATGGTGGGCTGGAGCGCCTGCCCCCCGAGCGAGGAGGTACAGCCATGCGTACGCGTATTCCTGGGCCCGAGTGGCAGGACGACGGTGGGGTAGGGGCCGTTGCCGCGGCGGGTGGGCTGCATCTTTACCAGTTACGGCTGCATGAGCGGTACGGGCCCGTCGTGCGGTTTCAGCTTCCCGGGGCCGGGGATGTCGTGTCGGTTGCCGATCCTGTGCTGTTGGAGGCCACCGCCCATGTCGACAAGCGGCCCGCGCGGCTTTTCGAGTTTCTGGCGCCTCTGTGCGAAGCCGGGAACTTGCAGGTGTTGGACGCCGATGAACATGGGCCCTGGCGGCGGTTGTTGCTGTCCGTGCTGGCCGGGCGGCCGTCGCACGAGCGGCACTTCTTGCCGTTCAGCGCGCTGGTGGTCGAGCTCGCCGATCGGTGGGCCGAGCAGGCCGGTCTCGGGGCCGAGCAGGCCGGACGCGGGGCCGTCGCGTTGCAGAAGGATCTGACCTCGCTGTCGTTGCGCATGATCTGTGAGTACGCGCTTGGGGGCGTCGGCTCCGACATCGTGGATCCGGATCGGGTCACCGCCGCGTTCGAGGAGGTGCTCACCGAGTATCTGGGGCGGCCCCATCGGACACCTGGGGAGGGGCGGGGGGAGCCGGCCGCCGACGCCCTTGGTTATTTGCGTGCCACCGTCGACCGCGTGATCGCCGCTCATCGTTCCCTCGGGCGCACCGACCGGAGCGATCTGATCGGCGCGCTCGTCGAGGCCGGCGAGCGGCCCGCCCGGATTCGCGACACCGTCATGGTGACGATGCTGGCCGCTCATCACACCACCGGGGTCGCCGTCTCTTGGACCCTTCATCTGCTGGGGCTGCACCCCGAAGCGGCCGAGCGCGTCGCCGGCGAGCTCGATCGCGTGCTCGGTGACCGTGCGGTGCCCGACTTCGCCGATCTGCGGCGACTCACCTATCTGGACATGGTCCTCAAGGAGTCGATGCGGCTCTTCCCGCCCGGGCCGTACGGTGCGCGGGAGACCACCGAGGCTCTTGTCCTTCGGGGGGATGGGTACGAGTACGCGGTTCCGGGTGGGACTGCTGTCTTCTATCCCTTCTGGGCCATCCATATGAATTCCCTCCACTGGCCCGAGCCCGGGGTCTTCCGGCCCGAGCGGTTCGCCCCGGAAGAAGTGGCCAAGCGGCCGAGACTCGCCTACGTACCCTTCGGGATCGGGCCGCGCAGCTGTGAGGGGGCCGGTCTGGCCATGGTGGAGGCCCAGCTGGTGCTTGCCGTACTGCTCAAGCGGTTCCGGTTCACGCCCGCGCCGGGGCACGTGGTGACGCCGGTCGAGCGGTTCGTCCTCTGGGCCGACGACGACATTCGTATGGTCGTCACCCAGCGGGGAGCCGGGCTGTGACGTAGGCCGTGGTTCTTTCTCGTCGTCCAGCGATGAGTACAGGCCTCCCAGGCGTCATATACGTAACGCCACAGTCAAGGGACCCGCCAGTTACTCTCCGTCCATCGAGAAGAAGCGCCCCGAATAGCCGCGTTCCGGACGGTTCGGCGGGGGCGGCACGGGTACTCGGGGTGTCACGCGCAGGAGGCGCCCGGGTGCCTTCCGCGCCAGGCTCTCCTCGTTGGAAAGGCAGCGTGGAGAGCTGCCCTTTCAGCCCCTTGAACTGAACTGTCCTTCCCTCCACCTGCCCGTCCCGTCCCGTTACGCCGACGGCTCCGTGCACTCGGACGTCGCCCGAGCCCGGGACAAGCTCGCGTCCAACGCTCTGCGGACCTCTTCCGGCAGGTCGCCGGCGCAGCCCCAGGTGACTATCAGGTCCGCGACGCGGCTCAGCTTGATGTTGGTGTGCTGCGAGGTCTCCCTGAGCACCGTCCAGCCCTGGTCCGGGGTCAGCCTGCCCACCGCGACGACGATGCCGATCGCCTGGTCCACCGTGGCGTGGGATTCGACAGCCTGCTCCAACTGGCTGACCTTGCGTTGCAGCTCGACGACCTTCTCGCCTTGCTTGGCCGGGTTCTCCGGCTCGTCCGGTCGTCCTACCGGATCCACGTCTGGTGACGTCACATCGCCTCCGGGGGCTAGGGGGGCCAGCGCCAGAATGCCATGGTGCGTTCGGCGGGCACCACGGTTCCTTCACGTCCTCTCTTCACGTCCTCTCTTCACGTCCTCTCTTGCCCGCTCTTACCCGTTCCTGACGCTGGGCGACGCAAGGTGACGCCGGGCAACGCCGGACAACGACGCCGGGCAACGCTCGATTACGTAGCCCTATGCTTCCCGCCGGGTCGATCCTCCGGCGGTTCCTCCTCGCTCAGCTCGTCTCCGCCGCGCCGGGTCCGCGATGGCCCCGCTCGCCCTCGCGTACGCGGTGATCGGCGCGGGCGGCGGGGCCGGGGCGCTCGGAGTCGTGCCGGCCACCAACACCGTGCCGACCGTGGTCTTCCTGCTGGTCGGTGGCGTCCTCGCCGACCGGCTCTCCCGCAGCCGCCTGCTCTTCGGCGGCAATCTCCTCGCCGCGGCCGCGCAGGGCGCCCTCGCCCTGGTGGTGGCCACCGGGCACGCGGGCACGGGTCCGATCGCGGTCTGCGGCTTCGTCTTGGGCGTCGCGGTGGCCTTCACCACGCCCGCCGCGCAGGGCATGGTCACCCAACTCGTCGCGCCGCATCAGCTCCAGCAGGCCAACGCCCTGCTCCGGCTGCCCACCAACGCCGTCAAGGTGGCCGGGCCGGTCCTCGGCGGCCTGGTCGTCGCCGCCGGCGGGCCCGCGTGGGCGCTCGGCTCCGACGCGCTCACGTTCCTCGTCGCCGCCCTGCTCCTGCTCGGGCTGCGGCGTCGCCGCCTTCCTGGCCGGCTACCAGCTGCTCGGCCCGGTGGTCACCGAGGAGCACTACGCGGGGGCCCGCACCTGGGGGCTGATCCAGGGCGCGTTCTCCTTCGGGCTCCTCGCGGGCGCGGTCGTCTGTCTGCGGTGGAAGCCGCGCCGGCTGCTCGCCGTGGCCGCCGGCTCCGGGCTCACACTGCCCCTGACCGCGTTGGCGCTCGGACTGGGGCTTCCCTGGCTGCTGCTCTGCGCCGCGCTGGCGGGCGTCTGCCTGGACATCGCGGGGGTCACCTGGGTCACCGCCTTCCAACGGCACGTACCGGACGCGGAGTTGGGCCGTATGAGCTGCTTCAACCAGGTCGGCGAGCGGCTCGCCATTCCCGTCGGTTACCTTGTCGTCGCGGTGTTCTCGCACGCGTACGCCGACCGGTCCCTGCTTCTGGTGTGTGCCGCGGTCATCGTGGCGGCCACCGTCCTCAACCTCTGCGTACGCGACGTCCATCGGATCCGCCGCGTGCAATAGACGGTTGTGAGCCTACGTACGCCCTTACTTGCGTACGCGCTCACTCGCGTACGCGCTTACTGGCGTACGGGGCTTGATGCCCTCGCGCTATCACCTAATGGCATCGGCTCAATTCCGCCCGCGCTCCCGATACTCGTCCCGACCGGAGGCCGCACCCGCAGGCCTCCATCCCGGAAGGGACACACCCCCATGCACAGAAGCAGAACCGGCGTCTTCGCCGCCCTCGGCACCGCGGCGCTCGTGGCCACCCTGACCGCCCCCACGGCGTTCGCGGCCCCCGCTCCGGCCCAGGCACCGGCCGCCGACCAGGGCGCGTCGGCGTACAAGGCATCGACGTACAACTCATCGTCCTACAGCTCGTCGTCGTACTCGGGTGAAGACCAGGCCGCCAACCGGCAGTTCTTCGAAGCCGTCATGAAGTCGGCGCTGAAGAAGCAGGCGGCGAAGCCCGGCATCCAGGCCGTCACCGTCACCTACAACACGCGCCGGGCGCCCAGCTTCCGCAGTCAGATAGCGCGGAGCACCCAGATATGGAACTCCTCCGTGAACAACGTGAAGCTCCAGGAGGCCAGTTCCGGAACCGACTTCGAGTACCGCGAGGGCAATGACTCGCGGGGCTCCTACGCCTACACCGACGGGCGCGGGCACGGCTACATCTTCCTGGACTACCGGCAGAACCAGCAGTACAACTCCACGCGTGTGACGGCCCACGAGACGGGCCACGTCCTCGGCCTCCCCGACCACTACTCGGGCCCGTGCAGCGAGCTGATGTCGGGCGGTGGCCCCGGCCCGTCCTGCACCAACGCCCAGCCCAACGCGCAGGAGCGGCAGCGCGTCGACAGCATCTGGGCCCTCGGTGTCGCCGTCCTCAAGGACGAGGGCGAGCTGACGAAGATCCGCTGAGTCCGGTCCGCGGTCCGCCGGGTCCGGCGCCGACCCGCTGAATCCGGCCCGGCCCGGCCGTCTCGCACCACGAGAAAAACGGAATCCGGACCAACCCGGCCGCGCGCGGGGCACTCTCCCACGACATGGGGTCTCATGCTCAGGGGAAGAAGCCGCTCCGCCGCGGCCGGCACGGTCCTGGCCGTTTCGGCCGTCTCGGGCGCCCAGGGCGACTGAGGCGTCTCGGGCTTCCCGGGCTTCTCGGCCGTCTCCGTCTTCTCGGGCTTCTCGGCCGTCTGGGCCGTCTGGGCCGTCTGGGCCGTCTGGGCCGTCTGGGCCCTGCGAACCGTGCGGAGCGGCCCGCCCGTGCGGAGCGCCCCAGCCGCAGAGGGCACCCCGCCCCCGCGGACCGCGCGGACCGTCCGCGCCCCCCGCGCCGAACCCGTCGTCGTCGGCGTCTTCTGGACTACCCCCGCTCCGGCCGCACGGGCGTCCGTCGCTGGTTGCCCTCCTGGCGGCAGTCGCTCGGCACCAGCGGCATCTTCTCGCTCGCCGTCGTGGCGCTCTTCATCGCCGTGTACGTCAGCGTGGACATCCCCGACGAGAACGCGGCGGCCCGCCGCGAGGCCAACGTCTACTACTGGTCCGACGGGACCCAGATGGTGAGCACCGGCGAGGTCAACCGGCAGAACGTGGAGCTGGACCAGATCGCCCCGTCCGCCGTGAACGCCGTGATCGCCGCCGAGAACGAGACGTTCTACGACGACTCCGGTGTCTCCCCGTCGGGCCTGGCCAGGGCGGCCGTCAACATGGTCCGCGGGCAGGAGACGCAGGGCGGCTCCACCATCACCCAGCAGTACGTGAAGAACACCTACCTCTCCCAGGACCAGACCGTCACGCGGAAGGTCAAGGAGTTCGTCATCGCGCTGAAGGTGGACCGCAAGAAGAGCAAGGACGAGATCCTCAAGGGATACCTCAACACCAGCTGGTTCGGGCGCGGCGCCAACGGCATCGAGGCGGCCGCCCACGCCTACTACGGCATCCCCGCCAAGAAGCTGGACCCCAGCCAGGGCGCCATGCTCGCCGCCCTGCTGAAGGGCGCCGAGCTGTACGACCCGGCGACCAGCGCGGGCAACCACCGGCGGGCCCGCGAGCGCTGGGCGTGGATTCTGGACCGGCAGGTCGACGTGGGCCTGATGACGAAGAAGGAGCGGGCGAAGTACCGCACCTTCCCCGAGCCGCGCAAGCAGTCGCGCTCCACCAGCCTCGGCGGCCAGACCGGCTACCTCGTCGACGTCGCCAACAAGTACGTCAAGCAGCGCACAGGCATCACCGACGAGGAGCTGGCCCGCGGCGGCCACCGCGTCCACACCACCTTCGACAAGGACAAGGTGCGCCGCCTGGAGCGCGCCGTGCACCGCGTCATGGAGCGCGACCTCGCGCCGAGGACCCGCGCGGACGACCGGTACGTACAGGTCGGCGCCGCGTCCGTACGTCCGTCCGACGGGGCGGTGGTGGCGCTGTACGGCGGGCCCGACGCCACCGAGCACTTCACCAACAACGCGGACACGTCCGGTGTCCCGGTCGGCTCCGCCTTCAAGCCGTTCGTGCTCGCCGCCGCGCTCCAGCACGGCGTCTCCGTACGGGATGTGCCGATCGCCGGGGCCGGCCACAAGGCGGCCGCGCCCGCGCCGCGCCAGAGCGTCGTGGCCGACAGCCAGTACTCCCCCGACGGCACCCTGAGCCCGTCCGACGGCGAGCCGGACCCCGACCGGCCCACCCTCGGCACGGCGCTGTTCCCCGGCGGCAACGCGACGTACGTACGCCTCGGCAAGGACGTCGGCCTGGCGCAGGTCCGCCGGACCGCCGTCGCCGCGGGGCTGCTGCCGCAGAGCATGGCCCGCCTGGAGCCGACCTTCTCCATCGGCACGTCGACGCCCAGCGCGATCCGGATGGCCACCGCGTACGGCACCTTCGCGAGCGGCGGGCTGCGGCACGACCCCTACTCGGTGACCGAGGTCGTCAAGGACGGCACGGCGCTGCCCGGCCTGGAGCGGACCGCCCCGGGGCGCGCGATGGACGCGGGGGTGGCCCGCGAGGTCACCGACGCCCTGCGCGCGGGCGGCAAGGGTCTCGGGCCGGGTGTCGCGGCGGGCCGCACCGGTGACCAGGACCGGCTGCGGACGGCCTGGTTCACGGGGTTCACGAAGGATCTGTCGACAGCGGTGACCCTGTTCCGGGTCCGTCCCGGCGAGCCGGGGCTGCTGCCGATGTCGGGCGTCGGCGGGGAGAAGTCGCGGCGGGGGACCGTGCTGCCGCCGCGGATCTGGGGTGAGTACGCGGGTCGGGGCTGACGGCTGCTGGTCGGGGCTGATGGCCGCTGGCCGGCGGGCGGCGTTGACCTTGCCCCTGGGGCAGACCTCAGAGTCTGCTTCACCGGGCCGACCGGCCCGGTGACGGAGGATTGCCCCGTGAACGCTAACGCGAACTTCGAAGCAGACGTGGATACGAACGTAGATACGAACGTAGATACGAACGTGAACGCGGAACCCGAGGACGAGCTGCTCTCCATCGGCGTGTTCGCCGCCCGCGCGCGGCTCTCGCCGAAGGCGCTGCGGCTCTACGACCGGCTCGGGCTGCTCGAACCCGCGCACGTCGACGAGGCCAGCGGCTACCGCTACTACCGGGTCGGCCAGATCGAGCGCGCCCGCACGGTCGCGCTGCTGCGCCGGCTCGACATGCCGCTGGCCGGCATCGCGGAGACGGTGCGGCTCGACGGGGAGCGGGCGGCGCACTCGCTCGACGCCTACTGGGCGGCGGTCGAGGAGCGCTTCGCCGAGCAGCGGACGCTCGCGCGGTACCTCCGTGGACGACTGTCGGGAAGGAACGCCGAGTTGTACGCGACATTCGAAGTGAAGACCGTGGACGTACCGGAGACGCACGTCCTCAGTGAGACCCGCCATGTGAGCGCCGGGGAGCTGTCCGCCTGGATCGCTTCCTCCGCGGAGCGCCTGGAGCGCGCCGCGGAGAGCGAGTGCGGCGGCATGGCCGCCCCGCACTTCGTCGTCTACCACGCGGACGTGACCGAGGAGAGCGACGGGCCCGCCGAGTCGTGCGTGCCGGTCGTGGACGCCGCGGCCGCGCGTGCGTGGGCGGCCGGGCAGGGGCGGGCGAGCGGTGCGGTGGTACGGGTGGAGCCCGCGCGCCGGCTCGCCTGCACGCGGATCACCAAGGCGCAGGTCGCCTACCCGCAGATCATCGCGGCCTACGACGCCGTGGAGGCCTGGGCCGCCGAGCGCGGGCTCGCCCTGGCGGGGCCGTGCCGCGAGGTGTACTTCGCCGACTGGAACCAGAGCGGGCCCGAGGACGAGGTGTGCGACGTGGCGTTCCCGGTCTCGGCCGGGTGAGGGGACCCGCGCGGAGTTCTCTCACTACCTCCCCATACCTCCCCATGCAGCCCAGGCGTCATTGCCCTCCCCCGCGCCTATCCTGAGGAAGCATGGGGGACGGGGACCGAGAGCGGGGAGCGACGGCCGGGGACGTCAAACCCCTGGCCGACCACGGAAGTTGGCGCGTGCGGCTGCGGCGGTGGGCCGCGTCGGGAAGCGGTGATGTCCTCGGCGCCGGCGTGCTGTTCGGCAGTGACCGCGTACTGACCTGCGCCCATGTCGTGCGCGATCCGGCGACCGGGCTGCGGCCCGACCGCGTCCAGGTCGAGTTCCCGCTGCTCCAGGGCCTGACCCGCACCCCGTGCCGTACCGCGAGCGTCGCGGCGGGGCACTGGGTGCCCGCCTTCGGCAAGGCGCAGGGTGACCTGGCGGTGCTCGTCCTGGACGAGCCGGCGCCCGTGCCGTCGCCGGTCACGCTGCACCGCACGCTCGACTACCGGGGCGCGCCGGTCCTCATCGACGGCTTCCCCGAGTACCAGTCGGGCGGGCAGTGGCTGACGGGCGCCTGCATGGGCCCCGGCGGGGAGGGCGACGAGCGGGTGCAGATCGACCTCACGGGGGCGGGGAGGCTGCGGGGCGGGTTCAGTGGCTCGGGGGTGCTGGAGGAGGGCGGCGACCGGTTGCTCGGGATCGTCGCGCAGGCCGACGAGAGCGGCGAGCACGGGTACATGATTCCGGCGGCCACGGTCGCCAGGTACTTCCGCCGGTTCGCCGAGCGGTACGTGACGGGCCCGCATGCCGTCCCCGGCCACCGGATCGTCTCCGCCGAGGCCACCCGCGCGGCCCGCCCGCACGGCCTCCAGCGCACGGTCACCCGCTGGCTGAACGCCGACGCCGACGCCTGGGACACGGAGGTCCTGTTCATCGCCGATGACGACGAGCGGGCCCGGCAGGCGCTGTACGTCGTCCTGAACATGGCCGACCGGGAGCAGGCCCCACACCTGGCGGTCAGCCCCTTGGAGCCCGGCCTCCCGGCAGCCGGGCCCCGCCCCGGGCCGCGAGCCGGAGCCGGCCCCGCACCCCCCGACACCACCGGCGGCGCCCCCCACCTCTCCCGTGCCGGTATCGCCCCCCGTGGCGGCAGCCTCGGGCTTGTTCTCGATGTGGAGGGTGCCGCCCTCGACGACCCCGGGGAGAGCGAGTTGCGCGAGGCGCTCGCCGTGTTGCGGCACGAGTTGCGGCATGCCGGGCGGCGGCGTGCGGTGCCGGGGCGGCGGCCCGCCGTCGCCGTGTTGTACGCCGACCGGTCTCCGACCGAGCCGACCACCGCGGTGCGGATTCTGCGGGAACTCGCCGAAGGCGGCGCCCGGTTGCTGCTCGTCGTGCGCGACGGCTCGCACGGCTTCGCCTATGCCATGGGAGAGCGTCTGCTGCCCGCCGAACGGGCCGCCCAGTGGCTGCAGCGGATCGGCGCCCGTGTCGACGACCTCGCCGACACCGAGCGGCGCGCCCGGCGCCTCTTCCACCGCGTGGAGCCGCACGTCGTGGACCCCCCGGTCGCCACCGGATACGCGGCGCGGGCCGCGCTGTGGACGGTGCAGCTCAGCGATGAGCTGCGGCCGCTCACCGGGCGGGCCGGGCCGCGCTTCCTGGAGAAGCTCTCGTACGCCGAGCAGGCCGTGGAGACCTATCTGGTGCGCGCCACGGCCGCCGAGACCGCGCTCCGTGACGTCCTGGACGAGCATCTGCGCCTGCGCGCGCTCCTCCGCGACCACCTGGCCCGCCTCGCCCGGCGCGGCCTCGCCGAGCACCCCGACGCGGTCCGCCCCTACCGCGAGGCGCAGCGGCTCCTGATGGCGGGGCCGTGTCCGCTCGCCGACGCGGAGCGGGCGGTGGAGGCGTTCGCACGGGTGGTGCGGCGCCTGGCCGAGGCGGACGGTGACGCGTGACGCCCGTCAAGTCCTGCCCGCACCCGGGCTGTTCGGGCACCGTCACCCCCACCGGGTACTGCCTCGCCAGCGGGGAGCGCGTGGACCCGCGGACCGGGCTGCACTCGGCGGAGACCGCGCAGACCGCGTCGGACACGCCGGCACCGACGCCCGGCCCGGCCTCTTCCGAGCGCGAGTGGCCCTCGTACTCCTCCGCCGACCACGAGTCCTCCCAGCACTGGATCGTCGACCCGGGCCTCGCCGCCGCTCCCCCGCCACGCCCCGCCCGCGTCACACTCCCCGCCGAGAACCCCGACCCCACGGTCCTGCCGGAGATCACCCTCCGGGACCGCGCGGACAGCGGGGGCCCCGACCTCACCGGCCCCAGTGGCCTCCCGCTGCCGCCCGGCACGCTGCTCGCGGGCCAGTACCGTCTGGAGCGGCCCCTCGGCTACGGCGGGATGGGCGAGGTCTGCCTCGCCCACGACACCAAGGTCGACGACCGCGCCGTCGCCATCAAGATGCTGCACGCGGACCTCGCCGCGGACTCGTACAGCCTCCTCAAGGGCGAGCGCAGGGAGCTGGTCGAGCTCAACCACGACGGGTTCATCCGGGTGTTCAACTACGGGCACCACCCGGGTGTCGGGGACTTCCTGGTCCTTCAGTACGTCGACGGGCTCAACCTCGAAGAGGTGCGGGCCCGCGCCCGCGAGCACCCCGAGGAGTTCGGCCACGAGCGCTTCCGGGAGTTCGCTCTCGCCTACGGGGTGCGCATCCTGGCCGGGCTCGCCTATCTGCACGCCCCCGAACGCGGCAAGGTCTACGGAGACCTGAAGCCGCCCAACGTCATGCACGACGGCTCCACCACCAAGCTCATCGACGTGGGAAGCGTGCGCCGCGCGGGCGCGCCCGGCCTCACCACGTCCCTCTACCGCGCCCCCAGCGTCGGCGACCACGGCGAGTCCGAGCCGCAGGACGACCTGTTCAGCCTCGGCGAGACGCTGCGCACCCTGTGCGGCCTCGGCGCGACCCGCCACGACCTGGCGGACCTGGCCGCGCTCGGCCCGCTGGACGACGCGTCCGCCGGGCACCGCGGGCTCGGCCTGGTCTCCCTCGCCCGTGCCCTGCGCCGCGCCACCCGCACCCGGCGCGCCGACCGCTTCGCCACCGCCAGGGAGATGGAGGAGCAACTGCGGGGCGTGTTCCGGGAGTTGCGGTCGCTGCGGACCGGTGTGGAGACCTTCGAGCCCTCGCCTCTCTTCCTCCAGTCCGCGTACGCCCTGGACGGCGGGCTCGGCGCCGCCCCCGAGGTCTCGCGCTGGGCCGCCCCGCCGTCCGCGCCCCGCTATCCCGCTCCCGGCCCGCCCGAGGTGGCACGGCGCCTGCCGGTGCCGCGCCCCGACCCGGACGACGACCACCACGGCGAGCTGAGCAGGCTCAGCGACGACGACCCGGCCGCGCTGCTCCAGCACACCGGCGACTGGCGGGACTCCCCCGAGGTGCATCTGCTGCGCTGCCGGCTGCGGCTGCGGGTGGAGCCGCACAGCGACGCCGACGCCCTGTCCGCCGCCGAGACCGCGCTCGCCCTGGCCGAGGGCGCCATAGGGCCCGCGAGAGCCCCGTACGACTGGCGGCTCGACTGGCACCGCGGGCTGCTCGCGCTCGCCCGCTCCCGCGTCGCCGAGGCCCGCGACCACTTCGACCGGGTCTACGGCGCGATCCCCGGCGAGTACGCGCCCAAGCTCGCCCTCGGGCACTGCGCCGAGCACCTTCGGCGACCGCACGAGGCCCTGACGTTCTACGAGGCCGTACGGCTGCGCAACCCGTCGCTGGGCAGCGCGGCCTTCGGCGCCGCCCGCGCACGGCTCTCCCTCGGCGGCCCCGACGCCCTCGCCGACGCGATCGCCGCGCTGGACGCGGTACCCCAGCACTCCCGGCACCGCACCGCCGCCCGCACCGCCGCCGTGCGCATCCGCGCCGACCACGCGCGGGACCCGGACGGCCTCGGCACGGCCCTGCGGGGCCTCGCCGGTCTCTTCTCCGCGCACGGCCTCACCGACGAGCAGGCCCGCGTGCGGATGAAGGCGGAGGTGTGGGGCGTCGCCCACCGCCTGCTCGACCCGCCCGCGGGCACCCCGCGGATGACCGGCGCCGAGCTGCGGGGCGTCGCCGCGAGGGCCGACCCGCTGCTCGACTTCCCCGCCGACGAGCGGAAGCTGTGCAAGGACCTGTCCCGCTTCTACCGTGGTCTGGCCCTCCAGGCCGCCCGCGACGCGCCGCCCCGCGACACAGAGGTGCCGCTCGCCGAACTCCTCCTGGACCGCGCCTACGCGGTACGCCCCTTCGCCTTACGACACCACAGGGACACCCCATGGCCGGGCAAGAAGATCAGGAACTGGATCAGGAACAGCACTCCTACGCAGCAGGGCGGTTGAGCCCGTCCGGAGCCGGGGCCGGCGCCGGCGCCGGGCCGCGCGCCCGCGTCGGCCTTGAGGTGAGCCAGGTCGTCGAGCTGCCCCGCCCCCGCCTCCGTCCGCCGGGGACGGAGGAACCGGCGCGGATGTACGCGGTCCTCACGGTGACGGTCCGCAGACCCGGCGCCCCCGCGCCGGACACGCCCGACACGCCTGACACGGCCGCCGGGGCGCCCCGGCCACGGCCCAGGCTCGCGGAGGTGCTGCTCATCGACCACTCCTCCTCGATGGTGATCCCGCCGAGCCGTCTCGCCGCCGCCCGCGCCGCCGCCGTCAGCGCACTGGCCAGGATTCCCGACGGCGCGCTGTTCGCCCTGGTCGCCGGGGGTGACAAGACCGCGATGATCTACCCGAGGCGGTCCGGGCTCGCCGTCGCGCACGCCGAGTCGCGGGCCGCCGCCGAAGCCGCCCTGTACGACTGCACACCGGGCGGCGGCACCGCGATGGGCACCTGGCTGGAGCGGGCCAGGCTCCTCTTCCGCGATCTGCCCGGCGCCGGGTCCAGTGGTTACGTACGCCACGCGCTGCTGCTCACCGACGGCAAGAACGAGCCCGGATACGAGTCGCGCGAGGATCTGCGCGCACGCGTCGAAAGGTGCGCGCAAGCCTTCGACTGCGATGTCGTGGGCATCGGGGACGCCTGGGAGACGGAGGAACTGCTGCTGATCGCGGGCGCGTTGGGCGGCCGTACGCGTGCCGTGGAGGATCTGACGCGGCTGCCCGGCGAGCTGGCCGCGCTCACCGGGAGGGCCGCCGAACGCGACGTGACCGGCCTGCGCCTGCGCCTCTACCACCGGGCCGGGGTGCGCCCGCACTCCTTCGAGCAGGTCCACCCGGTGCGGACCGCGCTCGCCCCCGCCCGCGTCGACCTGTCCGGCGTCGGCGCGGGCGCGGCCGGGCCCGTCGAGGAGTACGAGCTGAGTCCGTGCGGTGAGGAGACCCGCGCCTATCTGCTCTGCGTCGGCGCGCCCTACGACCCGGCGCAGCTCGGCAAGGAACTCCTCCTGACGGAGGTGGAGATCGACGCCGACGACCATCCGGAGGAGCTGGAACTCCCCGCCGCGCGGCCGGTCCTGGTCCGCTGGACCGACGACGCCGACCTCTACAGCCGCCTCGACCCCCAGGTCGCCCACTACCAGCACGAGGAGGAGCTGCACCGCACCTTCGAGCGGGCCTGCGCCGAGCTGAAGCGGGGCGCGCGGGACGCGGCCGAGGCGCTCCTCGGCACGGCCTGGCGGCTCGCGGGCGAGACGGGCGACACGGCGATGCGGGACCATCTGCGCCGCCTCGTCCGCGTCCGCGACCCGGAGCGCGGCACGGTGCGACTCCTGGACCGCATCGCCAAGTTCGACGTAGAGGCGGCCCGCATCCAGTCAAGCCTGACGGTCCTGCCGGGCGCCCGCTCCCCTGGCGGCCCCCGATGAACCACTTCCGGCCCACCGCCCCCCTCACCGAACGGCCCCGCGACCGCGCCGAGGCGGCCCGCGTCCGGTCGAGCACGACCGTCCTGCCCGGCGGCCGCCCGCCCGGGGGCCTCCGATGACCTCCTCCTGGCGCCCGGTCGGTCTCGTCGTCGCCGACGTGCTGCGTCGCCTGTGGCGTCACCTGTGGGCCGCCCCGCTGACCGAGCGGCCGCGCAACCGTGCCTATTTGCGCGAGCGGATGATCGCCCTGCCGCTGCTCGCCGTCGTCGCGTCCGTCGCGTTCGGGTGGGCGTACGCGGAGATCCGCGCGGACTCCGCTGCGCTGCGCGGCAGCTATCTGCCCGCGCTCGGTGATCTGGCCGACGCGGAGATGTCCCTCCGCATCGCCGACCGCGAGGCGGAGAAGAGCCTCGGTGCCGGGGAGTCGGTGCGGCTCTCCGGGATCGGCAACCGTTACCTCACGCGTACGAAACGGGCCGCGCAGAGCCTCAACCAGGTGGCCCGCAGCGGCGCCCTGACCACCGCCGAGCGCCAGGAGCTCGACGTGGTCTCCGGTCTCGTCGTCGACTACGGCACCTGGATCGCCTACGCGCAGAACAACGTCGGCGACCCGGCGCTGCGGGACGCCGGACTCTCGTACGCCCGCAGCATGCTCTGCACGCCCGCCGTGCCCCCGCGCAAGACGGGCCCCGGCGGCTATCCGCCGTGCGAACCCCGCACCGGCTCCGACGCGACCGCCGTGGTGGACCGCATCTCCGCGCTGGAGGAGAGCCTGCGCGGCAGGCTCGCGGGACGGGCGGCCCTCGGGGGTGGCGTGATCGCCGCGGCCGTCGTCGCCGCGACCGCCCTCGTGCTCCTCACCGCCGGGCTGTGGCGCACCCAGGTCTTCCTCCACCACCGCTTCCATCTGCGCGTCAGCGTCCCGCTGCTCGTGGCCGCGCTGCCGCTGCTCGCCCTACCGTTCCTGACGGCCGACGCGGTGCTCGCCCACCGCGCCCAGCAGCGGGTCGCGGCCACGGCGGGCGAGCTGTCCCGCGCGACGTCACCGGCGATCGAGTCCACCGTCGACTCGCGGCCCTTCGGCCGCCCGCACCCCCGCCTGATCGCCTCCCTGGACGCCCGCGCCGACCGCGCCCTCGCCGAGGGCCGCCTCTCCTCGCTCGACGGCGCCGCGCCCTGGGTGGGGCCGGTGGGACTGCTCGACGCGGGCCTCGTCTACACCGCGCTGCACGCCTACCGCCGCGAGTACGTCCTCATCTCCCGCTCCGGAGCCGCCACATGAGCCCGGCCCCCGCCCCCCTGCGCCTCCTGCGCACCTTCCTGGCCGCCTGCCTGCTCGCCGTCACCGCCGGTGCCTGCGCGGACCGGCCCGAAGAGACGCTCGTCGTCCTCGGCCCCTGGACGGGCGACGAGGGCGAGGCGTTCGAAGCGATGCTGAACGAACTCGACGCCGGCACGGGACAGACGTACACCTACCAGGGGACCCGTTCCCTGCGCGAGACGCTCGTCGCGCAGCTGGAGGCGGACGACCCGCCCGACGTGGCGATCCTCAACAGCGTCGGCGAGCTGACCGAGTACGCCCGCGCCAACCGTCTCAAGCCGCTCACCGCCACGGCCGCCGCCCGCGCCTACCCGCCGTGGGCGCCGCCGCTCGTCGTCGACGGCACGCGCCGCACCTACTGGGTGCCGCTCAAGGTCGACCTGAAGAGCCTGGTGTGGAGCAAGGAGGGGCAGTCGGCCGCCGCCCCGAAGTGGTGCGTGGGGCTCGCCTCGCAGGCCACGTCGGGCTGGCCGGGCACCGACTGGGTCGAGGACATCCTGCTCCACCAGGCGGGCCCGGACGTCTACACGGAGTGGGCCACCGGACGGCTCAGCTGGCGCGACCCGCGAGTACGAAGGGCGTGGACGACCTGGGCCGACCTGCTCGGCGACCGCTCCAAGGCGTCGATCGACCAGTCCCTGACCATGTCGTACGTGGGCACTCCCGACCCGGCGGCCAAGGGCGGCGGGAGCCCGCGCGGGCTGCTCGACTCGCTGACGCCGCGCTGCACGCACGAGCACCAGAGCGCCTTCATCCGGTACGTGTACGCGGACGACCCGGTGCGCGCCGACCCGTCGGCGGGCTTTCTGCGCGGCCGGTCCGCGTACGACGGCGCGTACGAGGTGGCGGGCGACATGGCCGCCGTGTTCAGCGACAACCCGGCGGCCCGCACCCTCGTCGAGCGCCTGTCGGGCAGGACGGCCCGCACGCTGTGGCGTTCCGAGGCGAAGGACGAGCTGCGGCCGCTGTTCCCGGACGCCACCGACCCCCAGCCGACCGACCCGACGGGGCGGCGCATCGCCGGCATCCTCACCGAGAAGGCGCGCACGCTCTGCTTCGACGCCTCGGACGTGATGCCGCCGGGGCTGCGCGACGCGTTCCACCGGGCGGTCCTGCAGTACTTCAGGAACCCGACGGGCAGACGGCTCGACGAGCTACTCGGACAGCTCGACGCGGTCCGCGAGGAGGCCGCGTCGGAGACCGGGCCCGGCCGTCTGCCCGCCTCCGGGATCTGCGCGGCGCCGGGCGGCTGACGCCGGGCCTCAGCGCCCCAGCCCCTCCGGGCAGGGCGTGCCGCGCGGCAGCTGGTAGGGCGAGCCGAGCCGGTAGGTGCCGGCCTTCGGGGCGATCAGCTCGACCCACTTGTCGCCGTTGTGGTCCTCCGGCGCCTCCCGCAGACAGCCGTGGACGTTGGCGTACTCCTTGGGGAGTCCGTCGTCCGCCTCGCGCCGCCGCTGCGACTCCTCGGTCTCCTCGGGCCGCTCCACGCCCTTGCCCTCGGCGTCGACGACGCTCAGCCACGGCGAGTACGGGATACGGATCAGGACACGGCCCGGCTCCTTCACGCGGAGCGTCATCTCGCCCGGCTCTGCGCGCTCCACGACGGCGTGCGGCTCGGCGAGCGGCGTCGGGTCGACGACCTCGTACAGCTGCCAGTTGGAGTCGACCCACACCTGCTTCAGATACGGCAGGCCCTTCCCGATGAGCTGCGCCTCGCGCTTGCCCCCGTCGCCGTCGGGCTCGCCCTCGGGCAGCACGACGTAATGCACGGACCAGCGCTGGAGCCACTCGTGGTAGTTCGCGGAGTTGAGGGTGTCGTCGTAGAAGATGGGGTTGCGCTCCATGTCCGCCTGCCGGTTCCAGCCGCGGGCGAGCTGGAAGTACGGGGCGAACGCGGACGCCTCGCGGTGGCTGCGGGCGGGCACCACCTCGACGCGGCCCTTGGCGGCGCCCACGTCCTGCAACTCCTCGATCAGCGGCGCGACCGCCCGCGTCCAGGACGCGACCGGCCTGGTGTGCACCACGTCGTCGCCGGCCTTGAACCCGACCCACCCGGTGAACCCGGCGAGGGCCAGCACGAGCGCGTACCACTTGCGGGACTTCGGCACGGTGAACGGCAGGGCGGCGAGCAGTACGACGCCCGCGAAGGACATCGCGAGACGGGTGATGTTGGAGCCGATCTGCGAGCTGATCAGCCAGACGCCGAGCACGAACACCGCGTACACGGCCGTCGTGATCCGTACGGTCTTCCACTCCTTCGGCACGAGGAAGTAGACGAGCACCGCGAAGAGCAGCGGCAGCGACGCCGACCCGAAGGACATCGGCTGGGTGCCGGAGAAGGGGAAGAGCCATGCGGAGAGCCCGACGACCACGGCGGGAGCCACGCCCAGCGCGTACGCGCCCGGGTAGCGCTTGCTGAGGAAGAGCGCGACGGCGACGAGCCCGACGAAGAGACCGGCCACCGGGCTGCCCATCGTGGCCAGCGCGGCGAACGGCGCGGCGACCAGGGCCTTCGCCCACCGCTTGTAGCGCCAGCGGTACGGCCAGCAGAACACGGCGGCGACCGCCATGAGCGCGAACATCTGCCCGAGGCCGTAGGTGACGCGGCCCGACACGGCGTTGCAGAAGAGGGCGAAGACGCCCGCGAGGGCGGGCCACAGGGGCTGCTTCACCGCCCGGCTGCGGACCAGGATCATCGTGAGCAGCGCGGCGGAGAGCGTCCCCGCGATCATCATCGTCGTCCGCACGCCGAGCACCGACATCAGGTACGGCGAGACGACGCTGTACGACACCGGGTGCATGCCGCCGTACCAGGCGAGGTTGTACGCCGAATCGGGGTGCCGGCCGACGAACTCCGCCCAGGCGTCCTGCGCCGCGAGGTCGCCGCCGCTGTTGGCGAACGTGAAGAACCAGACGACGTGCAGCACGGCGGCGACGACCGTCGCGGTGGTCACCGGGTGGCGCTGGAGGCGCTGGAGGCGCCGCGTCAGCCGGGTGACGAGGGTGTCCTCGCGGGCCTGCGGCCCGGAGGGCAGCGGTATTCGCGGGCCGGTGCCCGGGCTCTCGCCCTCGCTGCTGTCCGGCTCGGCTTCGTCGTCGGCGCGCGTCGGCTCCGCTGTGGCCACTGGAGGCTCTCCCCGTGTCGTCCCTGTATGCCCCGGGTCGAGCCGACGGGGGTCCGTCCCGGAACACCCCGCACTCGGCCCCGGCGTACTGCCCCCCGAGCTTGTGACGCTAGCACGCACCCGCGGGGGGAGGCCCGGGGTGGGCCTCCCCCCGCGGGGAGCGCTGCTCTGCTCGCTGCGGCTCGGTCAGCCGACGCGCTTCAGCTTGGCGCCGAGGCCCGGCTCGGCGAGGTCCTTCTGGAGGGCCACGGGCACCTCCACGGCGTCGCCCTTGCCGTCACCGACGCTCAGCACACCCACCTTGGTGCCGGCCTTCGCCGTGTGCGGGACGGGCTCGCCCTTCCGCTCCTCCAGGTGCAGCCTCACGGTCAGGCCGGACCAGCCCACCGCGGAGACGTCCTTCGTGGCGACGACCGGGGTCGTGCCGCCCAGGCCGTCGTCCACCTGGCCGACGACATCGCCCTTCTTCACGATGGTCTTGGCGGTGAGCGCGTCCTGCCCGGCCTCGATGAGCTTGCGGGTCACGCCGGTGACCTCGTCGATGTTGGCGACGCCGTTCTTGCCGAACTGGCCGAGGGCGGCGCCGATGATCGTCTGCGTCTCGCCGCCGACCTTCTTCTCCGCGGCGAAGAGGATGTTGCCGCCCGCGGCCGTGGTCGTGCCGGTCTTGATGCCGATGGCGACGGTCGGGACGAGGCCGAAGAAGTTGTTCTGCTTGTCGCCGTTGAGGTCCTTGTAGCTGGGCTGGCGGGAGATCTCGTTGAAGACCGGGTTCTCCATCGCGGCGCGGCCGAGCTTCACGAGGTCCTCGGCGGTGGAGACGGTCGTCTTGTCGAGGCCGCTGGGGTCCGTGTAGTGGGTGTTCCTCATCCCCAGCTCCTTGGCGGTCTTGTTCATCTTCGCGACGAACTCGTCCTCGGAGTGGCTCTTGGTGTCCCAGCGGGCGAGCAGCTTCGCGACGTTGTTCGCGGAGGGCAGCATGACCGCTTGCAGCGCCTCGTACTCGGAGATCTTCTGGCCCTCGGTGACCTTGACGACGGACTCCTGCTCCGCCTTGCCCGTCTCGTAGTGCTTCTGCGCGGCGGCGTCGACGGGGATCTTCGGACCGTCCTGGCCCTTCTCCAGCGGATGGTCGCGCAGGATCAGATAAACGGTCATGACCTTGGCGATGCTGGCGATCGGCACGGGCTTCTGGTCGCCGGACGTGCCGAACGAGCCGATGCCGTTGACGTCCATCGCGGCCTGGCCCTGAGCCGGCCACGGCATGGACGGCTTGTCCCCCTCGAACGACACGGACTGCTCGGCGGTGAGGGTGAGCGTGGCGGGCGGCAGCGGCCGGACAGCCTGTACGACCGCAAAGGCGACGATCAGGAGCAGCACCAGCGGCGTCCAGATCTTGAACCTGCGCACGGCCGTGCGGACCGGGGTCTCGGGCGGCGGCGGCGTGTTGGTCAGCTCGGCGAGCAGGTCGAGCGGGGGCTTGGGGGGCAGGGGCTGCTGTGTCGTACGTTCTGCTGGCGGGGGCGCCTTGGGGCCGGTGACCTCGCGGGGAGCGGCCTTGGGCTCGGCTCTGCCCCCGGCCTGCGGCGCGGGCGGCCCGTCGAGCGGCTTCAGGGCGACGAACTTGCTGGTCCGCTCGGCGTCACGCTCCACGTCACGCTCGGGCTCTGCGGCACCCTTTGCGTTCCCCTTTGCGCTGTCCTTTGCGCTGTCCTTTGCGGACTCCTTCGCAGCGCCCTTGCCGGGAGCCTCGCCGCCGAGCTTGAGCATGGTGGTCGGCTGATCCACCGCGGGCGTGACCTTCGGAGCCTTGAACACTGCGGTGGCTTGATCCACGCCGCTGAACTCGCCGCGGCCGGAGCGGGGCGCGGCGCCCTCGGCGGACGCGGCCTGGGCACTCTCGCCGACCGGGGCGGCGCCGCCGGAGCGCGGCTCGGCACCCTCGGGGGACGCGGCCTCGGCGCCCTTGCCGGCGGGAGCGGCGTTGCCCTTGGCGGCACGGGGGCTCTTGGCGTTGGCGTCGGCGCCGGACTCGGCGTCGGCCTGGGGCCGGGCCCCAACCCCGGACTCGGCGCCGGCCTGGGCCCCAGCGCCGGACTCGGCGCCGGTTTGAGCCTGGACCTGGGCTTCGGGCTCGGCGCCCGTCTTGGGCTTGGCCTCGGCGTCGGCCTGGGTCTGGACCCCAACGCCGGACTCAGCGCGAGTCTCGGGCTCGGACGCGGGCTCGGCGTCGTCAGCCTGGGCCTCAGCGCCGGACCTGGCGTTGGCTTGGATCTGAGCCTGGTCCTCGGACCCGGCGCCAGACTCGGGGTCAGCCCCGGCGCCAGGCTCGGGCTCGGCGCCCGTCTCGGCCTGGGCCTCGGCGTTGGCGTTGGCGTTGGCCTGAGCCTGGGCCCCAACGCCGGACTCAGTCCGGGCACCGGACCCGGCACCGGACTCAGCGTCAGCCAGGTTCTCAGCACCGGACTCGGACTCGGCGTCAGCCTGGACCTCAGCGCCGGGCTCGGCGTCAGCCTGAGCCCCCGCGCCGGACCCGACGTCGGACTCGGCGTCAGTCTGGGTCCCATCGCCGGACTCGGCGCCGGGCTCGGGTCCGGCTGGAACCGTCCTCGCCGGGGCGGCGTTTTCCGCGGGGGCAGCCTCCCCGGTTGCCGCAGGACCGTCACTGCCGGTCCCGGCGCCGCCGCTCTCGGCGGGCGTCTTGGCCGCCGGGGCGTCGTCGTCCGACGTGGCGACCCACGCCGCCACCGCGTCCCGCAGCCGCGCGTCGCCGGCCGGGGTCCCCGAGGGGGTTTCGGGGGTGTCCGGAGTGGAACCGCCGGCGGCGGCCTCCCGTGCGGCGGGGATCTCACGGGCGACCGCGAGCCGCGGGTCCCGTTCCTCCGGTGCCGGCACAGAAGGGTTCCCCGCAGTCGGGTTCCCCGACGACTTCCGCTGCTTCGACCTGTCGGGGGTCTCGCCCGCCACCGATGCCTCCTCGTACGCCATGCCGTATGCCGAATCCGGTCGGACCCCACTGTCCGAACCGTGTACCAGTGTCCTGTGTGAGGGCTTAACCCCCGTGGTAGACGAGAACGACATACCTACCGGTTCCC
Organism: Streptomyces sp. NPDC003032; assembly: GCF_053591415.1. Classification (NCBI taxonomy): domain Bacteria; kingdom Bacillati; phylum Actinomycetota; class Actinomycetes; order Kitasatosporales; family Streptomycetaceae; genus Streptomyces; species Streptomyces sp. NPDC003032. Next base: position 20,392 of record NZ_JBSFTT010000009.1, on the reverse strand, counting down.
GTACATCCCGCCCACGCGCTCTCGACAGACCAATGTGAGAGGGGTCACCCTGTCACTCATCCACGCGGGGAGGCATGGATGGGCAGGAGCCGCAGAACAATTCCGGAGGAGCTTCTGCTGCTCGCTTTGGACCCGGCCACGGGTACCACAGCGCAGCCGCAGTCGCTCGACCTCGGTCTGGCCGGAGCACAGCTAGTGGAGCTGGCGCTGGCCGGACGGATAGCCCCAGACGGGGATCGTATCGCCGTGGTGATGCCACGGCCGACCGGAGATCCGACCTTGGACTCCGCACTGGAGCTGCTGCGCAGGCGCGGCAGCCCGGTCCGGGCCGTCCACTGGATCGGCGGGCCCCGCCTGGGGCTGCGCCAGACGTACCTCTCGCACCTGGAGCGATGCGGCATGGTCCATGCCGTGGCGGGCCAGATGTGCGGGGTGCTGCCGACGACTCGCTACCAAGCGACGGAGACGGCCATCAGCCGGGAAATCAGGTCCCGGCTGGATTCGGCGATCCGCACCGGCGTACCGCCGGACCCGCGGACCGCGGCGCTCGCCGCGCTGGCCCACGCGGTCGGTCTCGGCAAGCATCTGTACCCCGGGAACGAGGGGCGTTCATCGCGCTCCCGGCTCCGGGACCTCATCAGGCACGACCCCATGGGCGGCCTCGTGGCGCACGCCGTGATGGACGTCCAGAACGGCGTGGCCGCTCAGCCGCGCCGCAGCGCGGCACCGGCGGGTCCCACGGGCCCCGCGGGTCCTGGCGGCCGGCAGCCGGCCAGGGCGGTGATGGACCCCGACCGGATCCCGATGCAGCCGCGCCGCGGATCCATGGCACGCGCCGTGGCCCACTGAGCACGGCACAGCACCAGCAGCACAGGCACCAGCAGCACAGGCATCACCAGCACAGCACCATCCGCTCGGCAGCACACACGTAACCGCTCAGCACCACCGCATCACCGCACCGCCGCACCAGCGCCGCACCGCAGTCCCCCCAGACCCGGTCCGGGAGCCGCTGGGCCGCGTGGGGAGCGGTACCGGACCGTCCGGACGACGACACCCGGCACCGCCACCCCGCGCGGCCGCACACCCTCTGGCGCCGCGAGGACGGCTCGCACCCGCATACGTCCGCCCGCACGTTCGCACATCCGCTGTTTCCCAGCGGTGCCACACACGTTGGTGGCACTCTGCTGAGCAGTAGATACGCAAATCGAGGCAGGCAAGCCGGAGGTGCACGTCCCGTGGCGTCCAATGTCAATCCCACCGTCAGGCGACGCCGGTTGGGCCAGGAGCTCCGCCGGCTCCGTGAGCTCAAGGGCATGACGGCCGAGGAGGTCGCGGAGCGCCTGCTCGTCTCGCAGTCGAAGATCAGCCGCCTTGAGAACGGCCGCCGCTCCATCAGCCAGCGCGATGTGCGCGACCTGTGCGGTGTCTACGAGGTCGAGGACCACCGCGTCGTCGACTCCCTCATGCAAATGGCCAAGGATTCGCGCCAGCAAGGCTGGTGGCACTCCTTCGGCGACATCCCGTACAGCGTGTACATCGGTCTGGAGACGGACGCCGCGTCCCTGCGCGTGTACGACCCGCAGGTCGTCCCCGGCCTCCTGCAGACCCGCGCCTACGCCGAGGCGCTGATCACCGGCGCGCTCCCGGAGACCACGACGACCGACATCGAGAAGCGCGTCCAGGTGCGCATGCGCCGCCAGGACCGCATCGCGGCGCCGGAGAATCCGCTGCGCCTGTGGACCGTTCTGGACGAGTCCGCGCTGCGCCGCGTGGTCGGCTCCCGGCACCTGATGCGCGAGCAGCTGGAGCACCTCGTGGAGCAGTCCCGGCTGCCGCACGTGACGGTCCAGGTGATCCCCTTCGAGCTGGGCGCGCACCCCGGCCTCAACGGTCAGTACGCCATCCTGGAGTTCCCCGACGCCGCCGACTCCAGCGTGGTCTACATCGAGGGCGTCACGAGCGATCTGTACCTGGAGAAGGCGAACGACGTCCAGCAGTACAGCGTCATGTACGAGCATCTGCGGGCCCAGGCGCTGAACGTGGAGCAGTCGCGCCAGCTCATCGCGGAGATCGCGAAGGGGTACGCCCGCTGACCGAGGGCCGCGGAACCGCCCCCTCCCGGCCCCCTCCCGGAAAAAGGCCGCACGGTACACCCTTCCCACGTCGGGACGGAAGGCCCCCCTGGAATGTGCCATCCGGTCGAGTGAACGGCCCCTTCACGTGCCGATGTTGGCGAGTAGCGTCGTTCACGCCATCGAGCAGCAGTGTTGGCGCACACCGCGATCACGCGGGACAGCAACTCAACAACTGGGCAACCGGAGGAAACATGGCAATTCAGCAGGGTGTCTCGCATACGTGGGTCAAGTCTTCGTACTCCACCGGGAACGGTGCCTGCGTCGAGGTCAAGTCCCCGATGACGGCGGGCATCTCGGTGCGGGACTCCAAGGTCGTCGAGGGCCCGGTCCTCGCCTTCCCCGCCGACTCCTGGAACGCGTTCGTCACCGAGGTGAGCCGGGGGGCTGCCGATCTCGCGTGACGACGCGACAGCGCACCGGCCGGAGACCCCGGCCCACAAGGACAACCGCAGCACCACAACCGCATAAGCACCACCGTATGAGCCCTCTCGACTGGCCCGCCGTCCCGGCCGAGGGGGCTCGGCCTTGGGTCAGCGCAGCTGATCGACGTACAGGTCCGTTCCCGGCACCGTCGGGATGAAGGGCGCGACCAGCTCCACGTGCCCGAGGCCCGATTCGGCCACGGCCGCGTCCCGCCCGGCGAAGTGGGCCTCCCAGCACTCCCGTGGATCCTCCTGGAGGAACCACAGCAGCGTCAGCCGGGTGTCCACGCCCTCGACCTGCTTCACGTACGCCATCCGGTCGCCGGGCAGCGGGGTCGGCCGGAAGACCGTCACCATCGCGGCCGGCGACCCGGCGAGCGCGCGCGGCAGCTGCCGGGCCCGCAGCCACTCCAGCAACTCGCCTCTCCGCTCCGGCCCTTCCGCGTCGACGACCTCAAGGACCAGCCCCTTGTACGGGTGGTCGAGCGCGTGGAAGTCGCGTGGGCCCGCCGCGCCGTCCCGGTAGACGGTCGCCTCGTGGTCCTGGAAGGCGGTGAAGACGTGGGTGCGTTCCCGGTGGACGCGGCCGTCGCGGTTCAGCCGCTTGTTGATGCCGACGGTCCACTTCATGTGGTCGTCGTAGCGACCGTCCGTCACCCAGTACGTGGAGAGGTAGCACCCCGCGGTGACCGGCTCGGCGACCGCGGACTTGTCGGGGTGGCGCAGGAGCTGGAGCTCGCGTGTGGCGACCCAGCGGCGACCCGCGTACATCCAGGGCATGGCCATCGCGCCCGCGTAGTAGTGGTCGTCCTCGTACCAGCGGTTGTACGCGAACTCGTGCCCCGGGTGCGGCTCGACCATGGTGATCAGGGCGTGCCCCGGGTGCACTCCGTAGGGCCCGACGGCGGCCAGCTCGGCGTACACGTCACTGCGGGTGTCCTCTGCCATGCCTCTCCCCTGTCTCCCTCTTCCGTCCTCCGGTGGACGCCCATACTCTGACGCGCCGTCAGGCAAACTGCCAGAGCCGGGAGGCGCTCCATGCCGTCGTCGTCACCGCTCGCGGGAAAGACCGTCGTCGTATCGGGTGTCGGCGCGGGGCTCGGCCACCAGGTCGCGGCGGCCGTCGTACGGGACGGGGGCAACGCCGTGCTCGGCGCGCGCACGGAGGCGAACCTCGCCAAGTCGGCCGCCGAGATCGATCCCGGGGGCACGCGCACCGCCCATCGCGTCACGGACATCACCGACGAGGCCCAGTGCCGGGCCCTCGCCGCTCTTGCGTGCGAGCGGTTCGGCGGGATCGACGCGGTCGCCCATGTCGCCGCATGGGACAGCTACTTCGGCGGCCTGGAGGACGCGGACTTCGAGACCTGGCGCGGGGTCGTCGACGTCAATCTGCTCGGGACCCTGCGGATGACGCGGGCGTGTCTGCCCGCGCTGAAGGAGCGGCGGGGCGGTTCGGTGGTCTTCATCGGGACGCAGTCGGCGGTGGCGGCGCCCTCGCAGGTGCGGCAGGCCGCGTATGCGGCGTCGAAGGGGGCGTTGACCTCCGCCATGTACTCCCTCGCGCGGGAGCTGGGGCCGCATCGCATCCGGGTCAATACGGTGCTGCCGGGGTGGATGTGGGGACCGCCGGTGCAGGCGTATGTCCGGTTCACGGCGGATGCGGAGGGGGTGCCGGAGGCGGAGGTCCGGGAGCGGCTCGCCTCGCGTATGGCGCTGCCCGATCTGGCCACGGACGGGGATGTGGCCGACGCGGTGGTCTTTCTGGCGTCGGAGCGGGCTCGGGCGATCACGGGGCAGTCGCTGCTCGTCAATGCGGGGGAACTGATGCGGTAAGTGTCCACTGCGGGTGCGTCATGGCTGGTCGCGCAGTTCCCCGCGCCCCTGCCCGAGTCTCAGTGCCGGTCAGATATATGAACACAGGTCAGTGAACCGAACGATTTTACATGCTCTTGACCCTACCCCCAGTTGTCGCCGACGCATGCCCGAACCCACGATGAGCACGCACTTCCGGGCCGTTCATGTCTCCAGCGGCCGGTACTGGCGGAGTGCGAGCCATTATGCGCAGTTCACCAGGCAGACCCCTGGAGGGCCATATGAACAGTCTCGACTGGGCCGTGCTCATCGGCTACTTCGGCGTGATGGTCGCGATCGGCGTGTGGTCCCACAAGCGGGTCGACAACGTCAGCGACTTCTTCACCGCCGGCGGCAAGATGCCCTGGTGGCTGTCGGGCATCTCGCACCACATGTCCGGCTACAGCGCGGTGATGTTCACCGGGTACGCCGGCATCGCGTACACCTACGGCGTGACGTCCTTCGTCACCTGGTCCTTCCCGATCGCACTCGGCATCGCCATCGGCGCGCGGCTCTTCGCTCCCCGCATCAACCGGCTCCGATCGAGGCTGCATGTCGCCTCGCCGCTCGAATACCTCAAGACCCGCTACAACCTGAAGACGCAGCAGGCTCTCGCCTGGTCCGGGATGCTCCTGAAGATCGTGGACGTGGGCGCCAAGTGGGCCGCGATCGCGACGCTGCTGTCCGTGTTCACGGGTGTGTCGCTGAACCAGGGCATCCTCATCACCGGTGTCATCACGGCGATCTACTGCACCATCGGCGGACTGTGGGCGGACGCGCTCACGGAGCTGGGGCAGTTCATCATCCAGCTGCTGGCCGGTATCGCGATGTTCGTGGCCGTCGTCGCCGAGCTGGGTCAGTTCGGCGGCTTCTTCGGGGTCTGGGACGAGCCGGAGCTGGCGGGCCACGGGAAGCCACTGGTCGGGCCGTACGGCACGGTGTTCCTGCTGGCGTTCCTCTTCATCAAGCTCTTCGAGTACAACGGCGGCATGCTCAACCAGGCGCAGCGCTACATGGCGACCGCCAACGCCAAGGAGGCCGCGCGTTCCGCGAGGCTCTCCGCGATCCTGTGGCTGGTCTGGCCGGTCGTCCTCTTCTTCCCCATGTGGATGTCGCCGCTGCTCGTCGACGCGGAGAAGCCCGACGGCTCGGACGCGTACGCCCTGATGACCGAGCAGCTGCTGCCGCACGGTCTGCTGGGCCTGGTCATCGTCGGCTTCTTCTCGCACACCATGGCGATGTGCTCCTCCGACGCCAACGCGATCGCCGCCGTCTTCACCCGGGACGTGGCCCCCGTGCTCTCGGCGAGGGCGAAGTTCTGGTCGGAGCGGACGGGCCTGCTCGCCGCCCGGCTGACCACGGTGATCTTCCTGGGCCTGTCCATGGCGGTCGCGACGCAGGTCAACTCCCCCGCGTTCAAGGACATCATCACGGTCGTCATCAAGTGGGTCGCCGGTCTGATGGGGCCCATCGCGATCCCGATGATGCTGGGCCTGCTGCGCACCTTCCGCAAGTCCGGGCCGACCGCGGCGCTGACCAGCTGGGGCGCCGGACTGTTCGCCTTCTACCTGGTCAACTACCCGATCAACGACGCGATCGACGGGGGCGTCGCCCTCCAGTACCAGGTGTCGATCCCGCTGGCCGTCTCGCTCGTCCTCTACATCCTCATCGGTTACCTGAAGCCGGAGGACACCCCGGAGCGGGACGCGCTCATCGAGCGCATCAACACGGATGACGACGGCGGCCCGGCGGGCGCGGCCGCCATTCCCCTTCCGGCCGAGCCGAAGGACGGCGCCGTCGCCACCCCGGTGAAGGACTAGGCGCGCGGATAGCGGGCGAGCCAGCCCGGGGCCGAGGCCGCGGGGCCGTGCAGGGCGGGGCCCTGGGTCATCTCCATGGCGAAGTCGTCCGCCAGCTCCAGGATCGTGGGGCGGCCCTCCAGCTCCGTGAGCCAGCCCGGCGGGAGCGCGGTCTCCCCGTGCAGCGCGCCCAGCAGCGCCCCGCACAGCGCGCCCGTCGCGGCCGACGCCCCGCCGTGGTTGACGGCGAGCCGCACGCCGTGGCGGATGTCCTCACCGACCAGGGCGCAGTACACGGCGGCGGCGAGCGCCCCCTCGGCGGTGCCGTCCGTCAGGAGCTCCGCCACGCGCGCGGGCGTGGGCATGCCCTGCCGTACGGCGCCCAGCGCGTGCCGCAGCGCGTCGGTGACGGGCTGATGGCCGGGGCGGGTGGCGAGCATCGCCAGGGTCCGCTGGATCGCGCCGTCGAGGGACTCCCCGCGGGCGAGGCCGTGCACGATGGCGGCGTGCGCGCCGGCCGCGAGATAGGCGGTGGGGTGGCCGTGCGTCTGGACGGCGGCCTCGACGGCGAGCTGGAGCACGAGCTGTGGCTCCCAGCCGACGAGGAGGCCGAAGGGCGCGGATCTGACGACGGCCTCGGGGCCGCGCTCGTCGGGGTTCTTGGGGGTTTCGAGGGTGCCCATGACGACGTTCCCGAGGCCGAGGAGGCAGGCACGGGGAGGGTCTCGGCGTGCGTACAGCCACTCCTCGCGGGCCAGCCAGCCGTCCTCCTTGCGCCGCTCGTCGGGACCCCAGTCGCTCTGGGTGGCGATCCAGCGGCGGTAGGCGCGGTGCAGGTCGGTCGGCGGATGCCAGGCGCCGGTGTCGCGCCGCACCTGGGCGCGTATGAGCCCGTCGACGGTGAAGAGGGTGAGCTGGGTGGCGGCGGTGACCGCGCCGCGCCTGCCGTACGCGGGGACGGGTTCGGTGAGGCCTTCGGCGCCGTGCTCCTCGCGGATCGCGTCGAGGGAGAGGCGGTCGACGGGCGCCCCGAAGGCGTCGCCCAGGGCGGCACCGAGGAGCGTGCCGCGCACCCGGCTGCGGAAGTCCTGCTGCTCGGCGCGGCCCCAGACACCGGTGGCTGCCGCTGTGCCCACGGGACCTCCCTCTCCGCGTCTCGACCTGCCCTGACGTGCTTCGACGTGCCTCGCCGCGCCTCGACCGGTTGCGACTTCGCAGCACTGTAATCGATCGGGAACGTTCGATTCAGGCGCCAAGTGGTATGTGAGGAGTCGCCCCCGAGGTCGCTTTTGAACGACGTTCACCAGAGCTTCGCAGTTGCTACGGAATCCCCGGTTCCGGGCAGCGCAGCAGGCGCTCCCGCTGCTCCCGCGCCCACGCGTACCCGGGATCGATCCGCAGCGCCTCGTCCAGGGACGCCACGGCCTCGTCGGCGCGGCCGAGGGCTTCCAGGGACAGGGCCCTGCTGCCCCACGCCCACGCGTAGCCGGGGTCCAGGGCGAGGGCCGACTCGTACTCGGCGACGGCCTCCTCATGGCGGCCCGTGAAGCGCAGGACGTCACCCCGCTCGCCCCGGGTGCCCGCGGCGTCCGGCGCGAGTTCCTGGACGCGGTCGAGGTCGGCCAGGGCGCCGGAGACATCGCCGAGATGCTGTCTGACGCGGGCCCGGCGGGTCAGGGCCCAGGTGTAGTCGGGCCACAGGGCGACCGCGCGGTCCAGGTCGTCCAGGGCCTCCCGGGGGCGGCCGAGCACGAACTTGACCTGGCCGAGGCTGCCCAGGGTCAGCGGCTCCGCGGGGTCGAGCGCGTGCGCCCGGTCCAGCCAGGGCAGGGCCTCCTCCGGGCGGCGCATGCGGCGGTAGGTCTCGCCGCGCTCCCGCGCCACCCAGGCGGCGCCCGGGGCGGCACCGGCCGCGGCGGTCAGGTGCCGGAGGGCTTCCTCGTACTCGCCCAGCGCCCGGTAGGTGACCGCGAGGCCGTGGTGACCCCAGGGATCGGAGGGATCCAGGGCGATGGCGCGCTCGTGGTCGCCGAGGGCGTCCCGCAGCCGTCCAAGGAGGAACAGCCGCAGGCCGTGCGCGTTGTACGCGGCCACCCTGCCCTCGTCGTCCAGCTCCGCCCGGCCGAGCAGCACATCGAGCACCAGCAGCGGGCCCTCCTGTCCGAAGGCGAGGGCGGACCGGCACTCGGCGGCCAGGGACCCCAGGTGCTCCGCGCCGGTGTCGTCGGCCGCGTCCGACACGGCGCGCACCCACTCGCGGGCCACGGCCGTGTCCACGCGGCACGCCTCGACCCCGTCGAGCAGCACGGCGGGCAGCGCGGCGCGCGGCCGGGCGCACAGCCGGTGGTACAGCTCCTCGACGCGCACCGCCCGCCACGCGGGGCGCGTCCAGGGGCGGCCGGGCCCGTCCCGGTCCTCCTCCAGCGCGACGCGCCGCCGCTCGTACAGCTCGGCGAGCCGGGTGTGCCCCGCACTCCACCACTCGGGGGCGGAGTTGCGGCGCAGGCGCAGCATCGGGGCGCGTACGACGCCGTGGTAGCGGGCCGCGCCCCCGCGGTCGGCCCGCACGAACGGCATGGCGCGCAGCCACGCGTACAGCTCCGCCGGTCCCTCACCGCCCTCACCGGCCTCGCCGGTGGCCGCCCGTACGACCTCCTCGTCGAGGCGCCGGGGCAGCGCGCACGCCAGGGCGGCGGCCCGGTGCGCCGGGTCCTGTTCCCACTTCAGGAAGCGTTCCACGGCCGTGGCGCTCGGGTCGCCCACGTCGCCGGGGCGCGCGGGGCCGCTCTCGGCGAGCGTGGAGACGAGCACGGGCAGACGGCCCGAGAGGCGCAGGACCTCCGCGACGACCGGCTCCTCGGTGAGGCCCTTGGCGGTGAGCAGGGCGCGCGCCTCGCTCTCCGTGAAGGGCCGCAGCGGCAGTTCGGCGGCGAAGTCCGCGGCGCCCTCCCAGCGGGCCGGGTCGAGGGGGCGCTGCCCGGCGGTCACCAGGACGACGTTGGCGGGGAGTTCGCCGTACCGGTCGGTCGTCATGATGTCGTGCAGCCAGCGGTCGAGGAACGGCGCCGTCCGCTCGTACGTGTCGAAGAAGAGGGCCAGCCAGGGCGCGGCGTCGGCGGCCTCGGCCAGCTCGTCGATGAGCACGGGGGTGAGCACGCGCTCCGGTTCCAGGACGAGGCGAGCGTCCTCCTGGGTGCGGAAGCGGGCGCGCAGCCGGTCGGCGCCGCGCGCGAGGCGTTCCGCGTCGACGACTCCGGCGAAGGCGCCGACGACCGGCACCATGCCGAGGCCGACGACCCCGGCGCGGGCCGCCACGGCACCGCCCATGGAGGGCGCGTCCGGCTCCGGCTCGCGCAGAGCCGCCGCGACGGCCTCGTGGCTGCGCTGCCGATGGGTGGCGAGGGCCCGCTCCAGGGGCTTCGCCGTCCGCCCCTGCTGTGCGAACTGGGCGGCCAGTTCGGTGATGACCTCCGGGATGCCGCCCGCGCCCTCGTCGACGTGGGCGACCAGCGCGCCGCGGTCCTTCGCCAGCTGGCCCAGCTCCCGTACGAGCGAGGTCTTGCCGACGCCCGCGGGGCCGTGCACGTGGAAGAGGAAGCGGTGGCGGTCGTCGTCCACGGGCAGCTCGAAGTTCTCCCGGAAGAGCCGCAGTTCCTCACGCCGGCCCACGAAGCCCGCCCGCCGTCTGCGCCGGATCAGCTCCTGCATCGACACCCTCGCCCGCGCCATCCCGGCCCCTCCCGCCCCTGCCGCGCCCGCTGGTCGTCGGCCAGTCTCACGCATACGGGCGGGGCGCGGGGTGAACACGGACTGACGCCCGTCGAATGTCCGTATGACGTAACGGAGTTCCTGCGGTGTACAACCTTCTCTTCGGACAACCCGTCTCCCGTTGCGTCACAGACGTACCTCACAGGAGGCTCCGTGCCCCGCCGTACCCTCATCATCGCCGTCGCGGTCGCCGCGCTGGCGACCCCCGCCATGCTCTTCGCCACCTCCGGTTCCGCGGCGGCCGCGCCCCTGCCGCCCCGCACACCGGTGACCGACTTCAACCACGACGGATACGCCGACCTCGCGGTCGCGGCTCCCCACGGCACCGTCGACGGTGTCGAGAAGACCGGTTACATCTCCGTCGTGTACGGCACCGCCTCGGGCCCCGGCACGGCGCGCCACCAGCTCATCAGCCGGGCCACGCCCGGTGTCCCCGGCGAGCTCGAAGGTACGTACGCCTTCGGCTACCAGATGCTCCCCGGTGACCTGGACGGCGACTCGTACACCGACCTGCTCGTGAGCGGTGGTGACGGGGACGGTAACAAGGCCACCGTGCTCTGGGGCTCCAAGGATGGCCTGACCGGCCAGAACACCCTCCTGCCGAACATGTACTCCGAGTTCGCCATGGGCGACTTCAACGGCGACGGCAAGCGCGACCTCGTCGTGAACGACGACCCGAGCGACGACCCGGACGTGTCCGGGATGACCATCCACTACGGCCCGTTCACCCGTGACGGCGAGTCCCGCACCAAGGACAGCATCACCACGGACGACGGCCCCTCCGGTCTTGCCTCCTTCATCACGGGCGACCTGACGGGCGACGGCGCCGACGACATCGTCACCACGCACGGCTTTGAAGAGATGACGCACGACGCCCGCTTCTGGAAGGGCGGCAGGACCGGCGTCTCCCACACCGCCAAGTCCCTCGGCACGGCGTACAGCGGCACCGTCGGCGATGTCGACGGCGACGGGTACGGCGACCTGATCACCCGCGACATCGGCTCCGTCACCGAGGTGATCGACTCCGCGCCGGGCAGCATCACCATCCAGTACGGCGGCTCCACCGGCCCCACCGACGCGCGCAAGAAGGTCATCACGCAGGCCACCGCGGGCGTCCCCGGAGCCAGCGAGGAGAACGACGCCTTCGGTGCGTCCCTGAGCGCCGGTGACGTGGACGGCGACGGCAAGGCGGAGGTCGCCGTCGGCGTCCCCGGCGAGAGCCTCGACGCGAGCACCGGCACCGGCGCGGTCGTCCTCCTCAAGGGCGCCTCCAAGGCGAACGGCGGCATGACCGGCGCGGGCGCCATCGCCTACAACCAGTCGACGGCCGGGGTGCCCGGTGCCTCCGAGGCGGGTGACGACTTCGGCCGCCAGGTGTCCCTCACCGATCTGAACAAGGACGGCAAGGCCGACCTGACCGCCACGGCTGCCGGTGAGGACGGCACGTACGCCGACTCGGGCGCCCTGTGGAACCTCTTCGGCTCCGCGAGCGGCCTGACCACCACGGGTGCCACCACGCTCAGCCCGGTGAAGCTCGGCGCCCCCGAGAAGGACGCCCGGTTCGGCCTGCGGCTGCGCGGCTGACCCGCCCCCCGACACCAGCCATCCACCCCTCACCCTCTGGAGGATCAGTGCGACGCTCCCTCACGGCCGCCATCGCGGTCACCGCGCTCGTCACGCCCCTCGCGCTCGTCGCCACCGCGGGCTCCGCCTCGGCCGCGCCCGTACCGCCCCGCACCCCGCTCGTCGACTTCGACCACGACGGGTACGCCGACCTGGCGATCTCCTCGGTCGGTGGTTACGAGGGCACGACGCCCGGCACGGTGACGGTCGTACACGGCTCGGCGTCCGGCCCCGACACCGCGCACGCGAAGACCTTCGGCCGCGCCACTGCCGGCGTCCCCGGAGAGCCGGAGGACGGCGGGCGCTTCGGGCAGGAGACGGCCGCCGCCGACCTGGACGGCGACCAGTACACCGACCTCGTCGTCAGCGGCTCCGACGGCAAGGCCGTCGTCCTGTGGGGCTCCGCCACGGGCCTGTCCGGCGAGGGCAGCACCCAGATGCCCTGGAACGGCGGGCACGTCACCGCGGGCGACTTCAACGGCGACGGCAAGCGGGACCTGGTCACGGTCGACCTCCCGCCCAGCAGCGACGACCCGGAGAACGACAACCAGGGCATGGCCATCTCGTACGGCCCCTTCACGCGTGACGGCAAGCCCGCGAGCACCCAGGCGATCGTCACGAGCCAGGTCTTCGGCCCCGCCGGTTTCGTCACGGGTGACCTCACGGGTGACGGCGCCGACGACATCGTCTCCAGCCACGGCTTCGAGGAGAAGGCGTACGCCAGCAAGTTCTGGGCCGGCGGCAAGGACGGCGTGAGCACGACGTCCAAGCCGCTCGCGGCCTCCCTCGGCGGGGCCATCGCCGACGTCGACAAGGACGGCTACGGCGACCTCGTGGTCCGCGACATCGGCAACAACTACGAGGACATGCCGTACCAGAAGGGCACGGTCCTCATCAAGTACGGGACGGCGTCCGGTCCGTCGACGACCCGCACCGCGAAGATCACCCAGGACACGGCGGGAGTGCCCGGCGTCGGCGAGGACGGCGACGAGTTCGGCTCGTCGATCAGCGCGGGCGACGCGAACGGCGACGGCTACGCGGACATCGCCGTCGGCATCCCCGGCGAGGACATCGAGTCGGTCGCGGACTCCGGGAGCACGGTACTGCTCAAGGGCTCGCGCTCCGGCCTGACCGGCACGGGCGCGCAGGCCTTCCAGCAGTCCACGACGGGCGTGCCCGGCGCCTCCGAGAAGGCCGACAAGTTCGGCAGCCAGGTCCTGCTGTCCGACACGAACAAGGACGGCAGGGCCGACCTGACGGCGACCGCCCCGCTGGAGGACGGCACGTACGCCGACTCGGGCGCCGCCTGGCACCTGCGCGGGGCCGCGGGCGGCCTGACCGTCACGGGCATCACGTCCTTCAGCCCCAAGTCGCTCGGACTGCCGGAGAACCGCGTCGAGTTCGGAGGCGGGCTGACCCGCTAGGGCGCCTCCCCGATTGACGGCGGTGTGACGCCCGTACGCCATGAGGCGCACGGGCGTCACCGCCCCGCTCCGCCGTCAGTCCACCAGCGGCAGCAGCTCGGGCAGCTGCCCGTCGGAGGCCCTGGCCGCGAGCTGCCGCTCCTCGGGCACCTCGCCGTACAAGGTCGTACGCGGCTTCGCGGGCCGTCCGGCCGACTCCGCGATGGCGACGAGGTCCTCGACGGACCGGTAGGAGCCGTAACTGGAGCCCGCCATGCGGGAGATGGTCTCCTCCATCAGCGTCCCGCCGAGGTCGTTGGCGCCGGACCGCAGCATCTCGGCGGCGCCCTCCTGGCCGAGCTTCACCCAGCTGGTCTGGATGTTGGGGATGTGCGGGTGGAGCAGGACGCGCGCCATGGCCGTGACAGCGCGGTTGTCGCGGGTGGTCGGTCCGGGCCGGGCGATGCCCGCCAAATAGACGGGCGCGTTCGTGTGGATGAAGGGCAGCGTCACGAACTCCGTGAAACCCCCGGTCTCCTGCTGGATTCCGGCCAGGGTGCGGAAGTGGCCGAGCCAGTGCCGGGGCTGGTCCACATGTCCGTACATCATCGTGGACGAGGAGCGGATGCCCAGCTCGTGCGCGGTCTTGATGACCTCGATCCAGGTGGCCGTCGGCAGTTTCCCCTTGGTGAGGATCCAGCGCACCTCGTCGTCGAGGATCTCGGCGGCCGTGCCCGGGATGGAGCCGAGCCCGGCCTCCTTGGCGGCGATGAGCCACTCGCGGATGGAGAGGCCGGTCCGGGTCGCGCCGTTGACGACCTCCATCGGCGAGAAGGCGTGCACGTGCATGCCCGGCACGCGCTCCTTCACGGCCCGCGCGATGTCGAAGTAGGCGGTGCCCGGCAGGTCGGGGTGGATGCCGCCCTGCATGCACACCTCGACGGCGCCGACGTCCCAGGCCTGCGCGGCGCGGTCGGCGACCTGGTCCAGGGAGAGGGTGTACGCGTCCGCGTCCGTCCTGCGCTGCGCGAAGGCGCAGAAGCGGCAGCCGGTGTAGCAGACGTTGGTGAAGTTGATGTTGCGGGTGACGATGTACGTGACGTCGTCGCCGTTGACCGTCTTGCGGATGTCGTCCGCGATGCCGCACAGCGCGTCCAGCGCGGGCCCGTCCGCGTGCAGCAGGACGAGTGCCTCGTCGTCGGTCAGCCTGGTCGGGTCGTCGGCGGCCGTGGCGAGGGCCGCGCGTACGTCGCCGTCGATGCGGGACGGGACCATGCCGGGCGCGGCCTGCTCGCGCAGCGCCTCCCAGTCGCCGTACACCTCGTCGAAGTCGTCGCGCCGGTCGGAGGTGCGGCCGTCCGTGTCGATGGTGCGGTGCAGATCGGTGCGGCCGGACGACGCCACGTACCCCTCGTCGGGCTCCTGCCAGGGGTGCCCCTCGACCGTCGCGTCGGGCCGGGCGAGGCCGGTCTCCGGGTCGGCGAGCGCCCGCAGGTGCGGCTGGAGCCGCGGGTCGAGCCAGGGCTCGCCGCGCCGCACGAACTCCGGGTAGACGCAGAGGCGTTCGGCGAGCGTGAAGCCCGCCGCCGCGGACCGCTCGGCCAGCTCTTCCAGGCGCGGCCAGGGCTTCTCGGGGTTGACGTGGTCGATCGTGACCGGCGATACACCGCCCCAGTCGTCGATGCCGGCGCCGATCAGCCGCTCGTACTCGCCGGCGATGAGGTTCGGCGGGGCCTGGATATTGCCCGCCGGGCCCATGATGTGCCGGGCGACGGCGATCGTGGCGACCAGGTCGTCGATCTCGGCGTCGGGCATGCCGCGCATCGCCGTGTCCGGCTTGGCGCGGAAGTTCTGGATGATGAGTTCTTGGATACCGTGGTAGGACCGCGCCACGCGGCGCAGCGCGAACAGCGACTCGGCGCGCTCCTCGTACGTCTCGCCGATCCCGATGAGCAGCCCACTGGTGAACGGCACGGACGAACGCCCGGCGTCCTCCAACACCCGCAGCCGCACGGCCGGTTCCTTGTCGGGCGAGCCGTGGTGCGGCTGTCCCGGCTCGCTCCACAGCCGCTCGGAGGTGGTCTCCAGCATCATGCCCATGCTGGGCGCGACCGGCTTGAGCCGCTGGAAGTCCGTCCACGACATCACACCCGGGTTGAGGTGCGGCAGCAGGCCCGTCTCCTCCAGGATGCGGATCGAGATGGCACGGACGTACGCGATGGTGTCGTCGTACCCCTCCGCCTCCAGCCACTCGCGCGCCTCCGGCCAGCGGTCCTCCGGCTTGTCGCCGAGGGTGATCAGGGCTTCCTTGCAGCCCAGTTCTGCACCGCGCCGCGCGATGTCGAGTACCTCGTCCGGGGACATGAACATGCCGTGCCCGTCGCGGCGCAGCTTGCCGGGCACGGTCGCGAAGGTGCAGTAGTGGCACTTGTCGCGGCAGAGCCGGGTGAGGGGGATGAACACGCTCTTCGAGTACGTGATGACGCCCGGCCGCCCCGCCGCGTCGAGCCCCGCGTCGCGCACCCGCGCCGCGGACGCCGTGAGGTCGTCGAGATCCTCGCCGCGCGCCTGGAGCAGGACGGCGGCCTCGCTCACGTCGAGCGCGACGCCGTCCCTGGCCCGCCTGAGCGCGCGCCGCATGGCGTTCGCGGTGGGTCGTCCGGCCTCGGGGGGCTGCGCGCTGTTGGTCATGTCTCCGAGCATACGAGCGACAACGCCTGACCTGTACAGATACTTCCGCCCCATGCGGTTCCCGGTGAATTCACGGGTTCACATGCCTCTGCGCCGCGTCGAGCGCCGCGCACACCTCCGCGTCGCCGGCCGCGGGCAGCTGCACGATGACCTCGTCGACGCCCAGTTCCGCGTAGTGCGCGAGCTTGCCCGCCTCGGGGGCCACGGCCGTCAGCGCCACGTACAGGTCGCCCGGCTCGCGCCCCGCGTCCGCCCACGCCGTGCGCAGCACGGGCAGCGCCTCACGCAGTCCGCTGCCGCCGATGGGCATCCAGCCGTCGGCGTACTCCGCGATGTGCGCGAAGAGCCCCGGCCCTGCGGCCCCGCCGATGAGCGTGCGCGGTCCGTACAGCGGTCCCTTCCCGAGCCGCTTGCGGGGAGCGCGCCGCGGCTTCGGATGGACCTCGCTGGGACGCACCGCCCCGAACTCACCCTCGTACGCCGTCGGCTGGTCGGCCCACAGCGCCCGCATGAGCGCCATGTGCTCCCGTACGACGGCCCGTCGCCGGGGCCACGGGACCCCGTGGTCCTCGGCCTCCTCGCGGTTCCAGCCGTAGCCGATGCCGAGGGTGACGCGGCCGCCGCAGAGGTGGTCGAGGGTCGCGATCTGTTTCGCCAGGTCGATGGGGTCGTGCTGGGCGACCAGGGCGATGTTCGTGCCGAGCGTGATCCTCTCCGTGACGGCGGCGGCCTGGGCGAGGGCGACGAAGGGGCTGAGCATACGGGCGCACTCGGGCGGCAGTTCGCCGCCGGGGTAGGGGGTCTCGCGGGGCACGGGGATGTGGGTGTGCTCGGGGATGTACAGGCCGTCGAATCCGCGCCCCTCCAACTCCCTCGCCAGGCGGGCCGGGCCGATGGTGGTGTCGGTCATGTACAGCGTCGCGGAGATGCGCACGGGGCCTCCGGGGGGTGGGGGTGTGGCGGGGCGCTTCCTTCGGTGCGTCGTTCGGTACGTCGCTCGGTTTTTCTTTCGGGGCCTCCTCCGCCCCTTCCTATCCCCGGAAAGTCGGTTGGTCCATGGCCGCGGGCTCATTACCCTGGCGCCGATGAACAGACGACGGCAGAAGAAGCTCACCGCACGCCTGGTGTTCGCCGCGATGCTCGGCGACACCGCCGCCGTCGCCTCCCTCCTGCGCTCAGGGGTCGACCCGCGGCTGCCGGACGCCGACGGCACGACGCCCCTGTACTCCGCCTCGGTGAACGGCGAGGCGGCGGCCGTACGGCTCCTGCTGGCGGCGGGCGCGCCGCCCGACGCCGAGAGCGGCCACGGCTCCGAGGGCACGCCGCTGTGCGGGGCCGCCTGCTGGGGCTACGTCGACGCGGTGCGCGAACTCCTCGCCCACGGCGCCGACCCGAACCTCCGCGAGGACCGCGGCACGGGCTGGTCCCCCCTGCGCTGGGCGCGCAACGGCCCGCATCCGGAGACCGAGGCGGCGCTGCTCGCGGCGGGGGCCACCGACTAGGACCGCCCCGCCCTAGGGGGAGTAGGTGGGCACCTTGTCCGTGAGGACGTAACCTCCCTTGACCACCTTGGAGTCGGCGGCCGGTGCCATGCACGTGCTCAGCAGGGGCCGGCCCTTCTCGGTACCCCCGGAGATCCCGATGCGGCTGGGCCCACCACCCTTGCCGTGCCCCACATAGAAGCTGACGCCCATGCGGACGTGCCGCTTCAGATAGTCGTCCCAGGCACCGACGTTGCCCCCGGTGCGTACGAGGCGCCCGGTGACGGTGGCGGTGGGGCCACCGGTGGTGAGGCAGTCGACCTTGAAGTCCCCCAGTTGACCTTGTCGGGCCCGGCCCCCGTGCCCGGCATGCGGTGGTGGATACGGAAGGTGCCCGAGGCCTCCTCGGGCTTGGACCAGCCCACGCCCTTGAAGGTGGCGCGGGCGTCCACGGTGACCTGGATGTCGTGGCCGGGGTCGGGGTAGTCCATGCGGGCCCGGCCCTTGAGGGTGGAGGTGAGAGGTCCGGACGGGGCCGAGGCGGAGTGGACCGGGTCGGCCGTGGCGGTCCGTTCAGGGTCCGGGTCCGTGGTCGCGGAGGCGGCGCCGACGCCGGCGCCGACGGTGGCCGCGACCACGCCGAGGGCGGCGAAGCCGGCAGTGAGCCGAATCCTGGACACCGACATGAGCACACTCCGTTCCGGGGAGGGAGGCCGGGGTGAGAGAGCCTCACCGGCCGCGACCGATCCTTCTCTCCACCGGCACCCCGCGCGTCGGTCACCGGTCGCGACCGCCTCCTCCTCATGGACGGGTTCGGGCCCCGGCCAGTCCTCCTCACGGAGTACCGGGCCGACCGCCCCAACGAAGGCCGTGCTACGGCTGATTCATGCCGGTGACTAGGCTGCGGTCATGACCACAGACAGCTCTCCCGTCACGTTCATCAACGTCTTCGAGATCGCCGCCGACGACCTCGACGCGTTCGTGGAGAAGTGGGAGCAGCGGGCCCGCCTCATGCGGGACAAGCCCGGTTTCATCGACTCCCGCATGCACCGGGCCCGCTCCGCCGGCTCCCGCTTCCAGCTCGTCAACGTCTCCCACTGGGAGAGCCAGGAGGCGTGGGAGGCGGCCACCGCCGACCCCGACTTCTCGTCCCGTACGCAGGCGGCGCGCGAGCAGACGAAGCAGCCGGTCACGCCGAACCCGGCGGTGTACGACGTCGTCGTGGAGCTGACGGCTCCCTGAGACCGGTAGGAGCCGCTCCCGGGCCACCGGCCACCAGCCACCGGCCATCGGGTGGAAAACCGTAAATCGCCTTCCCTTGCCGCACAGTTCACGGCTCAATACCAGGGTTGCACGCACCACCCACGTCACCACCGACACCCTGGGGAGCCGCAGCATGTGCGAGGACGCCGTACACGAGGGACTGAACAGGCGCGCACTGTTCGTGACGGGAGCCGCCGCCGCGCTTACGTTGAACAGCGTGAGTTTCGCGAGCGGCGCCGAGGGGCGCGCTCCCTCGCCGGGCCGGGCGCCGGGGAGCAAGGAGACCCGGACGGTCCGCGGCACGCTGCCCGTCGGGTCGCCCGACTTCGTGTACCTGCCCGTGGAGATCCCGGCCGGGGTCAGCGAACTGCGCGTCGCGTACACCTACCAGAAGCCGCCCGTCCCCGCCGGGACGCAGGGCAACGCCCTGGACATCGGCGTCTTCGACGAGCGCGGCACCGACCTCGGCGGCAAGGGCTTCCGCGGCTGGTCCGGCGGCGCCCGCACCGAGTTCTTCATCCGCGCCGACGAGGCGACCCCCGGCTACATCCCGGGCCGCGTCCGGGCGGGCACCTGGCACATCGCGCTCGGCCCGTACACGGTCGCCCCCGAGGGCCTCCCCTACGAGGTGACGATCACCCTCACCTACGGGGCGCCCGGCAGGACCCCGAAGCCCGTCTATCCGCCGGACCGCGCGAAGGGCCGCGGCCGCGCCTGGTACCGCGGCGACTGCCATCTGCACTCCGTGTACTCCGACGGGAGGCGCACCCTCACCGAGATCGCGGCGCTGGCCCGCGCCGCCGGGCTCGACTTCATCAACAGTTCGGAGCACAACACCCACTCCGCGCACGCGCACTGGGCCGGGCACGCGGGCGACGATCTTCTGATCATGCTCGGCGAGGAGGTGACGACCCGCAACGGCCACCTGGTCGCCCTCGGCACGGACCCCGGCACGTTCATCGACTGGCGCTACCGGGCCCGCGACAACCGCTTCGGCAGGTACGCCCGCCGGATCCGAGACACGGGCGGCCTCGTCGTCCCCGCCCACCCGCACGCCACCTGCGTCGGCTGCAACTGGAAGTTCGGCTTCGGCGAGGCGGACGTAGTCGAGGTGTGGAACGGCCCGTACACGCCGGACGACGAGGTCTCCCTCGCGGACTGGGACAGCATGCTCGCGACCTCCGTACGCGGTGGGAGAGCGTGGATCCCGGCGATGGGCAACAGTGACGCGCACCGCGACCCCGACCGGATCGGCGGCCCGCAGACAGTGGTCCTCGCGGACGACCTGACCCGCGAGGCCATCCAGGAAGGCCTGCGGCGCGGCCGCTCCTACATCGCCGAGTCGAAATCCGTGGAGCTGGCCTTCTCCGCGGCGGGCGGCCGCGGCAGACACGCGGGCATCGGCGAACGCCTCTCCGTCGACCGCGACACCCCGGTCACGGTCCGCCTGGACGTCAAGGGCGCGCCGGGCGGCACGGTGCGCATCGTGACGGACCAGGGCGTCCTGCACACGAGCGCCCCTCTGCCGGCGTCCGGCGAGGGCACGGTGGAGTGGCGCACGACGCCGTCGTACGCGTCATACGTACGCGCGGAAGTCCGCCACCCCCCGACGACCCCGGGCCTCCCGGGCCCACTGACGGCCTTCACGAACCCCATCTTCCTGGGGCGGTGAACTTCGCGGGGCAGCGCGACTGGACTCACCGACGCAACCAGGTTGTGTTGCGAAAGCCCCGCCTGCCCCGCGCCGCCTGGCACGCACTCCCCCACGCCTGAACGGCGCGGGGGGACCGCCATCCGCGTTATCGGGTCGCGATCGCACACGCTCCTCCAGGCGAACGCCGGGACTTTCGCAACACGACCTAAAGGGTGTTGCAGAAGGCCGTGGTCACCCAGCGCGAAGTGGGCGGCTGGTCTGCTGGTTCATGCGGCGAGGGCGAGGTTGTGCATGGTGGC